>JAKSLA010000046.1 GCA_024401455.1 Paludibacteraceae bacterium | reverse complement strand
CGGGTTGCAACTGCCTGTCGTATTGAATCGTTTTGCCATGTCGTTCAGAAGATTTGTGTTTACAAAGATAAAGAAATATCACGAAAAAAGCATAGCCCTAATGACTATGCTCTCTATTGGTAGGAGATTACCCTTCCCTTTTGATGCACTTTCCTCACCGAAAGCCACGACTTGACGGGGCTTTCAGTGCCATAAGCCTAATCTGAAACGGCACGCACCAAATGGCCTACGCAACGGGAGCCATTGTACCCCACTGCAATATCGTATTCGTCAAAGTAGAGGCTGTACGGAACTGTGCTCTCCTGAAGCGTAGAAGACCAATAGCCGCGTCTCGTAACAGGAAGGATACTCGTAAAAGGAAGGAAAATCACGTTGCCATTCTTTTTGGATATGCCCAGACGCCCAGCTGTGCCCAAAACTTCACCACCATAGCTGTTCGTCCATTTCCATGTACATCCGTCTATTAATTCTTGTATCTCACTGCTTGTAGGTATGCGCCATGAGCTTCCCCAGTTGGCAGCTGCCGCGTCGTCTGCCATTTCCAATTCCTTCTTATAGTCAACCGTCCCATAGTGACTGGATGTACAATATTTGGTCATACTATCAGCAGTGCCATTGCACCACTTATAGTTGTTCCAATGGTAATCATTCTTCGGGATAATCTCACCCCACGCAAAAGAATCTCCGTACTCTTCAGGCTTAGTTGCCCCCACATTGAAGGTTGCCCACTTCAAGCCGCTTGGCAAGCCAAGATCCACATAAGAGTATTTACCCACCTTGCCGTTGACGGTAACATTTAGAATCGGATCGTCATCGTCATCATCATCATCCGAGCAAGACGAAAACATTACAGGCAACGTTGACATCACCAAACTTACCGAGAAGGCAAGCAAATAGTTCTTTTTTTTGTTCATATTCCTTTTTTATTTTAGTTGTTTATTGCTTCACACATGGGCGCAAATCTTTTCTGCAAAAATAGCATAAAAAGCAAAACGAGCCAACAGAGGCTGTTCTGAATAATCCTCCCGTAGAGACATCCCCATGGGGCGGTTTGCTTCTAATTTTCAAATAATCAAATCGTCCAATGCGCTTCGCTTATTTTCCTGAAACCGCACGAACAGCTAGACCGTACAGACGGTTGTCGAAGTCCCAGTCGATGTAGCCCGAGTTGAAGTAGAGAACGTAGGCGCTGAAGCTGCTGCCCGTGCGGAGACTGGACGACCAATAGTAGCCGTAGCCGCGCACGTCGCTGAGACTGCCATTGTTGCGACCCCCCGCAGCGGGAAGGAAGATGGTGTTGCCATTGGTCTTGCTGGTACCGATTTGTCCTGACACGCCTGTACTATTGTAATCGTCCGTCCATTCCCAATCGCATCCTTCTATCAACTCTTTCTGTTCCGCCCTTGTCGGCATTCTCCATGCGCCACCCCAGTTTGCTGTCGCTGCGTCGTCTTCGGGGAGAAGGGTGGTCAGACTGTCAACTGTGCCATATCTACTTTGGGTACAATACTTCGTCAAAAAATCGCCATCACCATTACACCACTTGTATGTTGCCCATGAATAGGAAGAGTCCGACGCTGCCTGCGGCTTCGTCTCGCCCCATGCGAAGTAGTCGCCGTACTCTTCGGGAGAAGTGGCGCCCACATTGTAGGTGGCCCACTTCAAGCCGCTTGGCAAACCAAGATCCACATAGGGGTACTTGCCCACTTTGCCAGCAACGGATTGACCATCCCCTGGGTTGGTGCCGTTGCTTTCACTATTTTCTTTCTTGTTTGCATCTTTCTGATCCTCCTTCGGAGCACCTTCCGAGCAAAACGGCAACATTACCAGCAACGTCGCCATCACAAGACTTGCAAGCCAATAGTTTATTTTTTTGTTCATATTCTTTTTTATTTTAGTTGTTTATTGCTTTATCAGAATATCGGACACAATCAAATAATCCTGTAGAGACGTCCCTTATTTTCCAACAATCAAATCGTCGAATGCGCCCCGCTATTCTTCTGAAACCGCTCGTACAGGCTGACCGTCTGGACGAGGATAGGAGAACTCACCGATGTGGTCCGAGTCGAAATCGAGTACGCTGGCGCTGTTACTGAATTCCGAGAGGCTCGATGACCAGTAGCTGCCGTAATAGCCCACAGTGTTGTTGTGACGTCCACAGTCGTAACACCCCGCAGCGGGAAGAAATATGGTGTTGCCATTGGTCTTGCTGGTGCCTATCATACCCGACTTTCGGGTGCCATTGAAGTTATTCGTCCACTTCCAATCGCAAGCTTCTCTCAACTCTTCCTGTTCCTCCATTGTTGGCATTCTCCATGCGTCTCCCCAGTTTGCTGTCGCTGCATCGTCTTCGGGGAGAAGGGTGGTCAGATCGTCAACTGTGCCATAGAACCTATCGGCGCAATACTTCGTCACAGAACGAGGATTACCGCTACGCCACTTGTATGTTGTCCAACAATAATCCGACTTAGGTTGTGGAGTTGTTTCTCCCCATGCAAAATAATTGCCAGACTCCTCTATCTTAGTTGCCCCAATGTTGTAGGTGGCCCACTTCAGTCCGCTTGGCAAGCCGAGATCCACATAGGGGTACTTGCCCACTTTGCCAGTGACGGATTGACCTTCCCCTGGGTTGCTGCCGTTGCTTTCGCCATTTTCTCCGTTTCCGTCCTTGTTTGCATCTTTTTGGTCCTTCTTCGGAGCACCATCCGAGCAAGACGAGAAAATTATTGGCGATGTTGCCATCACCAAACTTACCGAAAGAGCAAGCCAATAGTTCAATCTTTTGTTCATACACCTTTTTATTTTAGTTGTTTATTGCCCTAATAGTTATGTGTCATCAGAATATCAAACATACTCCAATAAATAGCGTTAACTTTTCAGTCGCTTCACACATGGGCCCAGTCTTTTCTGCAAAAATAGCATAAAAAGCAAAAAAAGACAACAGAGGCTGTTCGTTTATAGGGACTTCCCCGATTGGATTTTTAAGGATTTGTCAGACAAAATAAAAACCTCAAAACGACAAAAATCCATTTTTTTTTGCTGCATACATATTTATCATTACATTTGTCTGATAAAATTTGCGTTTCCAATTTCTTATAAGATTGATTATAAATATGGACTCACTTCCAAAACGACTCTTTATAATACTTTTGCTATCTTGCTGTCCGATAGTAAATGCTCTTGCTCAAGACGGCGAATGCACCCACAAATTTGTGACGAAGACGTTGAAAGAGGCAACTTGCACGAATGACGGGCTACGCAGCAACGTTTGCTCATTGTGCGGCGATTCAACCACTTCGGTAGTGCCTGCATTAGGCCATTCCTATTCATTGAGTTCATCCCACAAGCCAACCTGCACTGAAAATGGATATGAAACGTATAAATGCACCCGTTGCACGGACTCGTACAAGGAAGAGGCAATGGCAACGGGACATGATTACAAAACATCATTAGTAGAACCCACCCTTACGGAAAAAGGATATACGCTTCACACCTGCAGCAGATGCAAAGACACCTACAAGGACAACTACGTTGACAAAATGACGCTCGAGGAGTATTACTCGTCGATAAAGTTCAGTGAGATAATGCCTTGCAATCTTTCCACCTACATCAACAAAGACAATTACAACTTCTCCGGCTACGTGGAGTTTTCAAACACATCAACACACAAAATCAACTTGAAGAATTGTGTGATGACCCACTACAAGAAGACTTCGAAGGGAATGTATAGTTTGAAATGGACGTGGGAGATTGGTAACGACCTAACGATTGCAGCCTCCTCTTACGGCATTGTGTGGATGGACGAGTCATCGAAAACCAACCACTCGCCCTATAAGTTAGACGCCGACGGAGGGTATGTGACGTTGAAATACGACGGCATTCTGATTGACTCTTTAGCCTATGCGGAAACGGATGCACATATCGCCTACGGCAGATACGGCAACGAAGTGGGCTTTATGCAACCATCCCCCTACGAAAAAAACACGCAGGTGGTTTCAAGCCTCTCGTCTGGCAGATGTGCCAAGCCTTCGTTCAGCCAACTTCCTGGCATAATGACGGGCTCGGTGTCATTGGAGTTGAAGACGAATACGACCGGCGCAGTCATTTATTACACCATGGATGGCACGCAGCCCTCCGACACGAACGGCCTACTCTATACGGAACCCATCAAGATTACGGCCAATGCTAATGTCAGGGCCATTGCCTACAAATCAGGCTTGTTGCCAAGCAAGATAGCAACGGGATCTTACATTTATGAAGACAGCAAACATTCCAACTGCGGAGGCTTCACCCTTCCGATCGTATCCATCACCATAGACAACAAGTATTATGATGACCCGACGTACGGCATGTTTGTCGTGGGAACGAACGGCATCAGAGGAGAAAAAAGTTGCCAAAGCACAAGCGCCAACTACAACCAAGACTGGAAACGTCCGTTGAACTTTGAATATATCGTGGATGGGAAGCGAGTTCTTTCTCAAGAGGTGGAGGCGGCCATCGAGGGTGGTTGTTCAAGAAGCGAAAAGATCAAATCCATTTCACTGAAAGCTTCGAAGAAGACTGGAGAAGATCAATACAGCTACCATTTCTTCCAATCCAAGCCGAAAGTGACACACAAAACACTTCATTTGAGAAATGGTGGCACAGGTTATAGTTGTGTGCCATTCCGTGACGGATTGATACAGACTTTTGCCATCGGAATGAACATTGATTATCAAGCCTACCAACCCGTAGCCTACTATTTGAACGGAGAATACATCGGCATGATGGCGTTGAACGAGCGCACAAACGCAGACTACATAAAATCCAATTATGGATATGAAGAGGATGAGATTGACTTGATCTCCATTTCTGATCAGTTGGGCGTGCGCGCCTCCCAAGGGACGAAAGAAGCCTATTCCGAGTTGCTTGATTATCTTAACGGAAATGATCCGACCTCTTCATCGTTCTATGCCGGTGCTTGCGCAAGAATGGATATGGATGAGTATATCGACTATCAAATACTCCAGCAGTTCATTGTGAATACCGATTGGCCCGGCAACAACACAAAAATCTGGAGGACGAAGGAGAACGGTTTGTTCCGCTGGATGCTATACGACACCGATTTCGGCTTCGGATTGTGCGGCTACGAATGGTTGAACAAGAGTTCCAAGAACATGATCAACTGGTGCCGTGGCTTGGGAAGCACCTCTTGGGGCAACCAACAATCTTGGATGGTTACCATCTTCAAGCAGTTGGCCAAGAACGCGGAGTTCAAAAAGAGGTTCACCACAAGGTATCTCATTCATTTGTCCGAACGCTTCACCAAGGAGAAGATAAACACCGTTTTTGACAGCATTATAGGATTGGTCAGTGACGAATATTGTGCATACCGCAATGGTGCAGAAGACAAGGACATAGAGAAGATGAGGACTTTTGCCTTGGCAAGGCCTGCCTACATTTATGACCACTTGGAACTTTATACGGAAGGGGATTCCGTAGTCAATTTCACCATTGACTCAAATGTTGAGGGTGCTTTCTTCTCTTTCAATGGGGAAAAAGTCTCTTCGTTCAACGGCAAGTATATTGCGGGATACGACTTTGACATTGAAGCCTATGGACCAATGGGTTACGTATTTGACCGTTGGGAAATATCAGACACTTCGCATGTAAAGATTACCAACAGCACAAAAGGCAAGGGTGCTTTTATGCCTTCATCCATGTCAGGGAAGATGAGCAGTGCCTTAAAGTTGAAAGCCATCTTCAAGGCCAGCGACTCGGCAATGCCTACATTGGTCATCAATGAAATCTGCGCAAGCAGTGATGCCAACTCCGAAAATCCGGATGACTTTGGGAAATATCCAGATTGGATTGAGTTGTATAATTATGGTAACGAAGATATAAATTTGGCAGGCTTCCGTTTGACGAACAGCAAGAACAACGTGATTTCAGAGTTACCGCTTAACCCGTCCGATTTGGTGATTAAGGCAGGCAGCCATAAGTTACTTTGGGCAAAAGGAGACAATCGTTTCGGATCTGACTATCTGGACTTCAAGATTGACAATGATGCCTCCTCGAACATTTGCCTCTCCTACCTGAATGGTAAGACTTACGAAACTATCGATTGCGTGAAATACGAGAAGCATGCGACCAACAGTTCTTACGGTAGAATTACAGACAACAATAAGCAATGGACAATTTTCGATAGATGCAGCGAAGAAGATTTGCTGACGGCCACCCCAAATGCGGCCAATGGAACGGTATGCGGTGGCTATTCGTCACAAGAGGAGATGGTCGAAGTTTTCCTAACGGTCTATCCAAATCCGACTTCCGATCGTTTGTATCTCCAATCTTCCGAGGAAATTCAATCATTTGAGATCTACGACATTCACGGATTACTTGTGGCACAAGGCTTATATGAAGGGGCGATTGACCTCCAAAATCACCCATCAGGCATCTATTTCATAGAAGCAAAGAGTGCCAATGGCATCTATCGTTCAAAAATCATCAAACAGTAGGGGCAGGCCTTGTGCCTGCCCCTGCCCAAAGGGCAGGCACGAGGCCTGCCCCTACAGGTTTCACAACACCCCCGCCAACCACCGACGCATATCTTCCACCGATTTTCCTCGTCGCACGGCATATTCAGAAATTTGGTCATCGCCAATTTTTCCCACCATAAAGTAGTTGGATTGTGGATGAGAAATGTATAACCCACAGATGGAAGAGTTCGGACGCATAGCCCCATTCTCCGTCAGTTCAACGCCTATCTTCTCCAGTTGCAACAATTTACCCACTTCAAAGATCATCGACTGGTCAGGCAAGGAAGGATAACCTATGGCAGGGCGAATGCCCAGATAATGGCACTTACGAATCTCTTCCAGCGACAGACTCTCATCCGCAGCATAGCCCCAAATATGTTTACGCACCTGACAATGCAACCATTCGGAAAAGGCCTCGGCCAAACGGTCTGAAACGCTCTCCACCAAGATGGAAGAATAGTCATCGCCCACCTTTCGGTACTCGTCCGACAAGGATTGAGCCCCATTCACAGAGACACAAAACAGACCGATATAGTCAGATTGGGGTGAGATGAAATCGGCCAACGAGAGACAATATTCCGACCGCTCGCTGGGATGTTGCTGCCTCAACATGGGCAATCGAAGCACCTCCACTCCTTTGTCCATCAAAACGATCGACTCGTCTTCCGAACGAGCCTCCATAAAGCATAGCGCCGAACGGAACGACAAACGATTCTCCGTCACCAATCGGGACAACATTTCCCTTGCATCGTGAAAGAGTCGCCAAGCCACAGAAGCCTTCTCATGTTCCGCTAACGAGAATCGAGAAAGGAACTGTTGCCTACAGGCTTCACAGTTGCACATTTTTTCAATTCCTTTGAAATTGCCTGCTACTCGCCACGCATGAAAGAAATAGGTCCAATCAATATAAGGCAATATCGGTTGAACATCAACAGAGTCATAATGTCTGACTCCTAAGAACGTAGGAATTTGGGGGATATACATCACTCAATATTGTGGGAAAACAGAGAACATCAAATTCCCATTATCTTCATATATTCATCATAACTAATAAAACGGCCACCCATAGAACGAAGATGCGGGGTTTCCAACTGGCAATCAATCAAAGCACCACCCTGCTCTTCCATCAACTGTGCCAATATAATCAATGCCATTTTGCTTCCGCTGGGCACTAACGAGAACATACTCTCGCCAATGAAAATCTTGCCCATAGTCACACCATACAGACCACCCACCAACTCATCGCCTTTCCACACCTCGACGCTCGATGCATAACCCAATCGGTGTAGTTCCGTATAAGCGGCAATCATGTCATCGCCCAACCAAGCGCCATCTTCCTCAATGCGCAAACGACTGCAATTCCGTATCACGCCTTCAAAATCCTTGTTAACGGAGAATTGATATTCCCCCTTATTGAAAAGCGTACGCATAGAGTGCGAAATGTGGACTTCATTCGGAAAAATGACAAAGCGTTGCATCGGGCACCACCACATGACCTCCTCGCAATCACGAAAAGAGAACCACGGAAAGATGCCGTTCTCATAGGCCAACAAAAGTCGGTCGATACTCAAATCGCCCCCAACGGCAAAAAGTCCGTCAGGATTACCCAATCGAGGATCGGGGAATGCTATCTCGTCATTCAGTCTAAATATCATAACAACACCAACTTATCATCCTGTAAACCGACATTTGCAATGCCACCATTCTTCAATTTGCCGAAAAGAATCTCCTTCGTAAGCAACGGTTTAAGTTGCTGTGCTATCACACGATCCATCTCACGGGCACCATATTCACGAGAGAAACCTCCGTCGAGCAAATGACGGCGAACCTCCTCTGAGAAATGCATCTCCACCTGACGGGCAGAAAGTTTCTGTTGCAACAAGCCCAACTTCTTATCGAGCACACGTTCAGCCATTGTTCTATCCATCTCATTGAACACGACCGAAGCCGTCAGACGGTTGAGGAACTCAGGCTTGAAGGTCTTCTTCACCTGTTTGGCCATCACATCACCCGCTTTCGTCGAACTTCCGAATCCAACAGATGCGTGCGACGCATATTGCGCTCCTGCATTGGAAGTCATAATCAATATCACATTACGGAAATCAGCATGATTACCCTTGTTGTCCGTCAACCGAGCATAGTCCATCACTTGCAAAAGGATATTGTAGATGTCAGCATGCGCCTTCTCTATCTCATCCAAAAGCAATACACAATTCGGATTTTTTCGGATTGCCTCCGTCAAAAGTCCACCCTCATCATAGCCCACATATCCAGCCGGTGAACCAATCAACTTGGAAACCGTATATTGCTCCACATACTCACTCATATCAAAGCGAACCAGTTCGACGCCTAACTCCTTTGCCAAAACATTGGCCACCTCCGTCTTTCCTACGCCAGTAGGTCCAACGAACAGAAAACTTGCCAATGGCTTATGGTCGTCAAGCAAGCCAGCCTTGCCCATCTGCACATTCTCCACAATAAGGCGGACAGCATCATCCTGCCCATAAATCTTCGACAAGATGCGAGATTCAAGCGTTGCCAATCGTTCTTCACCGTCTCCTTCGGTCAACAAAGTCTCACTCTTGCAAACCTTAGCCAAAAGTTTAGAGACCAATGCTACATCCACCAAAGCGCCACTGCTTGCATCGGGATGAGAAACCAAATAAGCCCCCGCATCATCCAACAAAGAAATAGCCTTTTGAGGCAAAAATTGGTTATGGATATGTTTAGACGTCGCCGTAACGGCATACTCTACAGCTTGGTTTTCATAAGAGACCTTATGATAGTCCGCATATTCGGGAATCACCGTCTGGAGAATCTTAATGGCATCTTCCACCGAAGGCTCTTCCACATCTATTTTTTGGAAATAAGTCTCAAACCTCTTTTGATTGGAGAAATATCGGCTGAAATCCTTCGGCGTACAAGCACCGACGAATCGGAGGTTGTCCCAATCCAAATAAGGTTTCAAAAGGGCGGAGAAATCCACCTCGTCGCCCTGCTTGGCAAAAGTGCCCAAGAGGTGCATATCCTCAATATAAACCACCGAATTGCCCTGGTCTGAAACAGACTGCAACGTCTCGCTTACCCGCCTTTCTAAGTCGGCACGGAACTGAACGCCCTCCATCAACGATTTGAGGTTCAAGATGAAAAGTCGGCTTTCGCCAAAGCGCACAGGCAAGAGACCCGACACCATTCGCCGAGCCAATTCATAGACCAACGTGCTTTTACCCACACCTATCTCACCCACCAACATCACATGGTGCCTATCTTTTCGGCAAAGCACTTGCACCAACTGCTCCATCTCTGCTTTGCGGCCCACCATCGGATGGCGATCGGCCAACATCTCCTCCGCATTGATGACTCTGGCTTTGGTCTGGGAAGCCGTAGCCGTAGTGCCAGAAGCCGCTTGAAACGGTTCAGAAACAGTATGCGTCTGATCCATATCGATCAAAGCCGCCAAAAAATCGACCTTGTCCGTCATATAGCGATTGAGCAGATAGGCTATCATAGACTCTTCCGCTCCGCTCAACTCATACATCGCATAAACGATATGAGTCACCTTCATCTCCGTAACGGAAGCCGCCTGATAGTAAGCCGTAGCCAAACTGAAAAGCATCATCAACTGCTGAGAGTAAACACAATGCTCTTCCACATCCTCAGGTATGACTTCCTGCTCGGACATGTATTCTGACAATTCTGCGATAAAGCCCGAAAAATCCGAGCAATAATGCTCTGCCACCTTTGCAAACTGAGGTTGGGCCAAGAGGGCCACCATCAAATGTTCGGGAGTAGCAATGCCATGCCTTTTATCCAAACAAAAGTCGTTCATCTCCTCGACAACTTTCTTCATGAAAGCGTCCAAAGATTTATATAATTCTAAAAGGTTATTTTCTTTCTCCATATTCACTATTCTTGTACACAACTGACACGCAAAGGGAAACCCTCCGCACGAGCCATACTTTTTGCCAACTCCGCTTTGGTTGTCGCCACATCATAACTATACGTGCCCACCACCGCTTGGCCCTCTAAATGCACCTTCATCATAATGGCATCGGCCTCCTCCTCACTTTTGTAGAAGACCGTCTTCAAGACTTCCACAACAAATTCCATCGTCGTGAAATCGTCGTTGTGAAAAATCACCTTATATTTTTTCGGACGTCCGAAACTCGTTTCACGAGATTCCTTGTCCTTTATCTGTGTCTGTTCCATTGTTTGCAAATATTCGTCTCACAAAAAAAATCGGAGTGCCAACTACACATTACAATCTGACATTCATATCGATTAGCGTCTGCCTCAACTTCTCTGCATCTTCAAAGCGAACGGCGTGTATGCCTAATTTTTGTGCTGCTTCGACATTCTTCTGATTATCGTCAATGAAAACACATTCGTCAGGCTCGAGTTTGAATCGGGAAAGTAAGCAATGATAAATGGCTGGATCGGGTTTCAAGATCTTCTCTCGTCCAGAGACCACCATATCGTCCACCAACCGAAAGATATTCCAACGCTTAAACTCCTCTTGCATCGTCTCGTCCGACCAATTGGTCAGACCATAAATTGGATAACCATTCGCCTTCAAATCGGTGAGGAGTTGCGTCATACCAGGCATCTCCTGCGTCACCATTTCATGCCAACGCGTCTGATAGACACGGATCTCCGTCTCCCAATCAGGATGTTTTGCCACCAATTCGGCCACGCCCACATCAAACGGCTTACCCTTGTCCATCTGCGAGTTCCATTCTGAAGTACAGATATTGTCGATAAACCATTGAGCCTTCTCCTTGTCGCCGAAATAGCCATCATAAAGGTTGTGCGGATTCCAATTTATCAAGACACCGCCAAAATCGAATATTATATTTTTTACCATAACCTTTCACCCATAAAATTAACGAAACAACAGGAACGCTATAATCAATGCAACGGCAATGCCCAAAGGCAGCCCGTAGTACCAAGGCAACGAAAAGCCCGATGCCTCACGCTTCTTTCCAACAGGCTCTTTCCGACCTTTTCCGACGAGGTCGCCATCGGCCATCCATTGACGTTCGCCCACCTTCTGCCCACAACTAACACATACCTTAGCGCCCTTCGACAACTCGTTTCCACAATTATAGCAACGCATATTTTTCACTTTTAGAATTATCAAAAATGACTATTCTGTCAATTTGTGAAGTTACTATTTTTTTATGAATTAAGAGAAAAAAGCCTATGCTCTTTTCCAAAAGATTATAATCAAACAAAAGGAACGAAGAACAAGAAATAGAAAAATATCCAATCAAACAAAAAAAAATCCCTCATTGAGGGAGCAAAACAAGCAAATTCATCCCTCATTGAGGGAGATTTTTTCGATTTTCATCCCTCATTGAGGGATTTATAACTATATTTGTAAACAAAAGAGCAAAAAAAATGATAGACAACAGCCTATACGAATACATGAACGCCATGCTAAGAACCACCCCTCTCGGCATGAAACGCTACATCTATGATGAAATAGAATGGGAAGCCAAAATGGTTGGCATTGTTGGACCTCGCGGCGTCGGAAAATCAACGATGATTTTGCAATATATAGCACAGAACAGAGACAAAGATCATCTGCTATATGTCTCAGCCGACAACATCTACTTCTCAGCTCACTCTTTAGTAGAGTTAGCAGACAACTTCGTGAAGGAGAATGGGACACACCTATTCATTGATGAAGTTCATAAATACAAAGATTGGTCGCGTGAATTAAAACAAATATACGATGTTCACCCAAAACTCAAAGTCACATTCACAGGTTCATCCATACTCGACATACAAAAAGGAGAAGCGGACTTAAGCAGAAGAGTCCTGATGTATCAGATGCAAGGGTTATCCTTCCGAGAATACCTTGCATTGTTTCATAACACACAAACCAAGGCATATACTCTTCATGAAATCTTAGCTCACAAAGTAAACATTCCGACAATAGAGCATCCCTTGCCTCTTTTTAGGGATTATCTAAAACGAGGCTACTACCCATTTTCAAACGAGTTGGGGTTTGAGTTCAGAATACAACAAGTAATATCACAAACTATAGAATCAGATATTGCTCAATTTGCTGACATCAAAGCCTCAACTGCTCGCAAACTAAAAAAAATGCTCTCCATAGTCTCCACATTAGCGCCTTACAAGCCCAACTACGACAACCTGGCCCAAGAATTAGGCATTAGTAAAAATAATGTGCCGGACTATCTCGTCTATATAGAGAAAGCAGGAATGATAGGTCAACTACGAGATGAAACAGGAGGATTACGAGGATTGGGAAAAGTAGAGAAAGTATATATAGACAATCCCAACCTTATGACAATTCTGGCCTTAGGCAATCCAGACATAGGCAATTTAAGAGAGACTTTCTTCTACAATCAAATGAGGGTACGCAACCCATTGATGTCCTCAAAAGTATCCGATTTCCGCATAGAAGAGTACACGTTTGAGGTTGGCGGTAAGAATAAAAGCCAAAAGCAGATAGAAAACATTGAAGGTGGCATTGTCGTCCGCGACGACATTGAAATCGGACATGGGAACTTTGTCCCATTATGGATGTTCGGAATGAATTACTAACCGCCCATAAAAACAAGAGGCGAAACAAATCTCTTTGCTTCGCCTCTTTTATATTAAGACACTAATTATCAGATAAGGTATTGCTCGCTGATAGAGTCGCCAGAGTGAACGCGACGGATTGTGTCGGCGAACATATCGGCAATAGAGATGACGTGAGCCTTCTTACAACTCTTGTTGAAAGGAATTGAGTTAGAGAAGATCAACTCAGTAAGGCTGGACTCGTCAACACGAGTGCTTGCAGGATCTGACATCACTGGGTGAGTTACGACAGCACGAACTGACTTCGCACCAGCGTTTGTCATAATGTCTGCAGCCTTGGTCAAAGTACCCGCAGTGTCAACCATATCATCCAAGATGATGACGTTCTTACCCTTTACGTCACCGATGATTGTCATCTCACTAACAACATTAGCCTTCTCACGGCTCTTGTGGCAAAGTACCATTGGGCAACCCAAGTACTTAGAGTAAGAGTTAGCTCTCTTAGAACCACCCACGTGAGGAGAGGCGATTACCAAATCCTCCAACTTCATAGAGTGGATATATGGCAAAAATACGGTTGAAGCGTAAAGATGGTCAACTGGAACATTGAAGAAACCTTGAATTTGGTCGGCGTGAAGGTCCATCGTGATAAGACGGTCGATACCAGCAGCCGTCAACATGTCAGCCACCAATTTAGCACCGATAGCAACACGTGGCTTATCTTTTCTATCCTGTCTTGCCCAACCGAAGTAAGGGATAACAGCGATGATCTTTTGCGCTGATGCTCTCTTCGCCGCATCAATCATCAACAAAAGTTCCATCAAATTGTCAGCATTGGGGAATGTTGACTGTACCAAAAACACATAATGTCCACGGATTGACTCCTCGTAAGAGATACCGAACTCGCCGTCAGCGAATTTTTGAACATTCATTTTACCAAGAGAACAGCCTAAGCTGTTGCAAATCTCTTCTGCCAAATACCTTGTACTGGTTCCTGAGAAGACTGAGAATGGGTGATTGTTGTCCATTTATATGAATTGATTTTCGGATTTTTTTACCTTCTGCAAAGGTACACCTTTTTTATTAAAAAAAAGAAAGAAAATGTCTTAGATAAAATACTCATTCACATTTTTTGAGGAATGGCAAAGAATAAAGCAGGGTTCGTACCGTTTTGCATCATTCCGAGACGCTCCTTGGGGACTTCTCTACGCGGGAATAAAAACAAACACCTTGTCGGCACTCAACTTCCCTTCCCTAAAACAAAACTTTCCCACCTCATTTCCTGCAATTACACGTCGCTTACTCAACGACCTACACGAATTTCATTCAGGATAAATCATCTTCTTCGTGACGCCACCGTCCACTACCATTGTTTGCCCATTGACAAAATCATTTTCGGGTGCTGCCAAAAACATGACCATTCGGGCGATATCCGCAGGTTCGCCCACCCTTCCCGAAGGATGAAACGCGTGGTCTTCTGGTCGCAACACCTCATTTTCATTGACATGGATCCAGCCTGGCGCTACAGCATTGACCGTGATGCGATACGGCGCAAGCGATATTGAAAGAGAATGCGTCAACGCATAGATTCCTCCCTTCGAAGCACTGTATCCCTCTGTCCCCGCCTCGCTCTGCAAATATCGGGAGGAACAAAGATTGACAATACGGCCATAACTTCTATTGCCATTGGCCTGACGCAAGCAAGCCAAGAAACGTGCTGTTATAAAGACAGGACGCAAATTAGTGTTTATCACCCTATCGAAATCTTCCACACTCACCTCCGTTATGGGTGCAAACGCAGAAATCCCTACGTTATTGACAATCACGTCCAAATCACCCCACGCATCAACAAGCAGAGCCAGACAATCTTCCAATGCCTGTTTCGAAACGACATCTACCTTATAAAATTGCGCCCCCGTAGCCTTTGCCGTCTCCGCTCCGCGAATTTCGTCTATGTCACAGAAGGCCACCTTATCTCCGTGCGCACAAAATGCCTCAACGATAGCGCGTCCAATGCCGTGCGCACCGCCTGTTACAAAAACTCGCCTACCTAAACTTCTTTCCATACCATAAAAAATTTTAATCCCGAGACACCCCGTTGCAACCATTTTCTGACACCGTCAAAAGCGACGCAAGAATTTCTACAAGATTTTGTAGTTGTCCGAACCTATCACAATCACTACATTTGTAACATAAGAGATGAGGAATTAAGGCCTCCTCTTTTATCACATACTAAGTTCGTTTTTATTACAAAGTTAATTAATAGCCATTTCCTATTTTTGCACTGTACGTTTTTTTTAACAAACGCGTGATGCGAAAAAAAAGAAGAAAGCGCAAGGGTTTTCTTCTTTTTTTATTTTTAAGGAAGTTCCATCCGTTAGACTCCTATCTGAAACATGACATCACTACTTTGCCACATTGCAGAATTACAAATTGTGAAATTCATTTCCTCTTCGCCCAAATAATTCCTTCATAAACATCCACTCCGTTGACTATTTTCCATTCCGGTTCGACCTGCACGACTTTCTCCTTCAGGAATGAGAAAGTGATGAGATAGGCTTTCTTCAAGCCACGAGTGTTGGCATATTCAGATACTTGGACTTCACCTCTTGCCTCATATTTCATGCCACGCCAAATTTTCAACTCTATGATAAACTCTTCGCCTCCGTACGTCACGACAATATCCATACGGCCATCGTTACGAGTCTGAGGCTCCACATAATAGAAACCTGTACCATTGATGATTGGCTTAAGGAAACACAAGAAAAGAAGTCGTCCCTGTTTCTCCAAAAACTCCTCGTCGCTACTTCTGCTCTCGGATTCCAACAAATCTTTGAAACGCTCGATGACAAGAGGCATATTTAGTTTGCCACCAGAAACAAAAATGGATCTGTTAGTGGAAAAACTGATCTCTTCTTTTAGCGACTGCTCCGCCATGAAATAGTTGTAGAGTTTTTGCTCAAAAATAAGATTGTGGATGGCGACGTGGCCCGTCTCGTCATTCTTTATGAAACTGAACATATTGCCTAAACGGATAGCCGGCACATCTGGTTCGAAAAGATATTCTTTGTCATGTAGCAAGATGCCCTCCAACATCCGTTTGAGTTCAGAATTATTCTCTAAGTTTTTCGACAAGTCGTCCATCAAAGTGCTATTGTTAACCACTATCCACTTGATTGCTTTTTTCACTCCATCGTCACTCCAATCGCCACAAAACTCTTCATGGATCAAAGAACAAACGAAACTAACCAAGAATGGATATCCAGACGTCATTCTGTATATCTCATCGGCAATTATCTTCGTATCCATTCCCGTATGGTAATCCGACTCGTATTCATCAAGCATCCCTTTGATTCCTTCCGCACCGAGTGTCATATCAACATTAAAACGAACTGCTATATTCCATGGTGAATTGTATTTTTTCTCCTCGTCGCTACGAATCTTCAGTTTGAGATTTTTGACATCATAAACTCCGGCAAGAATGACAGAATGGAAGGTGGAATGGGAATTTTCCCTTGTCCTTTTTAAATATTTGTTTCTTAGCATACCTAAGAAACAAAGAAATATTTGATTGTCTTGGCTTTTGTCAACTTCGTCAATCATAACAATAACTGGCAACTCCGACTTTTCACAGAATCTTGATATTGCTGACGACAAATCTTCCAACGATTTTACGGCATCTTTACAACTTTTCCAATAGTCATAATCTTCAGATTGTGTCAATTCTTCCAAAAACTTACCTATCAACGACGAACAAAAACTCTCAGTGGTTTGCCAAGTTTCTACAGAATCACATTCAAAACTGATATAAATGAACTTATATACATTTTTAAGTTTTTTGTACAATAAATCCATCGTCGTAGTCTTTCCGAACTGACGTGCACGGTTGATGGTAAAGTACTTACCATTGTCAACAAGTTCGCGAATTTTCGCCAACTTGTCGTCAACATTCACCATATAATGACACTCCGGATTGCAACTGCCTGTCGTATTGAATTCTTTTGCCATATCGTTCAGAAATTTTATAGCAACAAAGATAATGAAAAAGTTTCAGCTTTCATATTGGCAGAGGTTAGTCATAAATGCCCCAACGCTTCATACAACAAAGGCTGAATTCCGAATCAGAATTCAGCCTTTTGCCTTATTGTTACAAGCCAAGATTTCCAATCAATCATTCGCCACCGATTACTCTCATGATTTCATCGATGTTCGGACTGAAGATTATCTCGGTGCGACGGTTGCGCTGGCGAGCCTCGCGAGAGTCTGTCGTGTCAATAGGCACAAACTCCGCACGACCAGAAGCCGTCACTCTGCTTGGATCAATTTCCTCGTTCTTCAACAAGATGCGGACTATAGAAGTGGCACGCTTCGTACTCAAATCCCAGTTGTCGTCCACATTGCCATAACCACGGTATGGCAAATTGTCGGTATGACCCTCAATCACCACTTGAAGATCCTTGTTATCCGCCAAAAGTTTAGAAATGTTGCCCAATGCAGCCGCACCCTTCTCGTCCACATTCCAACTTCCCGATTGGAAAAGCAACTTCTCGTCCATAGAGACATAGACCTTTCCGTTCTTGTTGACAACCTCCAAACCGTTACCGACATATCCCTTCAAAGCGGTTGCCACTTTTTGGCGCAACGCACGCATTGAACTATCTTGCTCTCCGATTTTCTTGGAGAGGTAAACAACTTTTTTCTCTTTCTCGGCAAGGGCCTTGGCTGACGACTTCAAATCATCCTCCGCCTTAAGCAAAGCATCCTCTCTCACCTGCAACTTTTCCTGAGACTTTTGGAGGTCGGACAAAAGAGCCTTAATCTCTTTTTCCCCTTGCACGTTGTTCTTTCCCAATTGGTCGTTGAGTTGATCGTACAACTTACGCAAAGAAGCCAACTGCATCTCGCTTTGGTGCAACTCTTTAGATTGTCTTACCGTATCAGCGATGATTTCATCCAAACGCTTCTGCATAGCCGCCGAATCAGAGGACAAACTGGAGATTCTAACCTTAGCCGCCGTCAAATCACGAGAGGCTTCGCTGTTGTCCTTCTCACAGTTCTCCAACTGGCTTTGGATTGCCTCCATCTTTTTTGTGCTTGCACATGACGAAGCCAAGAGCCCCATCAATAGCAGATAACAAATATTTTTCATATACTTTCGTCGTTATAATCACTTAAACACATGCAAATATAAGCATTTTACTGCATTTTAAACGAACTTTCACCCATAATGATTTTTTCGTGACAAAAGCAACATGAAAAATAGGGGTCAAGCCAACTCCGCAAGAAAAGATTGGGGCCAATAAACATTATTCATTGATAGCGTTTTCATAAACAACAGAGCCATCTCTCTATCATTAAACCCTGCATTACCGCAGCCTATTCTCGTGACGAAAAATGTAAGTTCAGGATGAGCCTGGGCAAAGCGGATGAACTCGTCCACATAAGGTTTGATGGCCGCTATACCTTCTTGTCTGCCCCTCCAATTGCCAGTGGGCGCATTCGTCACGCCTACAGTCGGAATGGCATAAGACTGGCCTTGCAGTCCTACGCCCTGCCCCATGACAGCCCCAAAATTAGTCCAAGCAAATTCAATGCGTATTTTTTACACAACCAATCAAAAAACTTTGTAGTTTGCATTACTAAACTTTAATCGTACCTTTGTAGCAAATTCGGCCACAAAAAAACTTCCGGATTAAAAGGTCACATCAATTTATAACTTCAAAGAAAACAAGGATTATGGACTCACTTCCCCAAGATATCAATATGTTATTCAGTTTTGTGAACATGAAATTGCGTGATGAATACGATTCGCTCGACGCACTTTGTGAAGATTTAGACGTTGATAAAGAAGAACTTATCAAAAAATTGGCAGAAGGAGGATTTGAATATAACGAATCTCTCAAAAAATTCTGGTGATTTTTTGCAATATAAAAAGAATTCTTTTGTAAATTTGCATTGATAAAAGGAAGCAGTTACTGCATAATAACAAAAGTAAGAAATTATGATCATTATTAATCATACATATTGGTGGTGGCAAGGCTCAGAACTAACCGTTGTGAGGGCGCTTGCTCATCCTTTTTGTGCATGATAGTAAAGATTAAAAAATACTTTACGAAAATATAAAGGAGGCTCGTCTTTCACGACAGGCCTCCTTTTTTTGTCAAGAAAATATAAACGAAAAAAATATAAATAAAATGAAATCATTTCAAGTTGACGAGAATGGCTACTACGGAGAATTCGGTGGAGCCTATGTACCAGAAATACTCTACAAGACTGTAGAAGATTTGAAGAACGCATACTTGCCAATCATCGAAAGCGAGTCGTTCCAGAAAGAGTATAGAGATTTGTTGCGCGACTATGCAGGTCGTCCATCTTCACTCTATTACGCCAACAGACTTAGCGAGAAATATGGTTGCAAGATTTACTTGAAACGTGAAGACCTCAACCACACAGGCGCACACAAGATCAACAACGCATTAGGTCAAGTACTTTTGGCCAAGAGATTGGGCAAGAAGCGCATCATCGCCGAGACAGGCGCCGGACAGCACGGCGTAGCAACCGCTACCGTTTGTGCATTGATGAACCTTCCTTGCCGCGTTTACATGGGGGCAACAGATGTTAAGCGCCAGCACGTAAACGTAGAGCGCATGAAGATGCTCGGCGCAGAAGTCTTCCCTGTTGAAAGTGGAAACAAGACATTGAAAGATGCTACCAACGAAGCCATCCGCGACTGGTGCTGCCACCCTTCCGACACATTCTACATCATCGGTTCAACCGTTGGTCCCCACCCTTATCCAGACATGGTGGCTCGCCTACAAAGCGTCATCAGCGAGGAAATCAAATGGCAGTTGAAGGAGAAGGAAGGCAGAGAAAACCCAGATTACCTCATCGCCTGTGTAGGTGGCGGAAGCAATGCCGCAGGTACCATCTATCACTATATCGACGATGCCGACGTTAAAATCGTCTTGGCAGAGGCTGGCGGAAAGGGCGTTGACTCCGGCTACACAGCAGCCACCATCCAAAAGGGCACGCTCGGAATCCTTCACGGAAGCCGCACCTTGACCATGCAGACGGAGGACGGACAAATCGTAGAGCCATACAGCATCTCCGCTGGTTTGGACTACCCAGGCATCGGTCCTATCCACGCCAACATTGCCAAGCAACACAGGGCAACCGTCTTGGCCATCAACGACGACGAGGCTCTCCGCGCCGCTTTCGAATTGACTCGCTTGGAAGGCATCATCCCTGCAATGGAATCAGCCCACGCCTTGGGTGCTCTTCCTAAGGTGAAGTTCAAGCCTACCGACGTGGTTGTCCTCACGGTCAGCGGACGAGGAGACAAGGATTTGGACACTTACCTTTCTCACAAAGATGATAAAGGCATCAACGACTAATCAACTTAAAGCAACATCAGTTATGGCAACATACAAATATAAGATAGAGAGTCGCAAGATGTTAGCAGACCTCTGCACGCCCGTAAGTGCTTATCTGCACCTTCGCGACCTTTTCACGCAGAGCGCCCTCATGGAGAGTTCCGACTACCACGGTGGTGAGAACGGACGCTCTTTCATCGGCATCGAGCCTTTGGCGCAAGTCTCCATCGAACATGGAATAGGCCGATGCACATTCCCCGACGGAAGCAAAGTAGAGCAAGAGATCAACCAATCCAACAAATCGGAAGGCATCATCCGCTTGTTCCTTAGTTCGTTCGACGTAAAAGGGGAAGGCGCAGACCAATGCGGTCTGTTCGGATATACCTCATTCAACGCTGTGAAATATTTTGAAAACATTGCCGTGAAAGATGAGACAATGGAGAGAAACGACGCACCTGACATGCTCTACATTCTCTACAAATTCGTCATCGTTTTCGACCATTTCAAAAACTCGCTGACTATCTTCGAACTACTTGCCGACGGAGAAGAGAGCCGCATTTCGGAAATAGAGAAGGCCATCAACCAGCATAACATTCGCCTTTACGGTTTTCATCCTATAGGCGACGTTTCCAGTCCGCTGAGCGACGAAGAGCACAAGGCCAACATCCGCAAAGGCATTGCCCACTGCAAAAGAGGCGACGTGTTCCAAATCGTGCTTAGCCGAAGATTCGTGCAACATTACGAGGGAGACGACTTCAAATTGTATCGTACACTTCGAAGCATCAACCCATCTCCTTACCTATTCTACTTCGATTTCGGAGGATTCCGCATCTTCGGAAGTTCGCCAGAAACACACTGCCGCGTAGAGAATCTCGGGACCAAGGAGAATCCGAAATTCAGAGCCTACATCGACCCTATCGCAGGTACGACAAAGAGGACGGGCAACGCAGAACAAGATGCGAAGAACGCGCAATATCTACGAAACGACCCAAAAGAGAATGCAGAACACGTAATGTTGGTTGATTTGGCCCGCAACGACTTGAGCCGCAACTGCAAAAACGTGAAGGTGGACTTCTATAAAGAGTTGCAATATTACAGCCATGTCATCCACTTGGTAAGCCGTGTAAGCGGAGACCTTGTAGAGGGTGCCGATCCAATCAAAACATTCATCGACACATTCCCTGCAGGCACATTGAGCGGCGCACCAAAAGTCCGCGCCATGCAGTTGATCAGCGAATATGAGCCTCACAACAGAGGCGCTTACGGAGGTTGCATCGGTTTCATCGGTTTCGACGGTTCGCTCAACCAAGCCATCACCATCCGTACATTCGTTTCCCGCAACAACGAATTGTGGTTCCAAGCAGGTGGAGGCATCGTAGCCAAAAGCGACGAGGAATACGAGTTGCAAGAGGTGAACAACAAGTTAGGCGCTCTCCGCAAAGCCATCCTTATGGCAGAAGAGATGTGATACGCAATTCGAGAATTAAATTAAGAATCAACAATCAGTTGGCACTCCTTTCGCCAATTAAACATTGATAGAGATGAAAGTAGTTTTGATAGATAATTACGATAGCTTCACCTATAACCTCTACCATCTATTGAGAGAGTTGGAGGTGGATGTGACGGTTTTCCGCAACGACCAATTCCAATTGAACGATTTGAAGGCGTACGACAAAATCATGTTGAGTCCTGGTCCTGGAATTCCTTCCGAAGCGGGTCTGCTGATGCAAGTCATCAAAGAGTACGCAGGCAAAAAGCCGATTCTTGGCATCTGCTTGGGCGAGCAGGCCATAGGAGAATCATTCGGGGGCACTTTGGTCAACCTGAGCGAAGTGTTTCACGGAGTTCAGACGCCTGCCCACATTGTAGAAAACGACTACATTTTCGAAGGTTTGCCAAAGGACATTCAAGTAGGCCGTTACCACTCTTGGGTAGTGGACGCTGCCAGCATTCCAAATTGTCTTGAGATAACGGCGACAAGCGACGAAGGTCAAGTGATGGCCCTTCGCCACAAAGACCACGACATTCGTGGCATTCAATTCCATCCGGAATCAGTCTTGACACCAGACGGAAAAACAATGATTAAGAACTGGGTAAACCATTGATAACTTTATACGCATAAATATATGGACAACATATTAAAGAAATTGGCCAATCAAGAGACATTCTCTAAAGACCAGGCCAAAGAAATATTGATTGAGATAACAGAGCAAAAGTATTCCAACGAACAAATTGCCGCCATATTGATGGCTATTCAAATGCGTGGCGTGACGGTGGAAGAGATTCTCGGATTTCGTGAAGGTCTTTTGGCCACAGGTATCCACACGGATTTCAGTCCTTACAAAGTCATTGACATCGTGGGTACGGGAGGTGACGGAAAAAACACATTCAACATCTCCACATGTTCTTGTTTCGTGGTGGCTGGTGCAGGCTACAAAGTTGCGAAGCATGGTAACTACGCCGCATCCAGCGTTTCTGGCGCCAGCAATGTACTTGAGAGCCATGGCGTAAAATTCACCAACGACAACGGACAACTTCTCCGCTCGTTGGAAGAGTGCGGATTTGTACACCAACACGCACAACTCTTCGCAAAAGGTATGAAATGGGTGGGACCTGCCCGCAAAGCATTGGGCCAATTGGGAACGCCAACTTGCTTCAACCTTTTGGGTCCATTGGTCAATCCTTGTAATCCTGACTACCAATTGTTGGGAACAGCCAACCTCGACCAACAACGCCTTTACCGCCAAGTTTATCAGCGCTTGGGCATCAAATACGGTATCGTGACAAGCGTGGACGGCTACGACGAAATCTCATTGACAGGCAGTTTCAAGGTAGTCTATAACGACGAGGAGCACATTTACCAACCACTCGAATTCGGCATGAACGTCTTGAATACAGAGGATCTCTTCGGAGGATCTACGATTGAGGAGGCAAAGGATATTTTTGATGCCGTTTTGGAGAACCGTTCCACATTGGCTCAAAAAAATGTCGTTCTCATCAATGCGGCCTTCGCTATCCATGTTATCGAACAAGACAAATCATTCCAAGAGTGCTTGGCTATTGCCCGCGAATCTTTGGAGAGCGGCAAGGCTTTGTCTGTTCTGAAGAAATATGTCGAAATAAATAGTTAACTCCATTCATCATGAAGGATATATTAGAGGAAATCGTAGCCAACAAACGTTTGGAAGTTAAAGCTTCGAAAGAACTTATCAGTTTAGATACCCTCCGCCGCCAAGTGGAGAAGAAGATTGAAGAAGAGGGATTGAAGAAGCGTTCCATGCGTGACTCTCTACGGAATAGCCAATCTGGCATCATCAGTGAGTTCAAGAGGAAATCGCCTTCCAAAGGTTGGATTCATGAAGATGCGAAAGTAATGGAGGTCGTTCCTAAATATGCAGCCAACGGAGCCTCAGCCATCTCCATCCTCACTGATTACAAATACTTCGGAGGCGAACAAAACTTCATCCGTGAAGTTCGTAGTAAGATTGAGACTCCCATTCTACGAAAAGATTTCATCATCGATGAATATCAACTCTTGGAAGCAAAAATGATTGGAGCGGACGCTGTTCTTCTCATCGCCGCCGACCTTACGCAAAACGAGTGCAGCACATTGTTGCGCCAAGCCCACGAATTGGGGTTGGAAGTTCTTTTGGAGATTCACGACGAGAAGGAGTTGGAATACGTCACGCCAGAAGTAGATATGTTAGGCGTGAACAACCGCCACTTGGGCACCTTCCATACCGATGTGGAGCAATCATTCAAGATTGCCTCTTTATTGCCCAAGGAGTTCACTTTGGTCAGCGAGAGCGGCATCAGCAAGCCCGAGACGGTGAAGTCACTCCGCGAAGTGGGATTCAGAGGATTCCTCATCGGAGAGACCTTCATGAAGGAGTCTGACCCAGGAGAAGCATTAAAGTCGTTCATTCAACAAGTGGAGGCATAATATGATTGTCAAAGTTTGTGGCATGCGCGAGGAGGAGAACATCCGCCAAGTGGAACAGATAGGCATCGATTGGATGGGATTCATTTTCTACGAGAAATCCAAACGCCACGTGGCAGAATTGCCGGCCTACCTTCCAGTGAAGGCAAAGCGCGTCGGAGTCTTCGTTGATTACTCCGTAACAGATATATTGGAGAAGGTGAAACTATTCCGCTTTAACGGAATACAACTCCACGGAGCCGAAACGCCAGCCTTTTGCCAAGAGTTGCGCTCCGCGCTGAAAGAGGCCTCTCTCGCAGATGTATTCATCAACAAAGCGTTTGGCATTGCCGTCGAAGCAGATTTCGAGAACGTCAAGGCCTTCGAAGGTGTGTGTGACCACTATATCTTCGACACGAAAACGCCGACCAAAGGCGGTGCAGGCTACTCGTTCGACTGGAGCCTGCTAAAAGCCTACCAAGGTTCCACGCCATTCCTTCTCAGCGGAGGAATCGGGCCAGACAGTTTAGAGGCTCTGCGGTCGTTTGCACACCCACAATGGGTCGGCATTGACCTAAACTCTAAATTTGAGATTGCACCTGCGCTCAAAGACGCAGAACTGCTTAATTCGTTTATCAAAAAATTTTCAAACAATGAATAGAATCAATCAACTTTTCAATTCAAAACCAACGAATTTGTTGAGTTTATACTTCTGCGCAGGTGCTCCGAAATTGGAGAACACGGCAGAGGTCATCAAGACCCTTGAACGCAAAGGTATCAATATGATTGAGATAGGCATCCCGTTCAGCGACCCTATGGCAGACGGTCCTATCATCCAAGATGCAGCAAGCAAGGCTTTGAAAAACGGCATGAGCCTACGCAAGCTATTCAGCCAGTTGAAGGACATCCGCAAGGAGGTGAACATTCCGCTCATCATGATGGGTTATATGAACCCTGTCATCCAATACGGATTCGAGAATTTCTGCAAGAGCTGCAATGAAGTAGGTGTTGACGGCGTAATCCTCCCCGACCTCCCTTTCAAAGACTACATGGAGGAATTCAAGCCTATTGCCGACAAATACGATATCCGCATCATTATGCTTATCACGCCAGAGACAAGTGACGAGCGCATCCGTTTCATCGACGAAAACACGGACGGATTCATCTATATGGTTTCTTCCGCCGCCACAACAGGTGCCCAAAAATCATTTGACGAGTCCAAACAAGCATACTTCAACCATGTTCACTCGTTGAACTTGAAGAACCCAACCATGATCGGTTTCGGAATCAGCAACCAACAGACGTTGGCAAGCGCGCAAGCCAATGCCAACGGTGCCATCATCGGCTCAAAATTCGTCCAACTCTTGGACGAAGCCAATGGCGACGCAGAAAAGGCCGTTGACAAATTGATGGATGCTTTGAGCAAATAAGCGGCATTTTCGTCAACGACGTTGTTAAGACATATCCTTAACACGCCAACAAATTAAGCGGGTGTATCATAAATGCGACATTTATGATATTCCCGCTATTCTATATGCGACAAATTTAGTGCAAAAAAAACAACCACAAGAATTTATCAATGAAGAGCTTGCGAGCACACTCTTAAAATTCAAGCTCTACTCGCTGAGTAGAAACGCGAAAGTGATAGCACACTACTTTCTCGCAAATATG
>JAKSLA010000045.1 GCA_024401455.1 Paludibacteraceae bacterium | reverse complement strand
ATTCATTTGGGGAAATATCTGGATCAACGACGACGAGAAGGTAAAGGCATTGAAAAATGTGTTGAACTACGTGGCTAAGTTTGGCAAGCACACGGTTCGTTTCACACCACGTCAGAATATACGATTGAGAAATATCCCTGAGGCTAATTTGCCGGAGTTGGAGAAACTTCTTGTCGCATATACAACTGAATACGAGAAGCCTGCAGTATTGAACAATATCGTCTCATGTACGGGTGCTGATACATGCCGATTGGGAATCTGTCTTTCAAAAGGACTTGCTGAGGCAATCCGCAAAAGATTGGAAGATAGCGATATAGACCTTAAGTATCTCGACGACGCAAGAATTAACATCTCAGGATGTCCAAACCTATGTGGTCAGCCATTGTGGACAGATCTTGGATTCGTGGGTAAGGTGCTTCATTCCGACCATGCTTATCCTGCTTACCAGATCTATGTCGGAGCAAGTTACGAGAAGAATCCTGCTCTTGCTCAATCGGTCGGTACCGTCGCAGCATATAAGATTCCTGAATTGGTAGAGAGATTGGTTCGACGTTACGTAGAGACAACTCAGTTGGCAGATCTTCTGTTTGGTGGAGAAGGAAAGCAGTCATTGTCGTTTGGCAAATGGTTACGTTCTCCACTCGGACAGAACGAAGCATCTAAGTTGGTGGCAGAATACGCAAATGTTCCGTTATTCTCAGAAGATAAGAATTACTATTTCGACTGGGGAAGCAACGACGTCTTCAATGTCACAAAGAGAGGTAAACCAGAGTGTTCAGCCGGACTATTTGATATGATCACCGTCGATCAGGAATCAATCAAGGAAGCTTTGGGCAAGAACAATTATAATGTCATCTTCCACGCATCAAGAATGCTTCTTGTGACACGTGGATTGGATCCACAGCAACCAGCAGACGTCTTTGACGCATTCATCGAACATTTTATCAATGCCGGTTACGTTGACGCTTCCTTCAAATCACTTGTGCTTCAGGCTAAGCAGGATGGAGAAAACGGTAATTACGACGGAGAGAGAGCCAAAGCCTTGGCAGATGCAGTCAACGGACTATATGCAAATATGGACGACGCATTGCAGTTTAAGCGCCCCGTAGAGACGGGGTGTACCCCGTCTCGTGCCTCTGTTGAACCTGCAAAAGAGGCACAACCAAAGGTTAGCGGTCCTGCCGTAACACGTTCAAAAGATCTTCGTGGCGTATTGTGCCCAATGAATTTCGTCCGCACAAAATTGGAACTTGCCACCTTGCAGTCAGGCGACGTGTTGGAGATTCTTCTCGACGACGGCAAACCAATTGAGAATGTGCCAGGATCAGTTCGTTTGGAAGGACATACAGTTATATCAGAGAAACAACAGCCAGAAGGTCACTGGCAAGTATTGATAAAGAAGAAATAGGATGAAGTTGTATTTGTGCCAAGAATAAAATTCATTCTTTTATAAGGTCCATGTAGTGTGAACTACGTGGACTTTTTTAATGATTCTTTTTTGACCGAGAAAAACAAGATTGTGTAGTGGTATATTCTATGAAAAGCAGACATTCTTGTATATTATTCTTTGTTTCTGATTTTAATATAGCAGTAAATTCTGATGTCGTACATTTGCAATGTAATTAAAAAAAGGAGTCACATGAATATACAGTATTTCAAACATTGGAGCAATAATCTTAACCGAGAGATCGAGTATAAGATTTACGGCACAGAAGGCCAGGGAGTATTGGTGTTTCCTTCTCAGGATCAGAGATTCTATGAATGGGAGGACAACGGTATGATTTCTGTGCTTTCACCAATGATTGAAGCTGGAGAAATTCATCTTATTTGTGCAGATAGTATTGATGCCGAGACATGGAGCAATGGCCTAAATGCCGAGAATCCGTCGTTTGTATCTGACGAAGAGAAAAGTCGTTATCATGAGCGTATTGAACTTCATGAAAAATGGTACAACTACATCGTGGAGGAGTTGATTCCCGCAGTCAACCAGGGAGAGCCGACCATTACTATTGGGATATGTACCGACATCGCAGAATCATTTGCTGTGTAGGCCAGGGCAATTGGGAGGAAGACCTATTGGATTCCACTCGTCGTTTGGATGCTTTATTATGTGAGAAAGGTGTCCCTGCTTGGATTGACTACTGGGGGCACGACGTTGCTCACGATTGGGAATGGTGGCGACGTCAGTTGGCTTATTTCATTGATAAAATATTGTAATTGGTGGGCCTGTAGAGACGGTGTGCACACCGTCTCTACAATGACGTGCCCACCGTCCCTACAATGACGTGCCCACCGTCCCTACAATGGTATGCCCACCGTCCCTACCTGTATTTGCAAAAAAATGTTACCTTTGCACGTAAATTACAAATAAAACGTTCAGATATAATGAAAGAGTCCTCTTCTCAGCGCGAGTTGCTCTCGTCTCGTCTTGGCTTCATTCTTGTTGCCGCAGGTTGTGCTATCGGCATTGGAAACGTATGGAAGTTTCCGTACATTACAGGAATGAGCGGAGGCGGAATTTTCGTACTTATATATTTTGTATTCCTGTTGTTGTTGGGCATTCCCGTACTTTGTATGGAGTTGGGTGTCGGACGAGCAGCGCGTTTGTCCCCCATCAAGGCGTTCAAGGCGTTGGAGCCTGAGGGTACGAAATGGCATTTGCAGGGGTGGGTCTCTTTGATCGGCTGTTATATGCTTATGATGTTCTACACCACGGTAGCGGGGTGGATGTTGCATTATATCTTCTCCACGGCCAAAGGTACGTTTACGGGAGATATGCCTCAGGGTTTTGTGGCGGGCGAGTTCAATGCCCTCCTGGGCGATCCGTCCACTATGGCTATGTGGATGGTGATTGTGGTACTGATAGGAAGCGTTACGGTGGGGTATGGACTCATCAAGGGCGTGGAACGTGTATCTAAAACACTGATGCTCATATTGTTGGGTCTGATGGTGGTTTTGGCGATAAATAGTGTGCTGCTCGAAGGCGGTATGGCCGGACTTGAGTTCTATCTTGTCCCGAATTTTGACCGTATGAAGGAGATTGGAATTGCCAATGTGATATATAATGCCTTGTCTCATGCCTTCTTTACCTTGAGTATCGGTATCGGTTCCATGGCGATCTTTGGTAGTTATATGTCTAAGAAAAACACGATTTTGCGAGAGGGAATGATGATTGCCGTGCTTGATACGGGCGTAGCAATAGTGGCTGGATTGATTATCTTCCCTGCCTGTTTTGCCTATAATGTGGAGCCGAGCGCAGGTCCGGGATTGTTGTTTGTCACGTTGCCGGAGGTGTTCAACCGTATGCCGTGGGGGCAATTCTGGGGGGCGATGTTCTTCATCTTTATGTCGTTTGCGTCGTTGTCCACGGTGTTTGCTGTGTTCGAGAATATCATCACCTGCTGTTCGGAGCAGTTTGATTGGACGCGTAAGCAATCGTCGTTCTACAATTTCTTTATCATAACATTGTTGTCTGTACCGTGTGTATTGGGCTTCAACGAGTGGACGTGGGACTGGCTGAAGGTCTTTGGCGGTACGATTCTCGATTTTGAGGATTTCGTCGTTTCCTATTGTCTGTTGCCTTTGGGCGGTATGGTCTTCTGTTTGTTCTGTACGCGCAGGTATGGTTGGAGCTTAAAGGGCTTCTACGAAGAGGCGAATACAGGCGAGGGTGCTCGTTTCCAACGCTGGATGGGAGGCTATCTGACCTACGTCTTGCCGTTGATTGTAATGGCCGTATTTGTTTTGGGTATCTGTGACAAGTTTGGATTGTTCCGGTAGAGACGTCCCCATGGGGCGTCTCATATCTACCATATTTGTGATTTCCAATTTATTTTTTACATTTGTCTAAAAAATGGGAGGGGCTGACTATGGATATTAGGAGCTTTTTTCATTTTGTACTTATCCTATCGAATCATATACGTCGATGCGGATGTTATAAGAATAATTGATAATGAGTAAAGGGGAAATAATTTTTGGAGGAGTAACCGTAATTGGTTCCTATGTGTTGTTGGTTGTTTTATTAATGATTTTTAGGTTGGAGGGACTATCATTCTTGCCCTTATGTGCGGCGAATGTTGCTTTGATCGTATATTATTTAAGGCAAATGTCATTGAAAAATAGTCCAACATTCGTTGACAAAACTATGAGGTTTATAATCAGCGTGGACATTTTCTATTTGTTCTGTTGTGCTTTGTGCTGTGTTTTATGCTGTACCTATAAAATATTGCCTTTTAGCCTTTTGAGCCTTTATGGACTATTCAAAATATTGTTACGCATAGGTTGTGTTGTTTTTCTTCTGGTTTCAGTTTTTTCTTTTGTGTATTATTTGGTAAATTATTTAGAAAAAGGAGATAAAACCCATAATCCATTTAAAACTCATTTAAGACAAATCCTGATTTTTTTCACTAATATTGTACTTGTGCCTTTTGCGACCTATAGTTATTCATACGCTTCTTCTGACGGCAGATTTACTGAGACGATTGTTGATGGGCCTGAAACGACTTATACTTTTTATGATGATAGTCTTCAGAATTATGTTACATATAAACACCTATTTATAGATGAAAATGGATTCAATGATAGTGATTATGTAATATACTATGAATCGTATCCCAATGTTATATCTAAAATAGATACGCTGCCTTAAATTATATACTACATACAAAGACACCACCTTGATTGAAAAGGGTGAAAATTACTGATTATTACACAATTTGAGGGATGGGCTTGAATGTCTGATCGGCAGTTTGTCTTTCTGACGCATGGGGTGCCCAGATTCTTGTTGTAGGTAGAGTTACGACGCGTGAATAGACGAAAATACGCCCCCTGAACTGAAGTCCAAGGGGCTATATATTTCCGTTTTTTACCGAATGAATTAGATAGCAGCTGGTTTCTCTACAGCTACCATACCACGGTAGTAACCGCATTCACCACATACGCTGTGGTACAAATGCAACGCTCCACAGTTTGTACATACTGCTAATGTTGGAGCAACTGCCTTGTAGTGAGTTCTTCTCTTTGCTCCTCTTGTCTTACCTTGTCTTCGCTTAGGATGTGCCATTTTTATTTATAATTAATTAGTTATTACTGTCTTTGTTTAAAAGTTGTTTCAAACCTTCCCAACGAGGGTCAATTGCATCTTCGGATTCGCTTTCGTCGGCTACTGCATCCTCTTCGTCAATCTCCTCCATTTCATCGAAGTCAATCTCCTCGTCCTCGTTGGCGTCATGGGCAAGGTGTTTCCTCAACTTGGAAACCATTGTCTTGCTGCACTTGCCGATAGGGTGAACATGCCTGATTGGAATGTTCAAGGCGATGAATTCGTAAAGGAACCAGGCGAGGTTGATTTCGCCTTCGTCCTCGGGGACAACGATGAGGGATTCGCCTTCCTCAGCATAGTCTGGACCGAATTTGACAGTCAAGCGGTCTTGCGTGTCAATCTCTTGGTCCATCTCCTCCAAACAGCGGTCGCAAAGAATTTGAACAACTCCCTTGATGTCAAACTTCAACTCAAAGGCTTGTGAACCTTTCTTTACTTCAACCGTGGCATGAACTTTCCCTTTCGGTACCTCTGGACCTTCGATGGCCGTGAAGTATTCGTTGTCCAAATCGTACTCGTAAATGTGAACTCCTTCGGACAAGTCCTTTAACGGAATCGTGTATGCACTGAATTTTCCCACTTTTGTATGGACGTTTAAAACTCTGCAAAAGTACAAAAATTTGCAATACAAAATCAAAACAATCCCTATTTTTTTGATGTTTTTTAGCGAATGATGCTAAAATGTTTTGATTTAGTGAGTTATATTGTTTTTTAAAAGTATTCTAAAGGTTGTTCCTTTGTTGATTTCGGATTTCTTGACGAATATTTTGCCTTTATGATACTCTTCGACGATGCGTTTGACGAGCGAGAGCCCCAATCCCCAGCCTCGTTTTTTCGTGGTGTAGCCGGGCTGGAACACGGTCTTGAATTTCGACTTTGGAATGCCTTTCCCCGTGTCTTGGACGTCAATGCAGAGGAACTCCTCCTTTTGAAAGGCGTAGATGTCGATTCTTCCTTCTCCCTCCATTGCGTCGATGGCGTTTTTGCAGAGGTTTTCCACCACCCATTCGAAGAGGGGTTTGCTGAGTTTCATCTGCGTCGGAGCGTCTGCGTCGTAATTGCAGGTGATGACAATTTTGCTGGGAGCCCGTTTCTGCATATAGTTGACCGTGTTCTCCAATAGCTCTTTTAGCGATGTCTCCTCCTTTTCGGGTATTGAGCCGATTTTGGAGAAGCGTTCCGCTATGGTTTTCAGTCGATTGACGTCCTTCTCGATTTCGGGCATCAATTCGGGTTCCACGTTGTTGCACTTCAGAATTTCCACCCAAGCGAGGAGGGAGGAGATCGGTGTCCCGAGTTGGTGCGCCGTCTCTTTGGAGAGGCCTACCCATACGCGGTCTTGCTCTGCCTTCTTCGCGTTACGGAACACGAGGAAGAGGATGACGCAAAAGGTCATGATGATGAGCCATTGTATGTAAGGGAAGTAGGCGAGGCGTTTCAGAAGCGTCGAGTCGTCATAGTAGAGTAGTTGCTCGGTCTCCTCGTCCAATTTTATCTGGATAGGCTTGTGCTTGTTGCGGAGGTCTTCGATCTCGGCTTTGAGGAACGACTCGATGTTATTGCTCGGAGGGTTGATGTTCCTGAACGTGAAGATGTTCCCCTCGGCATCGGCGATGATGGCGGGGATAGTGGTGTTCTCCTCGATGACCTTCATGGTGAATTCGAGCGAAGCATTGTCGTCGTTGATGATTTGGCGGGTGGCTTCAGCCCACAGTTCTATTCGTTTGCGCTCCTCTTGGGCCATGTCATTGGCGAGTCTATTGGAATAATAGACGGAGATGGAAATGATGGCCACGGCGAAGATGGCAAGCAAGTATTTGATTTTGTCAAAGTTGTCGAAGGTCTTCTTCATGTTCTATTGTCTATATTTGCTCTCTTCGGCGTCGCCGATGATGCTGATGTAGCTTGCGTATCGGGATTGGCTGATGAGGTGCTCGTCGATGGCGGCAAGTACGGCACAGCCAGGCTCGTGCGTGTGTGTGCAGTTGCCGAAGCGGCACTCGGCCGATTTCTTGAATATCTCCGGGAAGAAGTGGCCGACCTCCTCTTTCTGGAAGTCGATGGTGCCGAATCCTTTGATACCGGGGGTGTCGATGAGGAAACTTTCGCCTTCCCACTCATACATTTCGGAGAAGGTGGTCGTGTGCATACCTGTATTGTGGCTTTCGGATATTTCGCCGGTCTTTGCCTTGAAATCTTCGGATATGGCGTTGATGATGGAGGATTTTCCTACACCCGAATTGCCCGACAGCAAAGTGACTTTCCCCCTGAGCGTCTCCTTCAATGCCTCAATGCCCTCCTTGGTTTTGGCTGAAAGGGTAAGGCATTGGTAGCCGATGGTTTCGTACAGGTGGCAAATCGCCTCCATATACTCAAGTTCCCCTTCGTCGTAGCAGTCGGTCTTGTTGATGACGATGACAGCAGGCACGCGGTAGGCCTCGCAGGTGGCGAGGAAGCGGTCGATGAAGGTGGTGGAAGTTACGGGGTGGTTGATGGTGGTGATCAGCAAAGCCTGGTCGAGGTTGGCCGCGATGATGTGCAGCTGTTTGGAGAGGTTGGAGGGTTTGCGGACGATATAGTTCTTCCTCTCCTCAATCTTGTTGATGAGTCCGACGCCCTCTTTCGTGAGGTCGAAAGTCACATGGTCGCCCACGGCAACGGGATTCGTGCTTTTGATGCCTTTGATGCGGAATGTACCTTTGATTCTGCAGTCGTAAACCTCACCGTCCGTGGCTTTCACTTGATAGTAACTTCCTGTGTTCCTGATTACCAGTCCTTGCATACTTTGCTTGTCGTTTTTTTTTTTTTTTTTTTTTTTGGGGCTGTGTGTTTTGTTTTTTTCCCGTTTTTGGCGTGCTTTGTTTTTTTTTTTTTTTTTTTTTTTTTTGTAGGGGCAGGCCTTGTGCCTGCCCCTTCCTTGTGCCTGCCCTTCGCTAATACCCATACAACAGGAGCGTCAGAGGATTTCTGATTCAGAATCCCGACGCTCCTTGATATGTTTTAATTCTTTTGGACAATATCGTCCGAAGAATTATACGGTCATAATCTCTTTCTCCTTGATGACGAGCATGTCGTCAACTTTCTTGACGTACTTGTCGTGCATCTTTTGGATGTCAGCCTCGGCGTCCTTCTCTTGGTCTTCGGCCAAACCGTTCTTCATCTCTTTCTTGAAGCCTTCGATAGCGTCGCGTCTTGCGTTGCGGATGCTGATTTTTGCGGTCTCGCCCTCGCCCTTGACTTGCTTAGCCAAAGCCTTACGACGCTCCTCTGTCAAGGCAGGGATTGTCAAACGGATCACCTCGCCGTTGTTTTCTGGAGTGATGCCTACCTCAGAGTTCATGATGGCCTTCTCGATCTCGCCGATGAGTTTTTTCTCCCAAGGTTGCACGATGATGGTGCGGGCGTCGGGAGTAGTGATCGTAGCCACGTTAGAAAGTGGTACGATGCTTCCGTAGTACTCAAGACGGATAGGGTCGAGGATTCTTGCGTTAGCCTTTCCTGCTCTGATGTGAGCCAATGAATCGTCGAGGTGGAGGATTGCTCCCTCCATTTTATCTTCTGCTGCTTTAAAGTAGCCTGTAATATCTGCCATAATCTTTTCCTAATTGTTTATTCTTTTCGCAAAAATAGAAAACTTTTTCGTTTTGACAATCGTATAAGGGGGGAATGTGGAATAAAATTAGGTTCTTCCCCTCTTTTTGATTAGCGGTGACCTCTAAAAATTCGCCGACTCTAAGCGTTAGACGTGATTATGTCCTATAGAAATCTTTTCAGAACTTTTGATTTGTTTTAGCCGTAATAATCACTCTTGTTGTTTCTCTTCGGCTTTCTCCTCTTGTGCCTGTTTAGCATAGGCGGAAGGCGACATCTTGAACTTCTCGGAGAAGCAGATGCCGAAGTATTTAGGGTCCGAGAATCCCACTTCGTAGGCTACGTCGGCAACGGAGAACTTGCCGCTCTCCAAGAGTTTGGCGGCGTGTTGCAGACGGAAGTTCTTGATGTATTCCGAAGGCGAATTTCCCGTGATGGTTTTGAACTTTCGGAAAAGTTGTACGCGGCTGAGTGCTGTCTTCTCGGCTATGAACTCTACGGAGAGGTTGCTCTCCGAGATGTTCTCTTGGAGCACCTCCTTTATCTTGCGTAGGAATTGATCGTCGCGGCTTTCCGGCAATTTCGTCTCAGTCTCAGTGCTGATGATTTCCTTGTGCAAGTGGTCGATGACCAATTCGCGGTTGCTGAGGATACTTTTCACCTTGGCTTGAAGCACCTTGCTGTCGAACGGTTTGGTCATATAGTCGTCGGCGCGAAGGGTGAGGCTGTCCAACTGGCTCTCTATGGTGTCGTCTGAGGTGAGGAGCACCACCGGAATATGCTTGGTGAGCGGATTGCTCTTCACTTGTCTCAAGAGTTCCTTTCCGTCCATCTTTGGCATGGTGATGTCCGAGAGGATGATGTCTGGGAGTGTCTTCTGAATCTTCTCCAACGCCATTTTGCCGTCGCTTGCCTTCTCCACGTTGAAGTCGTTTTGGAAGAGGGCGCAGAGGAAGGTGAGAATCTCGCTGTTGTCGTCCACCACAACGATGGTGTATGGCTTCTCCTGTTTGTAGGCTTTGTTTTTGTCTGTCACCTTTTCGCTTTTGCCTGTTGTGGCTATTTCGTCGTTGGCCATCTTGTCGCCTAATGGGAGCAGGATGGTGATGGTTGTGCCCTTGCCCTTTTCGCTGTTGATGTTGATTGTTCCCTTGTTGGTGATGACGAAGTCGTGGCAAATCTTGAGTCCAAGACCAGAACCCTTTTCGTTGTTAGTTCCGAAGGTTGTCGCGTTCACCTCCTTGTCGAATAGTTTTCCGGCGGTCTCTTGGTCCATGCCTACACCATTGTCTTTGACGATGAGGATGACGTTCTCCTCGTTCTCCTCCACTTTGATGAGGATTTTGCCGTTTTCGTTGGTAAACTTGATGGCGTTGTTGATGAGGTTGCGAAGGATGGTGCCCACCATTCGTCCGTCGGCAAAGGCGAAGTGCTTTGAGTCGTCTTCGATGGTGATGGTGATGTTTTTCTGCTCTGCCGTTTCTTTTAACAGCGATACTGAATCCTTCACTTGGGCGGCGATGGAGATGTTGTTGGGCGAGTAGAAGATGGCCTTGGTTTGGATCCTTGCCCATTCGAGGATATTCTCCATCTGCTCCTGCAACTTCTTGGCGGCGCGCGCGGCCTCTTTCGTATAAGTGTACTCTTGGCTCTCCTTCTCCTTGGCGTTGTCGAGAAGGAGGGAGAGGAGCCCTACGATGGAGGTCAATGGGTTCTTCAAGTCGTGGGCGATGATGGAGAGGATGCGGTTCTTGATGGTGAGCATCTCGTCCAGTTCGGCGTTCTTCTTTTCCACCTCGTCCTTCTTCTGTTTCAATTCGATGGCCTGTTGTTCCAATTCGGAAGTTCTGTCAGCGACGAGTCCCTCCAGTTTGGTCTTTTGCGAGATCAAATATTGCGTACGTTTATTGTAAAGGAAGATGGCCAGTAGGGCAGGGATGAGAATGCAGAGGGCGATGAACCACCATGTCTGCCACCAGTGGGGTAGGATGATGATGGTGAGCGATTTTTCTCGCTCGTAGGTGGTTCCGTCGTGGCTCGTGGCTTTCAACTTGAATTTGTATTTGCCCGGAGAGAGGAGCGAAAATGCTGCCGAACGGTCTTTGCCGACCTCTTTCCACTCTTGTGAATGTCCCTCCTACGTATAGCTGTAGCGGATGCAGTTCTGCTTCTCGAAATCGATGGCGATGAAACTGATGCGTATGTCGTTTTGGTCGGGCCCGAGGGTGATCGTGTCTGTGTATTGGATGGCGTTTTTCAGGACGGAGCCTTCCTGTCCTGAAATTTGTTGCTTGTCCCAAATGTAGAGGTCTTTCAGTAGGATGTGTGGAGTGTTGCTGCTGACCTTCATCTTGTTGGGGTTGAAGGCGAACATACCGTAGTTGGAGCCGATGTAGATGTTGTTGGCGTTGTCTCGGTGAATGGATTTCGCATTGAATGAAATCTCCTCCGAACCGTCTTCCAATTCGTAGAGTTTACTGCTCTTGTTGCTTGGAGAGAATTCGATGATGCGGTTTCTGGCAATGAGCCAAAGCATGCCGTTCTCGTCCTCTTGGATGGATTTCAGGTCGGTCGGTATGTCGTATTCCTTGCTGTAGTTTTTGAAGCCGTTCGTCTCTTTGTCGTAGAGGACGATACCGCTGGTGGCGGTTAGCACCCAGATACGTTGTTGGCTATCTTCGTAGCAGCAGGAGATTTGGTTTTGAGGCAGTTCGTTCTCCTTGTCCGAATAAGGGAATTTTATCTGTACGCCATCCTTGTATTTGCGCAGACCTTCACTGGAACTTATCCATATCCATCCGTCCGAGTCTTTCATCAAGTGGTTGATGTATTTGGAATCCTCTATGGAGAACGGGTCTTCGTAGGAGGTCTCCTGACTGAGGACCTTGTTCTTCCCTGTTTCGATTTTGACGACACCCATGCCGCTTGTGCCCAGCCAGATGTTAGGACCATCTACGAGGATGGAACTAATGTTGTTGGAAGGGAGTTTGAGCGTTGAGTCGGTGGCGTTTTGGGCGTAGTGTCGCAATATCGCATCCTTTTGCCAGTCGTAGAGGAAGAGTCCGTTGTCCCAGGTGGCGATCCACAAGCGGTTCTCGTTCACGTCGGGTTGGACGTCGAGGATGACTTTTCCGAAGTGTCCGATGGTGTTGAAGTTGTCTCTCTTCTGCAGATCGGTTGTGTTGAGGCCTCCGCCGTCGGTTCCGATGAAGAGTTGCTTCTTCGTTTGGCTGATGCAGGAGATGGGGTTGCCCGAAATCGTACCGTTCATACGGTTGTTGTGCTGGTAGCAGGTGAAGTTGTTCGTCGTCTTGTTGGCGTAGAGCAACCAGAACTGGTGCGTGCCCAGCCAGATGTTGTCGTTGGAATCTTCCAGGATGCTGTAGGTCGTGAAGTTCTTCTTGTCGATGTTGGTCGGCAAGGTGTAGTTGATGGCCTCGAATTCGAGTGTCGTCGGGTTGAAGATGGCTACGTTTCCGTTTCGGTTGCCTATCCATATCTTGTGGCTTTTGTCCTCATAGAGTGTCTGCACGAAATTGTCTGCCATGGCGTAAGGGTCGCTTGGCGTGGCTACGACGTGCTTTTTTATCTTTTCGTCTGCCCCGATGACGTAGAATCCGTTGTCGCTCGTGCCGACATAGATGTCGCCGTTGGAAGCGTGTCTTATGATTCTCGCGTGCTTGATGTCGCCGTCGAAGTTTCTCAGGTGTTGGCTTTTCTTGTCGAGGATGCGGATGCCCTCTTCGTCGGAGGTGATCCAGATGCTGTTGCCCATGTCGGCGATGTCGTTACCCATGATGGGGAAACTGTAGGCGGTGTTTTTCTCCTGGTCGTAGTGAAGGAGGTCGATGTAGGTCAGCGACCAGAATGTTCCGTCTTGGTCTTCCAATATTTTATAGACGCCCTTGCGCACGCGGCCTTGGATAGGCACGCTGATGAAGTTGTCCTTCTCCCGGTTGTAGATGGCAAGTCCACGGCCGGTTGCCACCCAAAGTTGCTGTTTGGAATCTTCGAAGAGGCTGAAGCAGACGTCGTGGGGAATGGACGTGATGTCTTCCTTGACACGTTTGTACAATTTGTAGTCGAATCCGTCAAATCGTACGAGGCCGTTCAGTGTTGAAATCCACAAGTAGCCGTGTGAGTCTTCTAAAAGTTGGGTGACGTCGCCGTAAGGGGTCTCCGTGGCGGCTTTATAGGAATGGAAAGTCTTTGTCTCGCCGAATGAGGGCGAGGCTATCGTTAGCAGGGTAAAAAGTAAAAACCAATATTTTAACATCTTGTCAATCTTTCGGCTCATCAATTCTGCATTCTGTCGCATGGGATGAATCGCCAATTAGATAAGGAAATTCCGTGAAAACAATGAAGAATACTTTGTAAAAATCCCCCGTAAAATATTAGGAGGACGTTATCTCCATAAGGAAACGTCGGGAGGTCTCTGGCTCCATGCCGTAGAAGCGCTCCTTTTCGTTCTGAGCATAAAAGTATGAAATTTTTCTTGGGTGCGAAAGTTTTTTTAGAAATTAACTTCGTGGAAAATCACGCAAGTGAGCTTTTTGTTGGTCGAAAAGACGATGGAACGGCGCGAAAATTCGCCACGGATGAAAAAAAATGCATTCCAAATTGAAAATATTTTGCTTTCCCTATTGCAGAATCGGAAAATAGCACTACCTTTGCATCGCAAAAGCAAAAATGATGGCGGGATAGCTCAGTTGGTTAGAGCGTCGGATTCATAACCCGGAGGTCACGAGTTCAATTCTCGTTCCCGCTACAAGTTCTAGGAAGTGCGTTAGATTAGTTTTTCTGACGCACTTTTTTTATTTTTGTATTGTGCTAACAAGGCGTCGCAGCGTAAGGTTGCTTCGCAAAAAAAATGAAAGAGTATGATTAGACCTCCATATTTGAAAGAGGGAGACAAGGTGGCTATCGTCTCCCCGTCGGGTGCGGTGGCTCCCGAGTTGGTGGACGGCGCAGCCGAGGTGCTGGTCTCTTGGGGATTGGTGCCGGTGTTGGGCGCTTCGGCCAAAGGGAAACGCGGTCGTTTTGCGGGTACGGACGAGGAACGCTTGTCCGACTTGCAGTGGGCGATGGACGATCCCTCCATCCGTGCCATCCTTTGCGGAAGGGGCGGTTACGGAGCCGTTCGCATTGTCGATCAGTTGAACTTCAAGGGCTTCGAGGCGTCGCCTAAGTGGCTCATCGGTTTCAGCGACATCACGATTCTACATGCGGCCATTTCCCACCACGGCATACAGTCGTTGCACGGGGCGATGGCGAAGGCGTTGGCGCACACGGCGGGCAATTGGGACGCTGTTTCGGCGTTGAGGCGTGCGTTGTTTGGCGCACCTACCGACTTTACGTTGACCCCTTGCTCGCTCAATCGTGCAGGCGAGGCTACGGGCGAGTTGGTGGGCGGAAACCTCTCGGTGATGTATGGCTTGCGAGGCACGCCGTTCGACATTCAGCCGAAGGGCAAGATTCTCTTCATCGAGGACATTTCGGAGCGTCCGTACCACATCGACCGAATGATGCACAGCCTGAAGTTGGGCGGCATCCTCTCTTCGGTTTCGGGCTTGCTGGTCGGTGCCTTCTCTGACATTGACGAGGACGCCTCGTTTGGCCAGACGGTGAAGGAGATCATCGCCTCTGCCGTTGCCGAATACGACTATCCCGTGGCGTTCAACTTCCCGCTCGGTCACGAAACGACCAACATGCCCGTCATCCACGGCGCCGACGTAAGCCTGAAAGTGGAAGCCGACGGCAAGGCAAGGTTTGAATATAGATAAGAAAATACGACCAATCAACTGATATGGGTCCGAACGAAGAGGCGTGGTCTCTGGTTCGGGCCTTTTTTTTGTGTATGTTGTCACCATCCTCCGACACACCTGCACCGCACGGACGGGTACAAGGCATCACCCTTACGCCCAGTTGTCTCCCCCGCACATCCACCCACTGTCGTGTTTGTATGTACGGGGTTAAGGAGGTAGCGTCTTACAGACGCAGATGGGGCTGTCGTTGACTTGTGGTTGGTGGATGGAGATGGCGTACGCGTCTGCAAGACGCTATTTGGGTAACCCCGTAGATTCGAGCGGAGCGAGGATGTGCGGGGCTGAGCAGCGTCGGGTGGGCAAGAACGTCTGTAGGACGCTACGGTGGAAAGTACGGGCGGGCACAAGGAAGCGTAGATTAGTTGGCGTTTTTGTATGTCTCGTCTCTTGTTTGTTTGGACGTTTTTTCGTACTTTTGCAAGGCACTTTACACCCTAAAAAGGGGAAGAGTTGTGACATATGATTTCAATTTAATAGCGTCGCTATTTATTCTGGAAACGCTTCAAAGTTTGGACGCAGAGAAGTTTCACAAACAGAATGATAAATGCAACGCCCGCGGTTTGCGTGGGTGGAGCTTATCTGTTTGTGAGGGTCCTGTCCAAACACCCGAAGCGTAGGTAAGCATTTGCCCACGCTTCGTGTGTTTAGTCAGGCCCTATTTTTGTTTACACGATATGGAATAGCAGAACGCTCTAATCCCTAATCGGGGAAGGGCAAAAATCGAGAAAAAATTGAACGTAAAAATCTCCCGCCTAAAAGTGTATTTTAGGCGGGTAGGGGACTTTTTATGCTCATACTAAAACAACATGCCCATTTCCTGATTGGAAAAATGAGCATCCCATGAGCATTTACGACATCCTCAAAAAAATCAGATCTCTTTCGGTTACAGAACGCCAAAAAGGTGCTTTTTTTGAAAAAATAATCCAGCGTTGGCTTCAGTCCGACCCTCGGTATAGCAATATTTTAAAAGACGTATGGTTGTGGGAAAAGTTTCCCGCAAAGGCGGAGTTTGGTGGTAAAGATACTGGAATCGACTTGGTGGCACGCACCGAAGAGGGCGAGTATTGGGCTATTCAGTGTAAATGCTATGACGAGAATGCAGTAATTGACAAACCTGCTATAGATTCGTTCCTTTCCACATCAAGCAAGACATTTACCGACGATGTAACCTTGAAGAGGGTTGGTTTCAGCTTAAGACTATGGATTTCTACCACAGACCATTGGGGGACTACCGCTATACAAACAATAGCAAACCAAAACCCTCCCGTTCAGCGTATAGGGTTGAAAGATCTGGAAATGAGTCCGGTGGATTGGGCAAAGTTGGAAAGTGGTGGTCAAGGTACTAATGTCAGATTGCCGGGAAAGCAGTTGATGGAACACCAACTGAAAGCCATCAGCAAGGCAAGAACACATTTTATTGAGGAAGGTAACAACCGAGGCAAGTTGGTTATGGCTTGTGGTACGGGTAAGACTTACACGGCGTTGAATCTGGTGGAACAACTAACCGACAGCAAGGGACTTATTCTGTTCATGGTGCCAAGTATTGCCTTGCTTGGTCAGGCACTGAACGACTGGAGTGCCGATAGTAAGAAGCCGTTTAAGGCAGTCTGCATCTGTAGCGACAGCAAGAGCAGCAAGATTACCAAAAAGAACAATAACTTCGACGATAAGGAAGAGAGTATAACGGATTTGCCGTTGCCTGCTACCACAAATGCAGACACCATTGCCAAGCAGTTGAAACTTTACAGAAAGCACAGCGAGCAAGGCAAAGGTATGGTGGTGGTGTTCAGCACCTACCAAAGTGTGGATGCGGTAAGCGAAGCGCAGAAAGCCATCTTGAAGGAAACGAATGGCGAGTATGGTGTGTTCGACTATATCGTATGTGATGAAGCGCACCGAACAACTGGTGTGATGAAGGACAGAGACAGAGAAAGCAGTTTTACCAAGATTCACGACGATAAGAATGTACAGGGCAAGAAGCGTCTGTATATGACTGCTACTCCACGCCTATATGGCGAGAGTGCCCAGAAGAAGGCGGCCGAAAAAGATGCCGTGCTTTTCTCGATGGACGATGAAGGCATCTATGGCAAAGAATTTTTCAGAGTGAACTTCAGTTATGCGGTAGAGCATGGCCTTTTGACAGACTATAAGGTTTTAGTTCTTACTGTTAATGGCAGTGACCTTCCTGTAAACATTAAGGAGAAAGTGGAAAATCCTTTAAGTAAGGAATTCGACTTTGACGATACCACCAAGTTGATTGGTGTCATCAACGGACTTGCAAAGCAAGTAAAGGGCGATGGCGGTAAGACTTGGGAAGTCGATCCAAGAAAGATGCATAGGGCTTTGGCGTTCTGCTCTTCTATTGGCGATGATTACAAGCCTGGCACATCGAAGAATGTGGCGCATATATTACCACAACTATCGCAAGACTATTATAACATTTTGAACGATGGCGAGAAAGACAAAGCGGTCATTGTTGAAGCCAAGCATATTGATGGCAGCATGGACTCGATGCAACGCAATGAAAAGTTGCAGTGGCTCAGAGAAGAACCGGAGAACGAGAATGTCTGCAAGGTAATAACCAATGTAAGATGTTTGAGCGAGGGCGTGGATGTTCCAGCCCTCGATGCTGTATTGTTCCTTTCTGCACGCAACAGCCAGGTGGATGTAGTACAGTCGGTAGGGCGTATTATGCGTAACTTCAAAAAGGGGACTCCGGAAGAGAAGAAATACGGCTACATCATCATTCCTATTGTGGTAGAAGAAAACCAAAAACCGGAAGAGGTGTTGAACAAAAGTACCACTTTCGATGTGGTTTGGAGCATATTGAACGCATTGCGAAGCCACGACGATAACTTCAATGCAGAAGTAAACAAAATCAATCTGAACAAGAAGAAGAACGATCCAACTGACGACCCTTCACGCAAGATTACCATTGGTGGCGTTGCGTTGGGTGGTGACGACGACAGGCAAGATGCTGACGATGCTGTAGTGTTGGGGGCTGACGAGGTTGGCAAGCAACTCACGCTCCGTTTTGGAGAATTGAAGGAAGGTATCTATGCCAAGTTGGTTGAGAAATGTGGCGACCGACTTTATTGGGAGAACTGGGCAAAGGAGGTGGGCGAAGTTGCCAAGAACTTTATAGCCCGTATTACCCAAATGGTGCTGAAGGATGGTGTCCACAAAGAAGAGTTTGACAACTTCTTGGAAGGTTTGAAAAAGAACATCAACGACAGCATTGATGGACCTCAAGCCGTAGAAATGCTTGCCCAGCACTTGATTACCCGCCCCGTGTTTGATGCGTTGTTCGCTGAATATGAGTTCGTAAAGAACAATGCTGTCAGCCGTAGTATGCAGCACATGATTGAACTTTTGGAAGGCAAGGGATTGACCAAAGACCTTGATGTGCTCGAAAAGTTCTACGATTCTGTAAAACGAAATGTAACCAACATCGACAATTTAGAGGGCAAGCAGAGTATCATTAAAAGCCTGTATGAAAAGTTCTTTAAGGGTGCGTTCCCACTTACTGTGGAGAAGTTGGGTATTGTCTATACACCAGTAGAGTGTGTGGACTTCATCATCCGCAGTGTGAACGACATTCTAAAGCAAGAGTTTGACACAAGTCTTACCGAAGAGAATGTCCACATTTTGGATCCGTTTACAGGAACGGGTACATTCATCACCCGCTTGATGCAGAGTGGCTTGATAAAGAAAGAAGACTTGGAGCGCAAGTATCAGAAAGAGATACATTGTAACGAGATTGTTTTATTGGCCTACTATATTGCCGATGTAAACATTGAGAGTGTGTTCCACGATATTGTTAAACGTGAGCAATACTTGCCATACGATGGCATTTGCTTGACCGACACCTTCCAACTCAACGAAACTGGCGATAACGACATCTTCAGTCAGTTGTTCCCAGAAAACTCCGAGCGTTTGAAGAAACAGAAAAAGGCACCGGTTAGGGTTGTTATTGGTAATCCACCGTATTCCATTGGTCAAAAGTCAGCAGATGATGAAGCACAACATGTAAAATATAAGAATTTAGAGGAGAGAATTGCAAACACATACGCAAAGCATTCGACAGCGAATCTAACAAAAGGTCTATATGATAGCTATGTGAAAGCGTTCAGATGGGCAAGTGACCGTATAAATGCCAATAATAACAAAGATGGCGGTATTGTAGCCTTCATTAGTAATGGAGCATGGTTGGATGGCAATGCCCAAGACGGTATGCGTAAGTGTTTTGAAGACGAGTTCAGTAGTATTTATGTGTTGAATCTAAGGGGTAATCAACGCACATCAGGCGAATTGAGTCGAAAAGAAGGTGGTAAGATTTTTGGCAGTGGTAGCCGCACACCTATTGCCATTACCTTCTTGGTAAAGAATCCAAAAGCAGAAAACAAGAAGGCTATTATACATTATCACGATATTGGAGACTATTTGTCGAGAGAAGATAAACTAAAGAAAGTTAAAGAATTCAGGAGCCTTGGTTCTGGTAAGATTGATTGGCAAATTATTAAGCCTAACGATAAGCATGATTGGATTAACCAGAGAGATGGGGTGTTTGACTCTTTAATTCAAATAGCTTCAGAGAAAAAATTCGATGTTAAATCTAATAGTGTGTTTATCCCATATTCGTTAGGTATAGCGACAAACAAAGATGTGTTCCTTTACGACTTCTCTATCAAATCTTTGACTGAAAAAGTGGGTAATATGGTAAACTATTACAATTCAGAAAGAGAAAAGTATTTTGAAAATCAAAACTATAAGATTGAAGTTAACAAACGAAGAATTACATGGACTGATATGTTCCGTGATGCTTTAGTTAAGAATGAGGTGTTTAAATTTAAAAGCAATAGTATTATCACTTCTCTATATAGACCTTTTGTTAAACAAAATCTGTGTTATCAAAAAGAGTTGATTCAGAGGACTTACCAACAGACAAAGATTTACCCAGAAACTATATCTAATAATATTTGCATTTGCCTTAGTGGTGTTGGTTCTTCAAAAGGTTTTTCTTCATTGTTGACAACAAACATTCCTGACTTACAATTAATGTTTAATGGCCAATGTTTCCCTCTCTATTGGTACGAAGAACGTGGAGAAAAGAAAGCAGGAAACCAGTTGGAATTGTTTGAGCAAGAAGGAGAAGGCAAATACATCAGACATGATGGCGTCAGCGATTGGATTTTAAAGGAAGTTCGTAGTCGTTATGGCAACTTGACCAGCATAACCAAAGAAGACATCTTTTACTATGTTTACGGCATTCTTCATTCAGAAGAATATCGTACCCGTTTTGCTGACGATTTGAGAAAGTCTTTGCCTCGTATTCCTATTGTGGAAAAGGTTGCAGACTTCGTAGTATTCAATAAGGCAGGTCGTGCATTGGCAGATCTTCATTTGAATTATGAAAGCGTTGCGGCGCACCCAGAGGTGAAGGTTACAGAACTTGGTAAGAAGGAGGACTACATCGACGAAGAAACGGGAGAAACAGTTTTGAACGGCGATGCTTTCAACTATTACAAAGTGGAGAAGATGCGCTTCCCTACTGGTAAAAAGGCAAAGGACAAGCCAAGCACCATCATTTATAATCCACACATCACTATAGAGAACATTCCGGCAGAGGCTTACGATTATGTGGTGAATGGCAAGAGTGCCATTGAGTGGATTATGGAACGCTACGCAGTGACCATTGATAAAGACAGCCAAATCAAGAACGACTGCAACGATTGGAGTAAGGAACATAATCAGCCACGTTACATTTTGGACTTGTTGTTGAGTGTCATCAACGTCAGCGTGAAGACCATTGCCATTGTTAATCAACTGCCATCTCTTAACCTAAGTGGAGCAACCGCCAAGAGCGAGGTTGTTCAGCCGGAGAACATCAAGCCAATGGCAGAGATAGTAGAGGAGGTTGCCGATGCGGACAAGTACGTCACATATCTGCCAGTCTTCAACCTGAAAGCAGCCTGTGGAGCGTTTGAAGACAACGAATTGCCAAGCGTAAAGGGTTGGCTAAGCATAGAAGGCTGTGGTGTGCATCCGAAGGGTGACGAGACCTACTTCGTATGTCAAGCCAAGGGGCAATCTATGCAACCGAAAATTGAAGATGGCGACATGGTCATCTGCCGTTTCTTCACTTCTCAAAGTGCAGGTAGCCGCAATGGAAAAATGGTGATTGCGCAAATCAGTGAGTACGACGGCGACTACGATGGAAAATATACGATTAAGGAATATCGTAGCGAACGGAATGCAGATGGCAGTCGCAAGTCCATCACACTCGTTCCGCTTAATAAAAAATACTCGCCTATTGAACTTTCTGAAAATGACGATGTAAGAATAGTTGCCGAAGTATTATGTGCTATAAAATGAAGTGATTGTAGAACACGATAACTTGCAGAAGAAAGGAGGTGCTTGTGCGCTTCCTTTTTTTTATTGGCCTTGTGGCAAACTCGTTCAAGTGGTTTGGTGGTCGTCCATATTTTATTTCTTCCCCCCTTCTTCCCCCGCACTTTTCATGCTTGGGCGGTTGGGGCGGAAGCGGAGGCCGAGTTGGGCATAGAGGCCGTTGGGGTGCTTCATCTTGTAGAGTTGCTCTTTGCCGTTGGCTGTGAAGAAGCCTCCGTTCATGGTGTATTCCCATCCGCTTTGGAGGGTGAGGGTGAAGCATTTCGTCATGCGCCAGTCGTAGTTGAGGCCGGTGCGTAGGAGTGAGCGTCGGTAGTAAACCGTCTCGGGAAAATCCTCACTGATGGGGTGCAGCCAGTAGCCGTAGGAGTCAAACGTGAAGCCTGCCGCAATGGTGTGCTCCTTGCGTGGCGTGTACTGCATGGAGAAGAAGGGATAGTTGAAGTTGAGCGTCCAGCGTGGGTTATAGACGTGCCTGTAGAGGGCGAACGGAATGAATGGCCATTGGCTCGTGGTGTTGAACAGCACCAGTCCGCCGACGCCAAACTGCGTCTCCTTCGAAAGTTTGAGCATCCACACCGATGCCGCCATGCCGCTTACTCGCTCCATGCCCCATGTGCTGGCTTCGGCGGAGACGTTGCCAAAGGTGATAATCGGCTTTTTGAAGAGCAGGGCGTAGAGCACGATGTTGGCGTTCGCCTTGAAGGTGTGGTGCTCTTCGTTCCACATCATCAGTTCGCTGGGCACACCGCTTACCTGTTCGTTGTTGTATTCATATCTTCCCGACAGACCGATGTTCAGCGGTCGGCCCACCTTGTAGAGGTAGCCCGCGCCCAACCTGGTGCGTACGTTCTCGTGAATGTATCCCGAAACCGATTGGTCTTGCTCCTTGATGTTCATGTGGTAGTGCTGCGGGGCGGCGCTGAAGACTTCCGCGTTGACGTTCCACCCCAGCGGAATGGGCTGTGCGTAGGAGCAGGCGCACAAGGCGAAGGCTGCTATGATGGATAGTAGTATGTGTTTTGCCATTTTTTTTCGTGGTTGTGAAAGTTAACGTTCAGGTTTTTGTCTGATTATTAATACTTTTTGCAAAAATAGGAAACTATGCCTAAACGGCAAAAGGGAAGTGGCGATTTTTGAGGCACAATGGGCGTCGTATCTCCTCTTGTTGGGTTTGTTTGATGTTTATGTTTCATAAAAAATGATATTTATTTGTGGTTAATTGTATTTTAATCTTGTTGATTATGAATTTATTGTATTTTAATTTCTGAAATATTGTATTATTGTGTGTATTTTTGTGTTTATTGTGTTCTATTTTTACTAATTTTGTGCAAATTATTTCATGAATATAACAATAAATACTTCTTCTCTTGATTAATGGGTCTGCGAGAGAAGAGCAATTTAGGTAAGGCCCTTTTTTTTGTTATGAAATACAATTATTTGCTGTTGGCAGCCGCTGCTGGTTTCCTTGCGAGCTGCTCAGACGAGAAGTTGGATGAACTCACCAACAACGGAAATGACGAGAAGTTGTCGGCCGTATGTCTTTCTGGAGAAAACGGAAATGAGAGCGGATTGAGGGCTTGGACCCAATTTGGGGCGACCTCTCCATGGAGTGGTTCACAAAGAGACCTCAACTATCGTTTTGTGGGAGACGGATATGGCCTCTCTTCTTATGATACTCATATGAGGAAAGTCTTCAAGTTGCAGACCTACATTTGGATGGACTATGCAGATGTCAACTTTGTGGATGTGACGGGTACGAACACGCCATGCCAATTCAGTGTTTACATTGGCGTAGATACGAACGTTCCAGGAACAAGTGTGGTGAAGACCGAGACGGGTGTTGCCAACCAAGTCAAGGAGCAGCAATTGATTGCTTCAGGGAAAACGATAGGCGAGGGCTCTGTCAACATTTATAATCTTCCTAACTACTGCTACGACTTGAACGGTCAGTATATAGGGCAACACCATCCGATGTTGCATGCGGTGGGTCACGTCTTGGGCTTGCAGCACGAAACGGAAAATCCGAACAGTGGTACGAGCAATGTTTCTAATAGCAGTTACATGGCAACTCCTTATGACAACTCATCGGTTATGGCAAGTGATAGGGGCTATTGGGTGTTGGGCGATTACATTAACGGAACGCCTTCCTATGTTCCGAAGCCAATGCCTTCGGCCAAGGACAAGGAACTCGTCAACTTTTTGTATGGTATGGGCGACAAGTGTAGGCTTTGGAACTTCTACAACTACACAACCAAGGACAATTCGTTTGAGAACAACTTGAGTGCGCAAAACGCCCTCGTTAACGAAAACAACTTGATTGGTCCTCTCGGTAAATTGCTTAAGACGACAACGAATGCCAAGGCAAAGCTTATGTGCAGCTACTACGATCCGAGCACGCAGACCACGTTCCTTTCTCTCAAATTGACCGATAAGAACATTCAACGTTATGGATACCAAGACGAGAAGGCGTTGGGTTATGCTTTTAGCCTCTCTTATGCACGCGAGCCTGGAACTGTCCACTTGTATAAGTACGTTAATATCAAGAATAACAAGAAGTTCATTTATTCTTTGATTAGCCAAAGAAGCATCGTGTTCAACGGCGAGACTTTCAACATAGCAGGCCCTATTGCCTACGTATATCCAGACTGATAAAGTTGTAGTTTTGTTATGGGTTAATCAGCCTCCACCTACCGGCGACGACGTTTGGGGTGGAGGTTTTTCTTTGGCTGACATAAGGCAATGCTTCCTTGGATTATGCCATTTCATTGTTCCTCGCCAAGACTACTCGATGCCGAACTTTCAGCATTGGGGGGGGATTAAGTGCGGGCACTTCAAAACTCTGAAGGCGTGAATTTCCCTATCTTGTGGAGGAACGGATGGTAGGTCAAGGAAACCACAGGGGAGTTAATAGTTAAGCCCAGTCGATTTCGGCTGGGCTTAACAACTATAGAAAGGTGCTTTGTTATTTGCCCTCCATAATCTTCATTTGTTGACGAATGGCTTCGGAGTGGATGGCTTCGAACACTACCTTCATGAACTCTCCGTCCATGGCCAACTCTTCGCCCTGCTGAGCGCGCTTGTTGAGAATTTCGTCGTAGCGGTTGGTTTGGAGAACGGTGATGTCGTGTTCCTTCTTGTAGGTACCGATTTCACGGCAGATGCGCATTCTCTTGGCGAGTGTTTCGAGCAGTGTCATGTCGATTTCGTCGATTTGGCGGCGCAACTCGTTCAAGTTCTCCGTCGTTTGGTTGGTGTCGCGGATGACGAGGTTGTTGAGGATCAGCGTCAAAACCTCAGGTGTCAACTGTTGAGAGGCATCGCTCCATGCGTTGTCCGGGTCGCAGTGTGACTCCACGATCAAGCCTTGGAACTGCAAGTCCATAGCCTGCTGGCTGAGGGAGGCGATGAGGTCTCTTCGGCCGGCGATGTGGCTTGGGTCGCAGATGATAGGCAATTCGGGGATGCGTCGGTGCAGTTCGATAGGAATGTGCCATTGAGGGAGGTTTCTGTAGAGCTTCTTGTCGTATGAACTGAAGCCTCTGTGGATGGCGCCCAAGCGCTTGATGCCTGCGTTGTTGAGGCGTTGCAAAGCACCGATCCACAATTCAAGGTCTGGATTGACAGGGTTCTTGATGAGGACAGGTACGTCAGTGCCCTTCAGTGTGTCGGCAATTTCTTGCACGGCGAAAGGGTCGGCCGTTGTGCGGGCGCCGATCCACAAGATGTCGATGCCGTATTTCAATGCCTCTTCCACGTGTTTTGCCGTTGCCACCTCGGTTGCGGTGAGCATGCCCGTCGTTTTCTTCACCTCTTGCATCCAAGGGAGGGCTTTTACGCCGTTGCCTTCGAAACCGCCTGGCTTGGTGCGGGGTTTCCATATTCCGGCACGGAAAATCTTGATGCCGTTGTTGGCCAATTGCTTGGCGGTTGCGATGACTTGGTCTTCTGTTTCGGCGCTGCAAGGGCCGGCGATGACCAGCGGTCTTTTATCTTCCACTCCGGGGAGTGCGAACTTTTCTAATTCCATACGCTATTCTATTCTTAATCTCTTTTACTTTGTTGTTTCCTTAGATCGTTTGGCGGCCCTCTTCGTATTCGCCCAAGATTTGGAAGTCCTTGGTCAAAGGCGTTACGGCAGTGAGAGCCTGCGTATATTTAAGGTAATTGTCAAAATGGAGGTCGATGTAGAACATATATTCCCACTCTCTACCGATGATAGGCAAAGATTGGATCTTTGTCAGGTTGATGCCGTAGTAGGAGAGGATGGAGAGCACTTTGGCCAAACTTCCCTCTTCGTGGGGCAAGGCGAAGGCAAGCGATGCTTTGTTGGGGAATTTGCCTTTGTTCAACTCGTCGGCCATCCAAGGGTCGGCAGCGATGAGGAAGCGGGTGAAATTGCGTTTGTTGGTCTCGATGCCTTTGGCAATGATTTCGAGGCCGTAGATTTCAGCGGCCAATTCGCCACAGATGGCGGCGTGACCCTTTAGATTGCTCTCGGCAAGATGCTTGGCACTTGAAGCGGTGTCGTCGCTCTCGATGGCCTTGATGTGGGTATGTTTGCTGAGGAACTCTTGGCACTGCATGAGTGCGATAGGGTGGGAATAAGCCTCCGTGATTTCGGAGATGTCTTGTCCCGGAAGGGCCACCAAATTGTGCTTGATGCGGAGTTTTTGTTCTCCGATGATTTTCATTCCGCTCTCTTTCAAGAGGTTGTGGTTTTGTAGCAAACTACCAGCGATGGTGTTTTCTATGGCAATCGCAGCAATGATGGTGTTGTCCTGTTTTGTTGTGTCAAAAACATCCTTGAATGTTTTGCAAGCAACGATTTCAATCTCTTCTCCTCGGAAGTATTCTCGTGCGGCAATGTCGTGGAACGAACCAGCTATACCTTGAATTGCAACTTTCTTCATGACTTTTATATTTAGTATTTAGGGGGCGTCTATTAACTCCCCGATTTTTTGTTTTACATTTCATAAGGGGGAAATTCCTTGGGATTTTAGAACTTCCCTTTTTTATCCTTGGTTTGAAGAGAGAGGGTGGTGCAAAAAAAAAGCCCCGCATGACTGCGGGACTTTTCTATTTTTATCACTTTTAATCTCTTTCGTTCAAAACATCAAAATCCCGCTCTTACTGTTCCGTAGTAAAAGAAATAAAAGAAATATGAAAAGAAAAATTTAATCATACTTTTGCGATTTTGATAGTGCAAAGTTACGATTTGTTTTTTAAAAAGGAAATGAAAAGTCGAAATTTTTAATTTTCGGACGATAGGAGGCAAGGGTTTGCCGATAAGGTGGAGCAGCCATGATACCCTTATGGAGTTATCTGCTCTTATATAACTCCTTTTGGTAGGGGAATCGGTCTATCTTTTGGATGCCTAAACTGCGGATGAAGGCTTCGCTTTTCTGGTTCTCTTCTTCCGTGTTGAAGTCTGGAATGAGAGGAATCCGTACAATGATGCTCTCCGGATTGACGTTTTGGGTTAGCCATCGGAGGTTTTCCAGTGCTTGCTGGTTGTCTTTGCCCGTGTAGCGCCGATAGATATCCGGATTGATCTCTTTTATGTCCACGATGTAGTTGTTCACCACCTTGCTGACCTTTTGTAGTTTGGCGAGCGGGACGTTGAGTGACGTTTCGAGCGTGATGTTCCATTGCGGGCCGCAGAGCGAGCGGAATGCCGAGATGAAGTCTGTCCGTAAAAGAGGTTCGCCTCCGCCGAAGGTGATGCCTCCGTTGGTGGCAAGGAAGTAGAGTTGGTCGATCAATACTTCTTGATATAGTTTTTCGGGCGTATAGATACGGGCTTTCTCTTCCTCCGAAAGTGACTGAGGGTTGAGGCAATATTGACAATGCAGAGGGCAGCCCCAAAAGCCGACAAGGGTGGTTACGCCCTCGCCGTCGGTGCTTAGCCTGTGCCTGACAACGCCGATGATTCTTGCCGTGATCTCTTTCGCCTCTTCCATATTTTTTTACTGATTCTTTTCGTCCTCCTCTTTGTTGCCCTTTTTGCCGTCGTTATTATTGGATTGTAGGGAGATGGTGTCTGCTTCACTCTCTTTCTCAACGGGCAGGTTTTCACTTCCGTTGGTTGGACTTTCCGTCTCTTCTGTTTCTTCAATGACGCGGGCTGGCATTTTGCCTCTCACATCGGGGCGGGAGGCTAATGAGTCAGAGGGGCTCTGACAGCCTGTGAGGGCAAGGGCAAGTCCTGAAATCGTGATGATTTTGCCTAATTTACTACGTTTGGCGAGTTCCGTTTCAAGGGTGCGCACCTCTGCTTCGCACTTGGGGCAAGTGCCCGAACATTCGCCTTGATAGTCGCACTCGGAGTGGTCTAACTCGATCTCGTTTTCTTTTGCAATTTTTTGTCTGATTTCCTTCAAGACTTTGCATCTGCTCTTACCGTTCATAGCCATTTAAATTGAGAATAGGGTTTTGGGTGTTTTTTTAACATCAAAGTCCCCCATGTTACAAATTTGCTTTCCCCTTTTTTAGTCAAAGGAAGAAAATAGTCAATACGTACATTCAAATGCCAAGTGCAAAAATATCATAATAAATTAAAGAACACTTTCGA
>JAKSLA010000044.1 GCA_024401455.1 Paludibacteraceae bacterium | reverse complement strand
ACGGAATGTTGTGGATTGATCGTTATAATACGTTGTTGGCTTCAGGTTTGAGTCTGAAGGAGAGTATTTTGCAAGGAAGTATTGATCGACTCAATCCGATTTTGATGACGGCCTTAACATCGGGCTTGGCCTTGATTCCTTTGGCTTTAGGTGGGGATCTGCCGGGCAACGAGATTCAAAGTCCGATGGCAAAGGTGATTTTAGGAGGTTTGGTCAGTTCGACGATTTTGAACGGCTATGTGATTCCTCTTTCTTATATGCTGGTTCGCGAACATAAAGCGAAGAAGGCTTAATTTAAAATTTGAGGTATGAAGCGAATTTTTGTGTTGGCGCTTTGTTCGGTAGGGTGCTTCTTCGGGACATCTGCGCAGAGCGTGCGTGAGAATATTTTGCGTATGGTGTTGGAGAACAACCCTACATTGAAATCAGTGAGGTTGACAAACGAGGCGGCCTATTGGGAGAGTCGCAGCGGCATTACGTTGAGCAATCCTGAGGTCGAGTTTGGGTATCAGTCTGATTTTGCCAATGATGGGAGTTATAAACGTCAATTGAATCTCTCTCAAGAAATTGATTTCTCCGTAGTTTCTGGCAGAAAGAAGAGGGTGGCGGTGGCCCAAAATGCTCTCAACGAGAAGGAGTACCAGAAGTCGTCAAAGGAGGTTGAGGGGGAGATCCTTCAACTTTTGGATCAGATGGTATATCTTCGAAAAAAGCGAGATATGTATATCCAGCGGATTGACAACAGCAAGCAGATTGTTGACCTGTATGAGCGTTCGTGGAAGAACGGGGATTGTAGCAAACTGGATTACAATCGTGCACGTTTGTCTTTGGCCGATGTGGTTGCCTCTTATCAAACCAACTATTTGGAGTTGAATTCGGCTTATATGCGTCTGACCACGGCCAACGGGGGCGCGGCGATAGACACGGCCGGCTTGGGGTATGACGAGACCACTTTGCCGTTGGAGTTTGACTCTTGGTTTGCTTCTGTCGTTGATTCGCTTCCCGACGTGCAAGCCTCCATGCAGCAGCATTCCCTTTATGAAGCGGAAAAGAAATTGGCCCAGTCGTATTGGTGGCCTAAACTCACGGCAGGGTATCAATCAGAGCGGACGAACGATGAGAATTTCCATGGCTTGAATGTTGGGCTCTCTTTGCCGTTGTGGGAGAATCGCAATAGTGTCAAGGCCGCCAAACTAAAAGTCTCAGCAGCAGAGGCGCAGACCAATATTCGCAAGCAGTCGCAGCATGATGCCATTTACCAGTTGTATAGTCAAGCACGAGAGTTGGAAAAGTTGTATGCGACCTATGGGGAGTCCTTGTCGAATATTCTGGAGATGAAGGCGTTGTTGCAGAAAGCCGTGGAGGCAGGAGAGATGTCGCTCACCGATTATTTGGTCGAAGTCTCCACCTATTACGATTTGACGGAGAAACTTTTAGATGCTGAATACCAATATCAGCAATCCAAGACGGCTTTGGTGATTTATGAGAAATTTTAAATTCTTATCACAATCGTGTAATGTGACACGTTCATTTTCTCCCTGCATATACACTTTACTTGGTTCTGTATATGCAGGGTTATTGATATAACGTCTTTCAGACGTTGCCTACCTACTTTTATGGGAATATAGTAACTGCCATGTAGTGGGGTTAAATTCTACATTTTTTTTCAAAAAAATACCCATCTTTAGTTCTAATTCTCCCTCCTTATATTATAATACTATGTGAAACATATAAATTCGAGCCTATGAGAAAGGAGGTCTTGGAAAATTCAGGCAATCGAATTGTATTATTGAACGGGTAGGAAACTATCTTGTTTGCCCGCCTATGGGGAACGTATATTATGAAAAGAATTGTAAAATAGCCACTTCGGCTGAAATTTTTTAGTTATGAGCAAAAGACAGTTAATTGATTTCGTGAACAAATCTGAGTGGTACAAAAATAATTTCATGCCTGATGAGAGGGAAAAGTTATGCGACTTGATCTCTGAATATTACAATGTTCTTGAAAGTGTCAAAGATTTGAGAATAGGGATTAAGCAACTCAATAACGACTTGATGGAGCATGGCCGACAGGAATTAAGGAAAGAGGCTGCCCTTTATCAAGCGAACGGAGATGTTGAACTTTGCAACTTGTTGGAATATATGGCGAGTTCCAAACATTTGAAAATCTATTGGCCACCCTACGATGAGTTTACAAAGGGATTGCGTTGCGCATTGGGCAGGCATATGGAAGGGCAGCAAAGAGAGGCGCTGCTGCTTGAACTAAAACAGTGGAATTCGGATTATGAGGAATTGGTGGCGCGACTGAAAAAGAATCGTCTTTTCTCCTCCCAGCATCCCGATTATATGTTTGAGGTTAAAAATATCAAACGCTACAGCTATTTTACAGGAAATCATGACATTCACGATTTTTATGTGGATGACGTAAGACGCTTGAGCGAAAATATGCTTGACAAATTCCAGCAAGACAGAAGAAACGAAGATTGCGTATTCCAACTTGTCAATTCCACATTGGACATTCCAATGGATCAACTCGTTTCTCGCATCCGCAGATGTAGTGACGAACAGAGCGAAGTCTATCTGCATCAACGACAGATCATCAATGATGAGATGCAAAAAAGATATGGGAAGATAGGCAGACCCAATTCGTGGAAATAGTTTTTTGAAAAGTTTTTTAATCCCCTAAATGCAATATTATGCTAACAACACACACTAAAAAATATACAGTTGATCAAATTAAGAGTTGCCTATTAGGTATGGCTGTCGGAGATGCGTTGGGCGTCCCTTTTGAGTTTGAAGAGAGAGGCTCATTCTTGGCCACTGGCTACCATTGTGATCAGAATCAAGGTGGAATTCCTCCCTATTCTCGGTGGATGGGAATCCCTTTGGGTGCATGGTCGGACGATACCTCTATGGCTCTTGCTTCCATGGATGCGGTTGTCGATGCCCAGGGACAACTGAATGGCGAATTGATGATGCAGAAGTTCATCCAGTGGTGGGAAAACGGCGAGAATTGTTCCATAGAAGGCCATCCCTTCGGTCTGGGCGGATGCGTCAGCCAGGCGATGTCAAACTATCTTGCTGGCATACCAATTGAAAACTGCGGTGGGCGTAAGGAGTCGGAAAATGGCAATGGCTCTCTTATGAGGATCTTGCCACTGGCTTTCTGCAACTTCTCTGACGATGAGATTCGCCAAGCATCGGCAGTGACCCACGCTCACGAGCAATCTACAGAGGCTTGTGTCATTTGTATCAATATAGCGCGCGACTTGATGAAAGGCGTATCTTTTGAGGTGGCCGTGAAGGCTTCGTCAGAAAGGACGAATGTTGAAATATACCGAACCCTTTATGATGAACTTTTTGTCACAAGCGACGAGGTGGTGAGCACTGGTTATGTCGTTGATACGCTAAAAACAGCACTTTGGTGCATACACAATACGAAAAGTTACAGAGATGCTGTGTTGGCCGCTGTGAATTTTGGATATGACACAGACACGGTCGCTTGCGTAACAGGTGGATTGGCCGGCATCATCTATGGAATTGGTGGAGCCTATGGCATACCGCAATCTTGGATTGAAGCAACCCTAAGGTATCAGTATGTAGAGCAGAAGTGCCAGGATTTTTGGAATGCTTGCAACGTCTGACCAGTTTGCAGGGCAGAAAAACCGCCGAGTTGCAAGACAACCTTAATCTGTTTTTGGAAAAGGCGGCCAACTACAAGGCACTCTACGAAGCGACTGTCAAAGCCTAAGGGGGCGCTTGGAATATACACAAAAAAACGATCACCCGTGTGCTCAAGCGCATTAGTGTGACCGTTGTTTTATTTTGTTGGACCAATCAATCTATAGGATAGATGGTCTTTTATTTTTTCTTGATTTGTGTTTTCTCTGTTGGCTTAGGGGCTTCACCACCTAAATACTTGACGGTATATTTCTTAGCCGAATGCTCTTCCATGACATAGACTCTGAATTCGCCGCTGTCATATTGGAAAAGTTTTACGTTTACTTTGTTGAAGTTCTCGTCTGCACATGCAAAGCTGACGAACTTCATGTTCTTCTTAATCATCCATTTCTTTGGGTGGTCGAGGATTGCGTAAACTTGTTTGTCAACGTAAACGGAATCCGTATTTAGGTTGACACATATATCTATGGATTCAGGAACCCATGCGCCCCAAGAGTAAATACCGTCAAGTCGTTTGTCCATTGTGCCTGGAGAACTCTTCATGGTCTTGAAGTTGATCTCTTGTGCTTGTACATTGGCAATAGAACAAAATACTGAAAATATTAAAACTATAGAGAATAGCAATGTGTTCCTTTTCATTCTAATTTTATTATTATAGAGGTTTGTCCAACGGGGTTGTGAATGCATTAATCATCCATTCTGTTGTAAATTAATCAACCCATTTTTGCAAAATTAGGAGAAATGAGCCGTTTTTCCAAATAAAAATCAATAAAATAAAATATAGTTTAGAATGTGTTGCTTTTATCATATTGTATATGAGTTTGTTATGTTTTGTTGGAGAAGCAATATTCAAATGTGGTTAAAGGGAAAAGGGATTTTCGAGAAAGAAAAGGAGTTGGATTTTCTTTGTTTGGGGAAAGTTCGGCCTTGTTTTTCTGTTGTTGTTTGTGTGTTTGAATCGCTTATTGTCGAATTGTTGATTAATTTCCCTTCATCTTTTTCTTAATGCCTTTGATTTTGTGTAAGTTTGTCGGTTGTAAAAAAAAGAAGTTATGAATTTGCCAGAACAGTTTAGGGAGCGTACGAAAGTTATCTTAGGTGATGAGTATGAATCTTTTGAAAGCGCGTTGATGTCTGATGCACCGATTAGCGTTCGTGTGAATGATGCCAAGTGTCAGGAACTTCCTGATTTGGAGCGTGTCAGTTGGGCTTCATCGGGCTATTATTTAGGTTCACGCCCTCTATTCACTATGGATCCATGCTTTCATAGTGGCGTTTATTATGTTCAGGAGGCAAGTTCGATGTTTTTAGAGCAGGCATTCCGTCAGCATTTGGATGTGGAGCAGCCTTGTATCCTTGACCTTTGTGCGGCGCCGGGTGGTAAATCTACGCATTTGGCGCAACTGATGGCTGGCGAAGGCTTGTTGGTCTCCAACGAGGTTATTCGAGCCCGCGTGAAGATTTTGGCGGAGAATATGACGAAGTGGGGTGCTCCCAATGTGGTGGTGACAAACAATGATCCTTCCGATTTCACCCCATTGCGAGGCTTTTTTGATATGGTTGTGGTGGATGCACCTTGTTCGGGAGAAGGCATGTTCCGAAAGGACCCGGCGTCCATCGACGAGTGGTCCGTGGATAATGTGAAACTTTGTAGCGAACGTCAACGTCGTATTGTAGCCGATATATTCCCGACGCTGAAGGAGGGTGGCCTGTTGGTTTATAGTACATGCACCTATAATCGGGAAGAGGACGAGGAGAATGTCCGTTGGATTATGGATGAATTGGGTGCGGAGTATTTGCCGCTTGAATTGCCTGCCGAGTGGAACATCGCTTCCGAAGGGTTGGGTTACCACTTCTTTCCTCATCGTACGAAAGGAGAAGGCTTTTTCTTGGCCGTCTTGCGCAAGACCGATTCGGAGGGCACCTTCCGTATAAAGCCGGCGAAACCATCCAAGGGGGCGCAAGCCGTGAAGATACCTGCTGTTTTGAGCGAATGGATCCAGTCTCCGTCAGATTATGTAATACGGTCGGTGGCCGATGGCTTTACGGCTGTGCCCAAGGCTTGGGCAACTGAAATCGGGGCGTTGGAGTCGCAGTTGCAGGTGGTTCAGGCGGGCGTCTTGTTGGGACAAGTCAAGGGAAAAGACATTTTGATCGATACGGCCTTGGCCTTGTCATCCATTTTGCGAGAGGAGGCATTTGAAGTGGCCGATTTGTCATGGAAAGACGCCGTCGCTTTTTTGAAACGAGATAATCTTGTGCTTCCCGAATTGGCCAAAGGTTGGGTTTTGGTCCGCTTTGGTGGACATCCGTTAGGATTTGTGAAGAATTTGGGAAACAGGGCCAACAATACATATCCACAAGCGTGGCGTATTCGTATGGAGGCCGATGGTGAGCGTTATGAGCCTTTCTTGAAGTGACATTAGAAAATCAACTGGAGGGCGATAGAAATTCAAATACATGCAAAAAGATTTTCAAGAAATCTCTAAATGTATAATTAAAAAAAAATCGGGGGATTTATAGATGTTCCCTAAAGTTATAGGAGAATGAAGGTTACTTTTTTGGGTACGGGAACGTCGTCGGGGGTTCCATTTATCGGTTGTAGTTGTAAGGTATGTAAGTCAACCGATCCTCGTGACCATCGGTTGCGTTGTTCCTCCTTGTTGGAAGTGGACGGGGTGAAAATCTTGATAGACTGTGGACCTGATTTTAGGCAGCAGGCGTTGGCGAATGGCTTGACGCACATCGATGCGCTTCTGCTTACCCATGAGCATATAGACCACATGATGGGCATTGATGATTTGCGTCCGTTTGGAAATGTGGATGTTTATGTCAGCGAACTGACTGCTAAGGCGTTGAGGCGCGTCTATTCCTATTGCTTTAATAATGATTATCCTGGTATTCCGTCATTATCCCTTCATGAGATAGACGATCGTCCGTTTAGCGTGAAAGGGGTGGAGATAGTTCCGGTCCGTGCTTTGCATTATTGTTTGCCTGTTTTCGGTTATCGTATAGGCAACTTTGGCTATCTGACGGATTTAAAATCCATTGCAGATGAAGAACTTGAAAAACTCATGGGGTTGGACGTCTTTGTGGTTGATGCGCTACGTCCTAAAAAGCATTTGTCCCATCCGTCGATAGAGGAGGCTCTGGCAATAGTAGAGAAAATTAAGCCTAAGAAAACCTATTTTGTTCACATGAGCCACGATTTTGGTTTACATGCCGAGCAGGAAAACCAATTGCCAGCAGGCGTTCATGTGGCATACGATGGGTTGAGCATCGAATTCTGACAGAATAAAGGGAACTAAGAGGAGAAAGACATCCGAGGCGAAGCGTTTCGAGGCTATGTTCCAACGCAGCATCGGTACCGTAAGATGGGTGGACATACCTTTGATGGCGGCGTGAATTTATTGAAATAATCATATTTGAAACACATTATAAAACGAATATAAAATATGAATGAAATAGAACAAATGAATGAATTAATGAACAAATACTTTGGAATAACAGTTCCAATGTTATATTACAAGAACCATGAACCAATTGAATATTGGTATGATTCAGACAAAAATGTTTTGCATGCTGAATGCGGAGTTGAGGTTCCAATAAATCTATCAGAACGTGACTATACAAAATCTGAGTTGAGGAAACTCATTCAAAAGTTAGATAGGGCGGTTATAGAATTTTATTGTCAAAATAATCATCTACATTTATTACATAACGATGATTGATTTTTCCTCTCTCGTGATACTTATATGTATAAGGCATATATAAATGATAACGCGAGACCAAATATTACTTTATTTGCATAGAGACAATTGGTTTGAGCCAAGTGGGTCAGACAAAAAAGCAGAAATTCAGGACGAGAATGGGAATACTATATCCGTTCCACTATCGTATTATCATCATTATGATGATTTAGGTGATTTAGTTATACGAGTTTCAGACCATGGCACATATTTGCAAACATGGGTAGAACACGAACCCAACGTTGCCATGAATATCCAAAATCTTAGTGTGGTATTTCTAATGGACCAGTTGAGTATAAAAAGGAAACGAAACCAAAGTATGTAAGAGACGAAAACGGAAACACAATCGTAAAATATGTATATTTTGTTGTTGAGCAATATGTTTACCGATTAGACAATTTAGGGGACAGGAAGGCCGAGATTAGCGAGCTCTCTTCTCTTTCACTTTCTTTTCAACATACACGATGCCGTATGTTGCGAAAAGTTCTTTGAATTTCTCGTCGTTCAATTTTGATTTGGTGATGATGCGCTTCTGTTCTTCCATCAAAGGGCGGACCACGGAGTACGGCAAAAGGCAGATGCCTTTATCCAAAAGCGTGTTGTATAGTTTGTAGTTAGCCTCGTATGGTTTGTAAACTGCGCAATAGTTTTCTTCTCTTGCAAGCAGGCACATGCTGTCATTGTGTTGTTTGCATATTTTCTCGATGAATCGGCTGTACTTGTCTTTTACGTCAACGATGTACATTGTGCCCTCATCGTGGCTGTTCACATAACGAAGGGAGGAGCAATTGATGGTCCAGTCGGCTTTGATCAAATTAATGATGTAATAATCAAAGTCGGGTTTGCCTTGTTTGCTTTGCGCTTGGCATGTGAAGCTTAATAAGGCAAATAGCAGAATAATATGGTAAATCGTTTTGTTCATATAGTTGTAATTTTAGTAAATGTACGTTTTTATTACAAAGAAAATAAAAAAATGAAACATTCAGTATGTTTTATGTTTCTTTTTTTTGAAAAAGACCGCAAAGGAGTTTTTCTTGATTTTAGTTAAATAATCATTTATTCAATGTCATATGCAAATATAATCATATAAAATGAATTTTTGGTATTTTGAATAGTTAAATTCGTAAAAAATTTTCTGTTCCTTGTTTGGGAGGCTAAATGTCCTCTTGGAAATTGTCTCAATTGTATTTATAGGGACTTGGGGAGTAAGGATTGTCCGTAGGAAAAGAGAAGTTTGGATAGGGGAGGACACAAAAAAAAACGTTGTCCAAAGATGAACAACGTTTTTTTACGGCACGTCACCATTCTATTCCTGAACTCTTATTCCGTATGTGCTGTAAAATTTTTTGAAGTAATCGTCTGCGACCATGTCTTTGTTGATGTAGCCTTGAATGGCTTTATGCTTTACCTTAGAATAAGGAATGACGCAGACTTGTTTGTTGTATATTTTTTTGTACAATGTGTGGTCGGCTTCGTATGGCTTGATGATCTTGAAAAAGGTTGTGTCTTCGACCAGCAGGCACATGCTGTCCTTGTGGCGCTTGCAGATGTCTTTGATGAACTTTGAGACTTTCCCCTTCATCTCTTCGAGCGTCACCGTTTGGTCCTCTTCGTGGCTGTTTACATAACGCATTCTGGTGTTGTGGAGGACCCAGTCGGCTTTGACCAGGTTGACTATGTATCGATCAAAATCCGTAGATGAATTTGAACTTCCTTGAGCATTGGAGTTTGAAAAGACCAGCGAGAATATGGTGATCAGAATTGTGGCTATAGTGGATCTGTTCATTGTTCGTGGAATTTTTTTGTGATTGAATTTCCTTGCAAAAATATGTAATTAATTTGAATTTTGTGTGTTGTATAACATATTTTAGGATTGCTGAAACTATTTTATTAATAAATGGCGAACAAGTCAATACGAATTAGTATATTTGTTCGTTCTATATTATCATAAAGAAAAGAAAAGTATTTAAAATATGGAAGTAAAATCCGATAAAAAAACTCTTAAAATTGCAAGATTTTCTCTTTTCTTGTTCACGGTCATCTTTTTAGGGGTGTTTAATTGGGAATTTTTGTACAAGTTACAAAATGTTTCTTATTTCGTCTTTTCCGACGCACTGTTAGAAGAGACGGTGGGGCAGTCGGGAGGCTTGTTGTCGTATGTTTCTGCGTTTTGCACCCAGATTCTTTATTATCCGATGTTGGGCGCATTCGTTTTGGCGTTGTTGCTGTCCGGCTTAGAGTGGTTGATCTCTAAATTGACGGGAAGTGTCGTTGTCTCGTTTCTATCGGTTGGGTTGATCTTGTTGGCCCAGACGTCAATCGGCTATGCCATATACGACAATTTCCGGGCTTCTTTTGTGTTTTCGATAGTCTTGGGCTTTTATGTCGCCGTTGCGTTGGCGTTGGCCTATAAGAAGTTCGCTTCGTCCGATAAAGTGGTCTATACGGTAATCGTGGCGGCATCCATCCTTTATTTCTTTGTCGGCTTGTATGCCTGTGTCACCCTCCTTTTCATCGCAATTAACGCATGGGTGACAAAGGAGAAGGGGTGGACGGTTAAACTCCCGATTTGTGTGGCGCTTTGCTTGCTTTTGCCGTATGTCGCAGCCAATGTCGTCTATCACGAAAACTTTTCATCTACGATATGTGCCCCTGTTCCGCCATTGTATTTCATGAATCTCTTTGTCATTACCATTTTGACAATGGTTCTCTTGGCGTTGAGTCCGTTATTCTGCGATAAAATCGCGGTTTTGACCCGTCGCTTGGGACAGCCTTGGGCGCCTTATGCAGCAGTGGCACTTTTGTGTGTTGGCGTTTTTTTCGCCTCATGCAGAGATTCAAATTATCATACGGAGTTCAAGATGCAGCGTTTGACCGAGGCTCATCAATGGGATGAACTGTTGAAGGTGGCAGACGAAGTGGAAAGGCCTTCCTCTACGATTTTTGCTTACCGTGCAATTGCGTTGGCGTGCAAGAACAGGCTGGCAGACCAGGTTTTCAAGTATCCTTGCAATTTTAAGCGTGTGAAGACGAATTACGTTTCAGAGCAGCCACGTTATTATGAGGATTTGTTTTTATATGGAGCGTTCGTTAACAATTCCTATCTATGGTCTATGGAATTTTGGTGCACTACGGGTTACTCGTACGAACATTTGAAAAAGATGACCATCTGTTCGTTGCTTAATGACGAGCCAATGCTTGCCAATAAATATATTCAGGTTTTGAAGCAAAGTTTGTTCCAACGAGAGTGGGCGCTTGAGTATGAGGGTTATGTGAATCATCTCGATAAAATGCTGAAAAAGTATCCTGAATTTGCCGATGTCAAAGCCAACATGCCGAAAGGGGATGCCTTGTGCCGTTTGGAGGCGTTCCGTAAAGTGTATTCCAATTATTCGTTCCTTTCGAAAAAGAATGCAGAGAGGCGTTTGTTGGCCGATTTGTATAACAAGGATATGAAGACGTTTTTCAAGGATGCAATGCAGACTCGTTCCCTTTATGCCAAATCGAATGCACCCGATTGTGTGAAGGAAGGTTTGGTTATCTGTGCTATGATGCAGGGCGATCCTTCTATATTGAAGGGCTTTAGAGTCTCGCAATCGACGGTCAACGATGTTCAAAACGCCTACAACTTGATACGTGCGAGCAAAGACCCGGAGGCGGCAAAAGAGGCGATTGCTAAGTATAAGGGTCGTTATTTCTATTTTTACTTCGTGGCAAATAATTAAAATAAGGTTATATGGATTTATTTAGATATGGTCGTAGGATGATGGGCTGCATCATTTGTGGCTTGCTTTTGACGGGTTGTTCCGGTCGATTGCCAGAAAACTATAAGACGTCGGATGTCGATGTTCATATCTATCCTGATTACGCTAATGTGACGATGCCGTATAATATTTCTCCGATGAACTTCATCGTGCAGGAGAAGGGAAAGGCATGTGTTTTAAAGATAGAGGATGAAAAGCATGAAACGATCGTCGTTTCGGCTGACGCAGATAAGAAATTGACCATCCCGTTGGGTAAGTGGCAAAAGATGCTTGCCGACAACAAGGGGAAGGAGTTAACATTCACGGTCTTTGTTCAGCAGGATTCAGGAGAGTGGATTGCCTATAAATCTTTCACCAATAAGGTCTCCAACGAGGCGATAGATCCTTATATTACCTACCGCTTAATAGAGCCTTCCTACATGAGTACAGGTATCATAGGCCTATACCAATTGGATTTGCGTACGGACGAACAGACTTGCATCATCAGCAACCACCGTAAGAAGAAGGAGGTGAATCCAAGCCGAGAGCAGTGTTGCGTGAATTGCCATACGAATCAACGAAATAATCCACAGAACACATCTTTTTATTATCGTGGTCAAGGGGGTGGTCTGATATTGACGTATGAGGGTAAAACTTATAAGGTGAACACGAAAACGGGTGATATGTATGCTGGAACAGTTTACACTTCTTGGCATCCGGACCTTCCGTTTATCGCCTTTTCAACGAATATTATCCGTCAAAGTTTCCCTGATGCAGGGGCGGAAAAGGTATATGCGTATGATTTTCGTGGCGATTTGGTGCTTTATGACATCAAGAAGAATGAGATTACCAATATTTTGAAGACTTGGGACAAGATGGAGTCGTTCCCTTATTGGTCGCCAGACGGAAAAATGTTGTACTACTGCTCTTCCGATTCTTTGATGCGTGATCCTTCCGATTTGCAGAGGATGAAGTATGATTTGAAGCGTATTCCATTTGATGCAAAAACAAAGAGTTGGGGCGAGCCTGAAATGGTTTATCAGGCCTCTAAACAGAACATGTCCGCAACGCATCCACGCACGTCTCCAAATGGGAAATATATGGTCTTCACTTTGGGCGAATATAGTTCGAATGCTTATACGCAACGTGTGGCTGATCTCTACATTATGAACCTTGCCACGAATGAAGTGAGAAGAATGGATGAAATCAATAGTCCAGAGAGTGATTGCTACCATTCGTGGTCAACCGATGGACATTGGATGATGTTTGTCACTCGTCGTGACGATGCCAATTATGGGCGACCATATTTCACTTATATAGATGATAATGGCGTGGGTTCCAAGCCTTTCGCATTGCCTCATACCGATCCGAATCATGATTTGGAGTTGATGGAAAGTTACAATGCGCCTGAATTCTCAATGGCACCTGTGGCAAAGACGCGTGCTGACTACGAAGATGTGATTTTCAATTCGGAGGAGATAAAAGCCACCTTTGGCTCAGAGATGACATCTCTTGACTCGGTTGATGCTTCTACGGGTGCTTCAAGGCTTGTGAGACCATATTGAGATAAAAGTTATGGCTTTGGATTTGAATGATTTGATGGATGTATTCAAAGTGCATCCCAAGTTGCCGCCCATCTCGGAATGGATTATGGGGAATGCCCCTTCTCTCTATGTGAGGGGAATGGAGGGTTCTTTGAAGTCCTTCGTTTTCGCTTATTTGTATGGCTTGGCTCCTCATAGCCTTTTCGTCGTGATGAATGACTCGGATGATGCCGCCTATTTTTATCACGACCTTTCACAGATATTGGGCAAGGAGAAGGTGCTTTTTTTTCCTTCCTCCTATAAGCGGGCGGTGAAGTACGGCCAAAAAGATTCGGCCAATGAGGTGCTTCGTACGGAAGCTTTGGCAGCGTTGGAGTCGCACGAAAAAATCATTGTCGTATCCTATCCTGAGGCTATTTCAGAATTGGTCGTTTCTTCCAAAGAGTTGAACCAGAAGACATTGCAACTGAATGTGGGGCAGAGCGTCGATATGCAGTTCTTGACCTCTTCATTGGATGAATTTGGCTTCTCTAAGGTTGATTTCGTGTACGAACCGGGACAATTTTCCGTTCGTGGTTCCATATTAGATATATTCTCCTATTCGTGTGAATATCCGTTCCGTGTCGATTTCTTTGGCGACGAAGTGGACTCCATTCGTACCTTTGATATTGAAAATCAACTTTCTAAGGAGAAGAGGGAGAGCATTTCCATTGTGCCGAATGTGCATCAGAAAGAGTCAACGACGGTCTCGTTGCTTAACTTTTTGAGCAAGCAGACGATCATGGGATTCAACGATTTCGGATTCGTTTACGATAGAATTACCAAATATTTTGAAGAGTCAGAAGATCATTCTCTTTTGATGGCACCTTCCGACTATTGGGGTGCCATATCTTCGTTCCGCCGTTTGGAGTTTGGATTCCATGCGTGGGATAATACGATTCCGATGGTCGAATTCTCTTCTCAGCCTCAACCTCTATTCCACAAGAACTTTGATTTGGCCAGCGCCCATTTCAAGGAGATGATGGCAGAGAATTATACCCTTTACGTCCTTAGTGATAGTTCTCGACAGACGGAGCGCCTGCAAAATATATTTGACGATAGGGGCGATCGGGTCAGTTTTACCCCTGTACTTAAAACGATTCATGAAGGTTTTTTCGACCGAGATTTGAAAATCTGTTGCTATACGGATCACCAGTTCTTTGACCGATTCCATAAATATAACTTGCGTTCCGACCGTGCGCGCGAAGGACGTGTGGCACTTACGTTGAAGGAGTTGAGCAATTTCAAGATTGGCGATTATGTGGTGCATATCAATCACGGAGTAGGGCGTTTCGGCGGCTTGATAACTACTGATGTGAACGGTAAAAAGCAGGAGGTTATCAAGATCGTTTACAAGGACGATGACCTTCTGTTCGTCAGCATACACTCTCTGCATAAAATCTCCCGCTATAAAGGCAAGGAGGGTGATCCTCCGCGCATCAATAAGTTAGGTTCGGGCGCATGGCAGGCGTTGAAGGAGAAGACCAAGAAGAAGGTGAAGGATATAGCCCGCGATTTGATTCTGTTGTATTCAAAGCGTCGTTCAGAGAAGGGCTATTCGTTCTCTTCCGACAGTTTCTTGCAGTCGGAATTGGAAGCCTCTTTCTTCTATGAGGATACGCCAGACCAAGTGAAAGCCACGGCCGATGTGAAGCGTGATATGGAGCGTGATATGCCGATGGATCGCCTCATTTGTGGTGATGTGGGCTTCGGAAAAACGGAGGTGGCGGTGCGTGCTGCCTTCAAGGCGGTGACCGATAACAAGCAGGTGGCGGTTTTGGTGCCGACTACGGTGTTGGCCTTGCAACATTACAAGACTTTCAGCGAGCGGTTGAAGGATTTCCCTTGCCGGGTGGATTATTTGAGCCGTTCGCGCAAGCCGAAGGATGTCCGGGCTATTGTGAAGGATTTGCAGGAGGGTAACATCAATATTTTGATTGGAACCCACAAATTGATAGGTAAGGAGGTCAAATTTAAAGATTTAGGCCTGTTGATAATAGATGAGGAACAGAAGTTTGGCGTCTCGGTCAAGGAGAAAATCCGCCAAATGAAGGTGAACGTGGACACGTTGACGTTGACCGCTACGCCTATTCCTCGTACGTTGCAGTTCTCCCTGATGGGCGCCCGCGACCTCTCCATTATGCGTACGCCTCCGCCTAATCGTTATCCGATTCAGACAGAGTTGCACTCGTTTAACGAAGATGTCATTCGCGAGGCTATCCAATATGAGATAGATAGAAACGGACAGGTGTTTTTCATCAACAACCGAATCCAAAATTTGGAGGAGTTACGGTTGCTGATCAATCGTTTGGTGCCTGAGGCGAGGGTAGCCGTCGGACATGGTCAGATGGATGGTGCGGAGTTGGAGAAGATTATTGTCGATTTCTTGGATTATGAGTATGACGTTTTGATAGCGACAAGCATTATCGAGTCGGGTGTTGACATCTCCAATTGTAATACGATTATCATCAATAATGCCCACCATTTCGGTTTGAGCGAACTACATCAACTTCGTGGTCGAGTAGGCCGAAGTAACCGCCGGGCTTTCTGCTATTTGCTCTCTCCTCCGTTGTCGGGTTTGACGTCGGATGCGCGCAGAAGGCTTCAAGCCATCGAGAGTTTTTCCGATTTGGGCAGCGGTTTCAATATTGCTATGCAAGATTTGGATATTCGAGGAGCCGGAAACCTTTTGGGGGCAGAACAGAGCGGTTTCATCGCAGATTTGGGCTATGAAACTTATCAGAAGGTCTTGAATGAGGCGGTGATGGAGTTGAAGGAAGAGGAGTTTGCTGACCTTTATGAAGAAGAGAAGGCGGACACTGGCGAAGAGAGCGTCTATGTTTACGATTGCCAGATGGAGACCGATATGGAACTGATGTTCCCTTCGGATTACATTGAGAGCGTTTCGGAGCGTATGAACCTCTACCGAGAGTTGGATAATGTGAAGGATGAAGAGGCCTTGCAGGCATACGAGAAGCGGTTGGAGGACCGTTTCGGCAAGTTGCCTCAAGAGGCTATAAATCTTATGCAGTTGGTTCGCCTTCGATGGACGGCCATTTCGTTGGGTTTTGAGCGCTTGACGTTGAAGAACGAGCGTATGATGTGCTATTTTATTGAAGCGGAGGACTCTCCATATTTCCAGTCAAAGTCCTTCGAAAAGATAATCATGTACGTTACCTCACATGCCATTCGATGCAATTTCAGAGAGCAGGCAGGAAAGCGTTCGGTGGTGTTCATGGATGTCCGTTCGGTAAGCGAGGCTTGCAATATATTGAATTCAATAGAGCAGATGACGATGTAACTTGTTGTAAAAGTTTGTATTATGCGATGAATAAGGCGCTTTATGAATGTTGATTATTAGCTATGTGTTTTATTTTCAGCATTGTTTAATGCTCTTGTTTTTAGAATGATTCCAAATAGTGCAAAAAAAGACCAAACTTTTTCAAATGCATTCAGAATTATATATATTTGCGTCGTCTTACAATTTATTAATTTAAATTCTATTATTATGGCTTACGTAATTAGTGAAGATTGTGTTGCATGTGGTACATGTATTAGCGAGTGTCCTGCAGGAGCTATCTCTGAAGGCGATATCTACAAGATCGATGCTGATGCTTGTGCAGACTGTGGAACTTGTGCAGATGTTTGTCCTTCTGGCGCAATTAATCCAGCAGAATAATCAAATTACAAAAAACAAAAATTGGGGCGTTCTTTTGAATGCCCCTTTTTTGTATCTTTACCAAGCATAAATACCAATAGAATTGATATGAAGATAGAGAAGGATTTTTCCCTTTTGAAATATAACACGTTCGGAATAGACGTCAAGTGCCAAGCGTTTGTCGAATATGAATCAAAGGAAGAGTTGATGGATTACGTCTCTTCGGGAGCATTGCGCAACCAGCGTTGGATGCACATCGGGGGTGGCAGTAATTTGTTGTTTTTGTCCGATTTTGACGGAATTGTGCTTCATTCGAAAATCAAGCATATCCGAACCATTCAAACGCAAGAATCGGGTAGTGTCGTTTCTGTGGGGTCTGGTGTTATATGGGATGATTTTGTCGCCTATTGTGTCAAGGAACAATTGGCAGGTGTAGAAAATCTATCTCTCATCCCTGGCGAAGTGGGAGCCTCGGCCGTACAAAATATTGGTGCGTATGGAGTAGAAGCAAAAGACGTGATTCAATCCGTAGAGGCATTGAATGTAGAGGATGGTAAGGTATATGGGTTTACGAACAAAGAGTGTTGTTTTGCCTATCGTGATAGCTTCTTTAAACAACATCCCAACTATATCGTCATAGGTGTTAACTACCGATTGAAGAGTTTGTCTGACTATCAATACAACATCTCTTACGGTAATTTGCAGAAAGCAATGCAGCCAGGAGAAGAGTTGTCGCTTGAATCAATACGAAAAACAATCATAAATGTGCGTAACTCCAAATTGCCTGATCCGAAAGAGATTGGCAGTGCCGGAAGTTTTTTCAAGAATCCAGTGGTAGATCGACCTGTTTACGAGGCATTGGCAAAGGAGTATCCGACAATGCCGTTCTATGAAATGCCCGATGAAAAGGTGAAAATTCCGGCTGGTTGGTTGATTGACCAGTGTGGCTGGAAAGGAAAGCAAGTGGGTAGGGCTGGCGTCTATGATAAGCAGGCTTTGGTGCTTGTCAATTGTGGTGGAGCTAATGGAACTGAGGTTTGGCAGTTGGCAGAACAGATTGTTGCTTCCGTCAAGGAGAAATTTAGTATCGCTATCTCTCCAGAGGTTTGTGTGATTAAGTGATGACTGAGATACTTGATCTATAACTTGCTACAGGTAAGAAATTCTACGAAGTGGATTTTGTTATTGTAGATGGTCATAAAGTTTCTCCTATTGAAGTTAGGTCTTCTGGGTACAAAACACATGCATCTTTGGATGCTTTTGGCACTAAGTTTTCAGACAGAATACAGAGGAAAATACTAGTTTATACTAAAGATCTAAAAACAGAGAATGGCGTGACCTATCTTCAGATTTATATGACTATGTTTTTATAATCACTAAACTTTTGGCGATTGGCCTTTGTGGGGACTAAAGGTGTATAATTCCCATAAAAAATACTTGTTTGTTGTCTGTTGGTCCCCTTTTCTTCGAAAGGGTATATGTTTTTGTTCTAATTCATTCCTAATGTGTTATAATAAAAAAGCATTGTGGAACTTAAAAAAGAGCGAATGGAGAAAATACGGAACGAAGGAGGCTTGGGAAATTCAGACCATTGTATTGTATTGTTGAATGGTAGGAGACTTGTGTGTTATCCAAAGTCTAAACCAGACTCGCCTGTTGGCGATACTATGTCTCTTGACCAGAATAAGCAACTTTTCTTGGCGAACGCATTTCTTTTTTATAGGAATGCTCCTCGCATCTTTAACGATAGTCGTATGTTTTTGGCACCTGTTCCGATTCAGAATGGTTTGGCTTTATCTGGGACTTGTGGATTCAAGAAACCAACCTTGGGCGTTTATCTTGAATGGTGGCTCAATTGTCATGAAAAAGTGACGAAGGACAAAGACGGGAATGATGCTCTCACTTATTACTTGGCTGGAAGTCCATTTAGTGGAATGAATAATTGTTCTTGCGTTTATCCGGACGGAAGCGTGAAGCATATCCATTATTCTCGGTTCCATTCCCTGTTCCGTTCGTTTCTGAAGATCAATAATAGATATACGGAGGCCAAGGCGAAGTATGAAGCATATACGTTGCATGAAGTGGTTGAACTTTTATCGGGTGAAGAAACAGCGCAAACTTATATTCCTGAATTAGAAGTGTTGCAGTTGGAGGGGCGGCTCAAGGCAACGGAGGAACTTTTAAAGGAACAAAAGGAACAATATCAGTCTCTTGAAGAAAAGTACCATCAGTTGACATTGCAGTTTCACAAGAAAGTGTTGGATGAGTTTTGTGAAGAATACGAGTCTCGTCGATTGCAAGCCGACTTGAAGATTAAAAGTCTTGAAGAACAAAGGTGTGGGTACAAAGCACAGTTGAAGCAAGGAGAAATGACGGATGTTGAATATCAAAGGATTATCGTTCCGTTGAAGGAAAAGCAGGAGACATTAGAAGCAGAAATCGCCAAGTTTAAGTACGATAAAATCAATGAAATTACGAAGTCGGGATACGTGACCTATTCGATGATTGAGGAACGATTAAGCAAAAAGGCGTGCCAATGCTTTTTAAGCACATAGAGATGTGATATGCACATCAAATTCATAACAAATATGAATGATTAAGAACAAATTTAGTTAACAACTGTTAAATTGGGTCTTCTTTGGTAAAATTTACCATAGTTTATTTCGTTTGGTAAGAATAATTCTTTTAGTTTTGCGGTGTAATTTTTACCATAGATGAAATGGAAGATAAAATTTATACTTACAAGTACCCACATCCTTCAGTCACAACAGATTGTGTAATATTCGGATTTGACGGAACGAAATTAATGGTTCTGTTAGTAGAACGAGGTATAGAACCATTCAAAGGGAAGTGGGCTTTCCCCGGTGGTTTTATAAAAATGGACGAGTCGGCAGAAGATGGCGCTCGTCGTGAACTAAAGGAAGAAACAGGGATGGAAGCAGATTTCATGGAACAGTTCCATACATTCAGCGACCCACAACGTGACCCGCGTGAGAGAGTGATAACAATTGCCTATTACGCTCTTTGTAAAATACAAGAGATAAAAGGTGGCGATGATGCTGCAAATGCAAAATGGTTTGGCTTGGATGAAATACCTCAACTTGCTTTTGACCACGACAGAATACTACGATATGCAATTTCTGTATTGAGGGAACGCATCCATTTTCGCCCAATAGGATTTGACCTATTACCAGAAAAGTTCACCATGAAAGAGCTTCAGTCGCTATACGAAGCGATTCTGGATGTAAAATTTGATAGAAGCAATTTCGCAAAGAAGATGAACAATTTAAATGTCCTAACGATGTTGGATGAAACCGTTTGGCCAACTGCTAAGCGAGAAGCTCATTTATACAGTTTCAACAAAACATGTTATGATGAAATGAAACAAAAGGGATTTAGATTAGAGTTTTAATAAGTAACATAAAGAATATGAAATTTTTTAATTTTAGCAAAAAAGAGAAATCGGCAGAGCCAGCTACTCCTGTCATGCCAACAAATTACAGACATATAAACTACGAAGTAATGTCTGACACTGTTCATCAGTATCAGACATTACCAGAATTAGCAGAAGGAATACTGCAAACTATTGAAAAGCAGTACGTGGTTTTCCATGACGAGAACATTGATATTCCTGTAATATTGAACTCGCAGACCAAATACATAATCTCGGGCAAAAGAAGTTTTGAAGCTGCTGGTGCATACAAAGGAAAAAAAGTTGCCGTGCTGAACTATGCAAACAACCATTCAATCGGAGGCTTTCCTTTTAGTTCTGGCGCTCAGGAAGAGTCTCTTTGTCGGTGCTCAACGTTACTTCCATGTATTACGGCAATGAAAGATGAGTTTTATGAAAGACACATAAAACAATATCAAAATGGCGAGATTGATCACATGGGTAATGATGATTTGATTTACAGTCCAGATGTCATTGTATTTAAGACCGATGAGCGCACAATCCCTGTCTATCCACAAATGATGAGAAAGGAAGATTGGTATCATGTTGATGTTATTACATGCGCAGCTCCCGAATTGTGGCGAAAATACCAAAAAAAGCCAGAAAACTATGAAGAGATTATTTCTTCACGTATCAAGAAAATCCTTGATGTGGCGGCAAAAGAAAATGTTCAGGTACTGATTCTTGGAGCATGGGGGTGTGGAGCTTTCAGAAACCCGCTTGAAGTTGTAGGAAGACAATTTAGAAAACTTCTTAGAAATTATAACTTTGAAACTGTAGAGTTTGCGTTGGCAAGAACAGAAACGACAGTAGATGACACTTTATTACAGACAGAACCATGGAAGTATTTCAATTAGATAGATTTGTCAAGGCTTTGGACGTGTTTGTCGTAATCTTTTAAAAAAACGGCAAAGTCAAGGGGCCCGACCTTCGTCTTGTCCCTTGACTTTGTTGTTTGTCAGATGCTGATTATGCGTGTACGTATGTTCCGATAGGCTCGCCTGAGAGTACTTTCTTCAAGTTGCCCGGTTTGTCCATGTTGAATACGACGATCGGCAATTTGTTGTCGCGGCACATTACTGTGGCGCTGAGGTCCATCACCTTGAGGTTCTTTACTAAAACTTCGTCGTAAGAGATGGAGTCGAATTTGGTTGCCGTTGGATCCTTTTCTGGGTCTGCCGTATAGATGCCGTCCACGCGAGTGCCTTTGAGCATGACGTCAGCTTCTATTTCGATGCCGCGAAGAGAAGAGCCTGTGTCCGTTGTGAAGAATGGGTTACCCGTTCCTGCCGAGAAGATGGCGATTTCCCCTCTGTTCAGCGTTTCGATAGCCTTGTCTTTGCTGTAGAACTCACCGATAGGCTCCATTCTGATGGCAGTCAATACTCTTGACTTTGCGCCTACGCTTGTGAGGGCAGAGTTGAGGGCGAGACTGTTGATGACCGTTGCCAACATACCCATTTGGTCTCCTTTGACACGGTCGAATCCTTTGCTTGCACCACTGAGTCCGCGGAAAATGTTACCTCCTCCGATGACGATGCCGATTTGGATACCCATGTCGGCTATCTCTTTGATTTGTAGGGCATATTCGTGCAATCTCTTTTCGTCAATTCCGTATTTTTGCTCGCCCATTAGCGATTCACCACTCAATTTCAAAAGTATTCTGTTATACTTGTTTGCCATGATTTTATCTTTTTGAATGTTTATGTTTAGTGTAATAATTCAATTCTTTTTTAGTGAATGCAATATTCGCAAAAACCTTTTAATTATGCAAACATTTTTTTTAGTAAGATGTTTTTCTTTTGACCGAAAAGTTGTAATTTTGAATTTAGTATAATTTTATAATAAGGTTTTATGAAGAATTGGAAATTACTTTTTTTGATGTGCCTTTGTGCACTATTTACCGTCTCTTGTTCTAAGGATGATGATGGTGAAAATTTGGGCGATACTCCTATTGAGGACATTCCTACTGGCTACAAAAAGTTGGATGTTTACGGCATGAGTGCTCTGTTCTTGGAGGAGAGTGGTTGGAGTAACTATACGACCAATGAGTTTAAGAATATGACAGGCTATTCGGCTCAATTCAACCGCGATTGCATCGCTGCTTTTTTGAAGGAGGATTCTGTGACGTTCGCCGGTCATACGGCTTATCGCACGGTTGTTTATTTTAGTCGCTTTGATAAGTTGTTCGCATCGGAGAGCGAGGTCAATGATATGATTGCCGAATATCGTGATGTTTTGGACGGAATGTGCGATGTGGAAGGCAATGATCCTAATCTTTCCTTCTCAAAGGTTGGTGAAGTGGAGTTCGCTACCATTGGTAAATATACGGGTTCTCTTATCGAAACGCTTGATAAGGCTTATATGTACCAAGCCAATTATTTCGTATATGACGAGGAAACTTCGCGTTTGTATATGGTTACTCTTTCATTGGATGAGGAGCATCATGAGGCTGCCGACGCAAAGTACAGAGAGTGTTTGGCGGTGGTTAATTCTTTGAAATTGACAGGTAAATAATCGTGTTATATAAATAATGTAAGGAAGGATTTATCCTTCCTTTTTTTTTAAATGTTTTGATTTAGTTATGGAATTCAATGAAACAAATCAGAAAGTAGGTACGCCTAACCTTCATGCGGCTATGCCATACGTGGCAGATGACAGCCGTTATTCAAAGATGGTGTATCGTCGTTGTGGTAGAAGCGGTTTGTTGCTTCCAGCCATCTCTTTGGGACTTTGGCACAACTTCGGAAGTGTAGATGTGTTTGATAATTTTGAGAAGGTGGCTTATGCTGCGTTCGATAATGGTATCACGCATTTCGATTTGGCCAACAATTACGGACCCGTCGCTGGTTCGGCAGAGGAAAATTTCGGACGTATCTTACGCCGTGGTTTAGGTGCCTACCGTGATGAGATGATCATCACCACGAAGGCTGGTTACGATATGTGGCCTGGTCCTTACGGAGAGTGGGGCAGCCGTAAGTATTTGATGGCGAGCCTTAACCAAAGTTTGAAGAGAATGGGCTTGGAATATGTGGATATCTTCTATTCGCACCGACCAGACCCTAATACGCCGTTGGAGGAAACGATGGGGGCATTAGCCGATATCGTTAGACAAGGTAAGGCTTTGTATGTAGGAATCTCCAACTATGATGCCGAGCAGACGAAACAGGCGGTAGCCATTTTAAAGGACTACAAGGTGCCTTGTTTGGTACATCAGGCTCGCTATTCAATGTTTGACCGTTGGACAGAGCCTGAACTTCTTCCTTTGTTGGAGAAGGAGGGCGTTGGCATGGTGGCGTTCTCGCCATTGGCACAAGGTCTTTTGACCAATAAGTATCTCAATGGGGTGCCTGCCGATTCGAGAGCGGCGCGTCCAAATAGTTTCTTGCCTGCCTCTTCTATTACGCCTGAGGTGATTGCAAAGATCAAGGGCTTGAATGAGATTGCGGAAGGCCGTGGCCAGACGTTGGCAGAGATGGCTTTGGCGTGGTTGTTGAGAGATAAGCGCGTGACGAGTGTTATTGTGGGTGCCCGTTCTGTGGCTCAATTGATGGACAATTTGAACGCTTTAGAGCATTTGAACTTCTCTACAGAGGAACTTGCAAAGATTGATTCTATTCTTGCAAAATGATGAAGAATAGGTAATGAAATAAAAAGGCTGAAAACAATACATGGTTATTGTAGCCGCTAAACAAAAAACTCTCCCCACCTTACAGGGCGGGGAGAGTTTTTTGTTATTATAATCAGGTGATGCTGTCTTATTGGATGATTCCGAGTTTTCTTGCGCATTTGCCAATCTTTTCAAGGGCAGTTGCGACTTGTTCCTTTGTATGGGTAGCCATTAAAGAGAAGCGAACCAAAGTGTCTTCAGAAGGAACGGCTGGACTTACGACAGGGTTGATGAATACACCCTCCTCAAACAACATAGTGGTCAAGAGGAATGTCTTCTGGTTGTCACGGATGAACAACGGAATGATAGGCGTCTCCGTGTGGCCAATCTCAAAGCCCATAGCGCGGAAACCGTCTATGGCAAAGTGGGTGAGTTCCCACAAGTGAGCAATGCGCTCAGGCTCGCTCAACATGATGTCGATGGCGGCGATAACAGCAGCCGTAGCCGATGGAGTGGCGCTGGCACTGAAGATATATGGTCTTGAATTGTGTCTCAACCAGTTGATCACCTCTTTGTTGGAAGCGACGAAACCACCGATGGAAGCGAACGACTTACTGAACGTACCCATGATGACGTCAACGTCGTCTGTTACGCCGAAGTGGCTACAAGTACCACGTCCGTGGTCGCCAAGAACGCCGATGCCGTGAGCCTCGTCCACATATACGCTTGCGTTGTATTTCTTGGCGAGAGCGACGATTCCAGGCAAATTGGCAATGTCACCTTCCATGCTGAACACACCGTCCACAACAATCAATTTCACCTTGTCGGGCTCGCATTTTTGCAAGCACTTTTCCAAAGATTCCATGTTGTTGTGCTTGAACTTCATGGTTTTAGAGAAGGAAAGTTGCTTTCCGGCCATAATGGAGGCGTGGTCCAACTCGTCGAAGATGAGGTAGTCCTCTCTGCCGGTCAAGGCGGAAACGACGCCAAGGTTTACGTTGAAACCTGTTGAATAGACGAGGGCCTCCTCTTTGCCTACGAGTTTTGCCAATTTCTTCTCCAACTCAATGTGGAGGTCCAATGTTCCGTTTAAGAATCGAGAACCGGCACAACCTGTACCATATTTCTTAATAGCCTCAATAGAAGCCTCTTTGATTTTAGGGTGGTTGGTCAAGCCCAAGTAACTGTTAGAGCCAAACATCGATACCTTCTTTCCGTTGATGAGGACCTCTGTGTCTTGGTCGCTCTCGATGGCTCTGAAATATGGATAGATGCCCGCAGCCTTTGCTTTCTGAGGCTCATCATATTTCGCCAATTTCTCTTGTAGTAAGTTCATATTTATGTACTTTTTTATTCTTTTTATATCTAACCTATTTGAAATAGGTGTTGTGTGAACCAATCTGTTAATAGTGTCAAACCATTTGTCCCTTTGTATAGGGGGTGTTTCGTATTTTTGCCTATAGCTTGGATAATCGCGTATCTTCGAAACTCGTTTTATAGAAACGCATGGTTTGAATATTTAATGCAAATATAATCAAATATTGAAAAAGGTGGAGTTAATAATTTGAATTTTTCAAATAGCCTTGTCCAATCAATTGTTGAATGTGGACTGCAGGGTGACAAAATGGCAATGTCTGTCAGTAATCTCCCTGTCGGGAACGCAATATTGTCAGAATAAAAACCGAAAATGAGTTTGGCACAAATTCTGATGTCGTTAAAGTGTTTAAGAAAAAATATAAATAACTAAAATAACATATAAGATATGAACATTAAACCATTGGCAGACAGGGTGCTTATTAAGCCAGCCGCTGCAGAGCAAAAGACAGCAAGTGGAATCATCATTCCTGATTCAGCAAAGGAGAAACCATTGAAGGGAGAAGTCCTTGCGATTGGAACAGGTACCAAGGATGAGGAGATGGTAGTGAAGGTAGGTGATGTCGTTCTTTATGGTAAGTATGCAGGTACTGAACTTGAAATGGACGGTGAGAAATACCTCATCATGCGTCAAAACGATATATTGGCAATCCTCGGATAAGGGTAGAGACGTGCATGACGCGTCTAAATAAATAGAAACAAAGTAGGTATGACATGCCTACGATAAATAATAAATACAATGGCAAAAGAAATTAAATTCAATATCGAGGCTCGCGACCTTTTGAAGAAGGGTGTTGACGAGTTGGCAAATGCAGTGAAAGTAACTCTCGGCCCTAAGGGTCGTAACGTTATCATCGAGAAGAAGTTTGGTGCTCCTCATGTAACAAAGGACGGTGTCAGTGTTGCTAAGGAGATCGAGTTGGCTGATCCATACGAGAACATGGGTGCTCAAATGGTGAAGGAAGTGGCTTCTAAGACGGGTGATGATGCTGGTGATGGTACAACTACTGCAACTGTTTTGGCACAAGCTATCGTGACTGTAGGTTTGAAGAACGTGGCAGCAGGTGCTAATCCAATGGATTTGAAGCGTGGTATCGACAAGGCTGTAGCCAAGGTGGTTGAAAGCATCAAGTCTCAAGCGCAAGAGGTAGGTGACGACAACAGCAAGATCGAGCAAGTCGCTACAATCTCTGCCAACAACGATAACGCAATCGGTAAGTTGATTGCAGACGCTATGGCTAAGGTGAAGAAAGAGGGTGTTATCACGGTTGACGAGGCCAAGGGTATGGAGACTACCGTTGACGTTGTAGAAGGTATGCAATTCGATCGTGGTTATCTTTCTCCTTACTTCGTTACTAACACGGAGAAGATGGAGTGCGAGTTCGACAGCCCATTTGTTTTGATCCACGACAAGAAGATTTCGTCTTTGAAGGATATTCTTCCAATTTTGGAGGCTACTGCAGGTCGTCAGCTTTTGATCATCGCTGAGGATATCGACGGTGAGGCTCTTACGACATTGGTTGTAAACCGCTTGAGAGGTACGTTGAAGCTCTGTGCTGTCAAGGCTCCAGGTTTCGGCGACCGTCGTAAGGAGATGTTGGAGGACATCGCTGTTTTGACAGGTGGTATCGTAGTTTCAGAGGAGAAGGGTATCAAGTTGGAGTCTGCTTCAATCGATATGCTTGGTACTGCTGAGAAGATTACAATCAACAAGGACAACACAACTATCGTAAACGGTGCAGGTGCAAAAGAGGCTATTGCTGACCGTGTGGCTCAAATCCGTGCTCAAATTGCAGTGACAAAGAGCGACTACGACAAAGAGAAGTTGCAGGAGCGTTTGGCTAAGTTGGCCGGCGGTGTTGCTGTGCTTCACGTTGGTGCTCCTTCTGAGGTTGAGATGAAAGAGAAGAAAGACCGTGTGGATGATGCATTGAGCGCAACTCGTGCTGCTGTTGAGGAAGGTATCGTTCCTGGTGGTGGTGTGGCTTACATCCGTGCAATCGAGTCATTGGCTGGCTTGAAGGGTGCGAACGACGATGAGACGACCGGTATCGAAATCGTTAAGCGTGCTATCGAGGAGCCTATGCGTCAAATCATTGCAAACGCAGGTAAGGAAGGCGCTGTTTATGTACAAAAGGTAAAAGAGGGCAAGGGTGACTTCGGTTACAATGCTCGTTCAGATAAGTTCGAGAACTTCTTCGAGGCAGGTGTCATCGATCCGGCTAAGGTAACTCGTGTGGCATTGGAGAACGCTGCTTCTATCGCAGGTATGATGTTGACTACAGAGTGCGTCATCGCAGAGAAGAAGGATGATATGGCTGCTGCTCCAGCAATGCCTCCTATGGGTGGCGGTATGGGCGGTATGATGTAATTCATCTGAATATATCTGATAACAAAGAAGGGCAATCCAAGCGGGTTGCCCTTCTTTTTATGCTGAAAATTTTGATTCGGGGAATTTTGTGGTGTTGGGTCTCTTCCTTTTTCTTGACTGATAAATACCAAGGCTCCTATGAGGCGTACCTAATGAAGATGGCAGCCAAAAAGAGAAAAAGAGCATTGCCCCAATTATTTTCCGCCTCCTCCGTGGCTGCCGCTGCCGCTACGTCTTTTGCGAGATTGTTCTCTGATGGTAGAGGAGTATTCTTGGTGTTTTTTGCTTTGCATACCTCGATGGTAAAGAGATCTGTAGAGGCGTTGGCGTGTTGTTTGGGGGTTGCCGATTGAGTCGGTGGTAAATGCCCAATTCTCGTATTGTCCTCTGTAGAACTCTTGCGTGAGGGAATCTGCTTGATAAAGAGGCTCCTCCAAGTTCTCGTACGTCCAATTCCTTGAAGCGACGTGAACGTATGTATTGGTGTCGTTTTGGGGGGTATAGATGATGCAGCACTCTTTGTCCGTCAAAATACTAATGCTGTTGGAGTAAGTTGAATCATTGCAAATGACTTCTACCT
>JAKSLA010000043.1 GCA_024401455.1 Paludibacteraceae bacterium | reverse complement strand
TATGGTCTGTTTCCTGATACTCATAATGAGGTGCCATACGATCTGCACACAAATAAGCAAGCCCTTTTGCAAACACATCTTTTAGTGCACTCTTTTTTTCTGATAACATCGAGAATTGAACATACTTAACATTATCATCCTCGTTGTTGTCTGCTTTGACTCCAAAATCAATGTCACACAAAGAAAATGTAATGTTGCCAGTATCTGTTTGTCTGTTGATGATATCATTGTATCCACCCAAATCCAAGGCATATTTCTTATTCATCAGAGACAGAGGTATGATTCCCGACTCTGCATCTTCTACAGAGGTCTCAGACAACAGCTTTGCAAACAACAAAGACTGAATCACAGAACTTTTGCCAGCAGAATTAGCACCAGTAAACAATGTTATATTATTGAGGTTAAACTCATGCTTCTCCTTGAAGCACTTATAGCCATCTATTGTGAGTTTTATCTTATCCATCATATTTCCAGATATTTATCTAACAAATTTTTCTTTAATGTCTCAATAGTATATTTGATACTTGCTTTATGAGTGGTACTTGTCGTTATCATCTTTGATAACTTTGAATCACTTAAAAGCAAATCACCAAGTTCCTTTGTTAGTTTTACACCGCTAAATACTTTCTCCTTGTATTTGCCGTAATGGTGCCCAAGCAACACAGTGAAAGCAAGCATTATAGGCTTATTAATAGAAAACTTCTTCTTACTGTTTATGTCAATCTTTCTGAATGTGTTTTCTCCGAACAATTCGTATGCCATCTGCATACTTTTCTTGAAGATATCAATATAAATCCTTAATTCGTTTTCTTGGCGTTTATTCAATACTTCTACATACCTGTCCAGAGAATCTCCAATTTCTCCATTATAATCGCCTATAGGGTTATCTTCTGTATATTGGTCGTAGAAATAGATAAATCGCAGAGCTGACTCTTGAGCTGCCATACGAGTGTCTTTGAGACTATTATTCGTAGCTCTCTTAAACTCATCTGTTGCGACCATGTCCATAAGTAACTTTTGAAGATGTGGTCTTGACAGACAGTTTCTGATTTCCTGATCATTAAGAGTCTTTCCTCCGGTATTCAATCTACGAAACAAGTCAAATTTCAACGCATTAGGAGAGCGATAGTCTATAACAAAACACATTATCTGTGTTTGGCGGAATCTCCTATACTGCAACACAGGTAATACCCCTTTTAGCTCTGAATACTTCTTGCCGTTGCAGTCCTTGAAGTATTCCATATTACAGAGTACTAATTCATCATCCATAAAGCGTTGAATAGAAGTAATTCTCTGCAAACCATCTACGATTGTCAGTCTTCCATCTGGATATTGGCTCAAATATATAGAAGGAAGGGGCAAACCAAGAAGGATAGATTCTATCAATTTACTCTGACGTGTCTTATCCCATACAAAATGACGCTGGAAATTTGGGGCGACTTCCAAGTCTCCATCATTGATTAACTCCATGATGGTACTGATGGAAAAAGGTTTGTTCTCCACATAAATCTCGTCAGGACCATATCCTGGTTTCTCGCTACGTTTCTCAACATCGTCATCGAGTTCCAGCCCCTCTTGTAAGGCTGCGATGTACTCCTCCGACAACCCTATCAAACGTTCTTCTATAATTTCAACAGGCTCTACAAAGACATTGTTATCTTTGAGGCACAATATATTTGTTTCCGACGATTTATATAATGGGAATTCTTTTTCTCCTGAAATATCAGAGATTCCTTTTATCCAAAGATTATCATCAACTTTTATCAGTTGAAACGTCGTTTCGCTCTGTTCACCTTGGATTGTGAAATTTACTTTTATTTGAGCCATTGTATATTGTTTTTATAATTGTCTTTTTATTTTTACACTTCTATCTGGCCACTCATCAGCTTGGGAAGCAAGCGGTCACGCGCTTCGGTGAGAAGGCGGAGTTGAGATTGGAGGGATTCCCTTGATGATTGTATTGGCTCTACCTTTTTGTTGAAAGATCTAAGGATCTCATCATTAGGAATATTGAGGTTTATACCATCAATCATGCCTTTAGTCAAGAACTTGATTGTAGAACCACTTGATCCAGCCGCTAATTTCGTCATATTTGCAGATATTGTATAAAACAATAAGTACAAATGTGAATCAATATAGGGTGAAAGAACATAGGTTCTCTGGTATGCTTCAAACCGTCCTCTATACAGTTTTACATTGAAATCTCCATTGCCAGAGAGGAGTACTGCCGCACAATCAAATGAGAATGAAGGTGCTTTGATTGGTTCCTGTGAACAAGTGAAGAATGGATATTCGCCATCGGGAGTACCAAAGTTGGCGTCCTTCTTACCTGTAATTATTGGCGTAATATCGCCAACCTTCTTCTTCTCCCATCCATCTGGCACACCATCTATGATGTTGGTGTTTTCGTGTCCGGGGAAGTGGAGGTCGATGAACCATTCCTTGTAGAGTCGCTGAGCAGCTTCCTCCAATAGCTTTATCTGCTTCTGATAGTTCTCTATCAATGAGTCGTAGCGAGAGAGGATGGTGGCTATGCGGTGCTGGGTGTTCTTGTCTTGTTCTGCTTCAATCTCAATCAATTCGAAGTTTGATTTAGATACGTATTCACGACCAGAAGCTGTTCCAAGATTGTACGCCTTTAATCCTGGAAGGAAATTCTTTATCAGGTAATAGACGTACTCATTGTCATAATTCTCATTACAAACTATCGAATTTATCGATTGATTAGTATAACAAGCACAATGAGTCATTGTCATCTTAGTTCCTATCGTGCCAATACAAGGCACGCATATCGCTCCTTTGGGAATAAGGCTACTCTTGTATTGCTCTGCTGCTAATTGCGAATACATTTCTTCCGTCTCATATGTATATTTATGATCTTCAGAAATATCTGTAGGTTTGATAAATACAGCATAATCCCCATAAAAGTTCTTGTTGCTTTTAGGAGGAGTTTTTCCTGTTATGACCTCACCAAGGTCTCCAATTGTGATTATTTTCCTCATACCTCATCCTCCTTTATCTCATTTCCCCATTTTGCTTTTGCGACTTCAAGGGACTTTTGTATCTGTTGTACGAGAAGATCTCGCGGTGGTAACTCTGTCATATATTGGGCAACCTTTATTCCGGACTTGTCAAGTTGAAGAAGTTCGATCTGTTCCTCACTTCCTTCGGTACAGAGCAAAAGACCAAGAGGAGTTTCTTCCCCTGGCTCCATCTCATTCTGTTCAAGCCAACGCAGATAGAGTTCCATCTGTCCTTTGTATTGAGCCTTGAAACGACCGAGCTTCAAATCAATGGCTATAAGACGATGCAATTTTCTGTGATAGAAGAGCAGGTCAAGATAGAAATCCTCACTGTCAATAATCATACGTTTCTGTCGCTCAGCAAAGCAGAATCCATTTCCGAGTTCAAGAATGAATTGTTCCAAATGTGCGACAAGACTATCTTCTAAATCCTTCTCGCTGTACATGCCTTTCAAGCCTGTAAATTCGAGGAAATAAGGGCTCTTGAATACTACATCAGGAGAAACATGCTTGTTGTCTCTCACGTTGGCAAGTTCCTGTTTTACTACCTCCTCTGGTTTAGAGGCTAATGCAGTACGCTCGTAAAGCATAGCGTCAATCTCCTTGCGAAGTCGATTTCGCCCCCATAATTCATTTGCTGCCAGCGTCAAATAGAATTCTCTTTGCAATTCATCTTTTAGAGGGAGCACTTCTATAAAATGCGACCAACTTAATTTAGTCGCAAGTTGCGACACAATTTTCTCTTCTTTGATTTGTTGAGCAAATTGCATCATTCTTCGGACGTTTCGTATCTCAAAACCTTTACTGCCATATAGAGCTTGCAATTGTGTCGCCACTTGCGACACAATCTGCTTTCCATATTCAGCTCGTTCATTACCAAGCACATCACGGTTGATTCGCTCACCAATATGCCAGTACATCATTGTAAGTTCATAGTTGGCAGTTGAAGCCACATGGATTCGCGCTTCGTCAATGATTTGGCGAAGGTCAGACATCAAATTCCCGACTACTACATCCGTTTGTAAAATATCGGTTGATGCTATTGGTTTTATCTCGTTTGCCATGACTTACTTCGTGTTTAAGGTTTCCCATTCCTTCATGATTTCACCCATCAGCACATTGGCTTCGGCGTTGAGTTGTGACAGTTCCGCATGAATCTCGTTCATGCGATCATGAAAGTCAACACCATCGTCTTCGACTTCGGCCACACCGACGTATGCACCAGGCGTAAGGCTGTAATTTTTCTCTTCAATCTCTTGAATGGTGGCGATTTTGCAAAGACCTAAGATGTCTTGATAGTTTCCCTCCGTTCCGAACTTGTCAACAAGCCATTGACGGTCAGAAATCAATGTGATGGCTGCGTTAATGCCATCAACCACAACAGCCATCGCCGTCTCTCGCTGTTTCTTATTCTTCTTGCCCTGCTCCTCTTCTTCAAACTTCAGAGCCTCTTTCGTCATGTCAAGTGTGGAGCGCAGACGCTCCGTCGCCTCGGCATAGTCAATCTCTGATGAAAGAGGCAGGTCGTTCAAAATGGTCTCTGCCGAATCTCTGCTGAACAAAGGCACCAAGTCACACCCTTGCTCATGTATGGTTGCAATCGCGTCCTCTATCGCCTCTTCATATTGTTCTATCAGACTGGCATATTTCTCCGTCTCTCCACGATACAGATGCACGATAGCTTGCAGATTTTTCAACTGCCACTCCGTCCACTCATTAAGGGTGCGGTCAATGACCGTATAGTAGTTTCGGGCATCGATGAAGAGCACACGATTCTTGTTCTCCAGACGCTTTGCCTTGTCGAAGAACCAAAGCGAGCAAGGCAGCGATAGGGTATAGAAGAAGTTGTTGCCCACACTCACCATCACATCCACGTCGCCCGTTAGGACAAGTTTTTCACGGATGTCACGATCCTTGTTGGCACTATCCGTTGCCGACGATGCCATGACGAAACCTGCACGGCCATGTTCGTTGAGATAAGCATAGAAGTATGAAATCCAGAGATAGTTGGCATTGCCTATCTCCTTTGTCTTGGCATTTACACCCGGCAAGCCGAATGGCAGGCGACCGGCAGCAGAAGCCGACTCCGACTTCACCTTATCCACATTGAAGGGAGGATTCGCCATCACATAGTCGCATTTGCCAGCGAGGTTGTGAGCATCATGATAAAAAGAGTTGGCTTCGTCACCACTGACAATACGACCATTCAATCCGTGAACCGCCATGTTCATCAGACAGAGTTGGGCATTGTATTCCACCTTTTCCTGACCGTAGAAGGTCATCTGCGTATTGGCATTCATGCCTCCAGCATTTACAAAATCACCTGTTTGTACGAACATTCCACCCGAACCACAGGCAGGGTCAAGCATAACGCCCTGATCCGGTTCCAATACATTGACAAGCATCTTTACCAACGATTTTGGAGTGAAGAACACCCCATCGTCAGATGCTACCGCTTTAGCAAACTTACTGAGGAAGTACTCATATATACGACCAATGACATCGCCACCGATTTCATCGAGCGTCTTGTTGTTGAAGATGCGAAGCAGTTCCCGCAATAGTTCATCGCTGAACATCGTGTATGATTTGGGCAGAATACCCGTCAGTTGTTCGCTTTGTTCTTCAACCAATGTCATGGCATGATTTACCGCTTCACCCAATGGTTGGTCATCTGCAAGATTCACCAGATAATCAAACTGAGCCTCACGAGGAAGGTAGAGCGCACTCTTGGCGGCAAAGTCGCTTGGCTCAACTGGCATCACACGACCTCCACGGCTTGGGCGATTCTTCAGCAGTTCTGCCTCCACCATCTTGAAACGGCTACAGGCGTAGCGCAAGAAGAGTAATGCCAACACAGGCATACAATATTGGCTACTGGTTAGTTTTGAACCAGCGCGAAGGAGATCTGCCGACTCCCAAAGGTCAGCTTCAAGTTTTCTGATGTTTATTTTGTCTGCCATTTATTCCAATTTTAAGGGTGTTCATTGTTTCTATAGTCACTCGTTTAAGAATTTGCTTACATTTAATTAGAAAATAGTTGAGCGACTATGAAAATTTTGGGTCGATGTGTAAATGATTAATTATTAAGTTTGTGAATACGTTTGTTTCCCAGTCTTTAAGAAGGGAAAACATGGGAACTTTATCCGTCAAACCACACCGATAATCAATGGCAAGTTATAGAAAAAATATTAGTTGTACAAGTTTTAAGGAGCCTTGCGAGTTCCATGACTGCTTTTTATAAAAAAAAGCGAAGCTGAAGAATCAACCTCGCTTTTTTATCATTCGTTATTCAGATTACATGCCGAAACTGATGCTTGCCATGTACTCGTAGATTGGACTGATGAATCCAAGAACGATCATACCAATGGTACAGATGCTCAAGCCGATGACAGTCATCGTGTCGCTCTTGATTGCTGGGATAGGGTTCTCGCTCTTCTTGATGAACATTGCCTTCACTACCAACAAGTAGTAGTAGAGGGAGATGATTGTATTCGCCAAAGCTAAGAATACCAACAAATACTGCTCTTGTTGAGCGGCTGCCATGAAGATGAAGAATTTGCTGAAGAATCCTGCGAAGAATGGAATACCACCCAAAGAGAACATTGCCAACATCATGACGAGGGCCAACTTCTTATTAGTTGAATAAAGTCCGTCATAGTCATCCATGCCTACCTTACCTGTCTTGTTTTCGATATTAGAGATGATACCGAATGCAGCCAAGTTGGTGAACAAGTAGATGAAAATGTAGAAGACTGTGGCTGCCATACCTTGTGCAGTTCCAGAAATCACACCCAACATGATGTAACCAGCCTGGGAGATAGAAGAGAATGCCAAGAATCTCTTCAAGTTCTTTTGGCGGATAGCGAACAGGTTACCTACAGTGATTGTGATAACGATGATCCACCAAAGGATGTTTTGCCAAGATTCAGGGTAGTTGTGGAATGCCTTGAAAAGGATGCAAAGGAAAGCAAATGCGGCAGCTCCCTGAGACATAACTGAAAGGTAAGCTGTGACTGCTGTAGGCGCACCTTGATAAGTATCTGCTGTCCACAAGTGGAATGGAACCAACGAAATCTTGAAGCCTATACCGGCGATGAAGAGTATCATAGCCATTACTTGAAGAGGCTCTGCTTGGAATGCATCGCCAACACCGTTGAAGTAAAGTGTGCCACAAGTACCATATATCAATGAGATTCCGAACAACATAACGCCAGAAGAGAAGGCTGCTGTCAAGATATACTTGGCTGCTGCCTCGGCAGACTCTTGCGCTTTCTTGTTGAATGCTACCATTGCTGCCATTGGGATAGAGGCTGTCTCCAATCCGATGTAGAAGAGGAGGAAGTTGCCGGATGAAATCATCAAGTACATACCCAAGAGGGTAGAGAGCATCAAGAAGTAGAACTCTCCGCTTTGAGATTTGTTCTCGTGTGAGTTCCAATAGTGAGCGAAGAAGAATACGATAAGTGTACCGACGTTCAAAATGTTCTTTACCAAAATGTGCATATCTGAAGTCTCGTACATTCCAGCGAAACTGCTGACGCATGTTGATCCGACTGTCAACGTGAATCCGTAGATTACGTTGAGCGCGAATGCAGTGATTGCGCATAGTTGCATGGCCTTTTTATTCTTCTCTCCGCAGAACAAGTCTGCCAACAAGACGAACACCAATACAAGAATCAAGCTAATCTCTTGATTCATGATGGAAAATCCACTATAAAATTCTTTTATTACTTCCATAGAACTTATTATTTAAGCATGTTCACAATACCGTCGCTAATCATGTTGGACAACCAAAGTGGGGCAAGTCCGATACCTGCAATAGCGATGATCAATCCGATTGTTGCAATCTTCTCATACCAAACTGCGTCGCGAAGTGGATAGTTATGAGTCTCTCCGTTGTGCTCGGAAATGTAGTAGAAACTCTTTACATCGCCTTTCTCATCCTTAACGGTTCCTATCTTGTAGAGAGGACCGAACAAGATCTTGCCTACAACGCGAAGGATGTAAACAGCAGTGATTACGATGGATGTACAACCAGCAATTACCAATACTCTGTGGAATGTATCTGCATGTTCGAAAGAACCGACGAAGATTGTCATCTCGGCAACGAATCCTGACAAACCAGGAAGACCAAGAGATGCCAAACCTGCAATCACATAACAAACGCACAAGAAAGGCATAACTTGCATCAAACCTCCAAGATAGCGAATGTCACGAGTATGAGTTTGTCCATAAATCATACCGATTAGGGCAAAGAACAATGCGGTCATCAAACCGTGAGAAAGCATTTGAAGTATAGCTCCTGTCATAGCTGTTTGATTCATCATCAAAAGAGCAAATAGCACCAAACCACAGTGGCTTACTGAAGAGTAAGCGTTGATATACTTCAAGTCGTTCTGAACGCAAGCAGAGAATGCACCGTAAACGACGCTGATACCTGTCAACAAAAGGAAAATCCATGCTTGTTCTTGGCAAGCCTCCGGCATAAGCGTCATTGCAATACGGAAGCAACCGTAACCTCCTAACTTCATCAATACTCCTGCGTGAAGCATTGACACGGCAGTAGGCGCTGAAGCGTGACCGTCTGGAGACCATGTGTGGAATGGGAACATTGCACCTAAGACTCCGAATCCAACAAACGTAAGAGGGAAGAATATTCTCTGCCATTCAATTGGCATAGCGTGATTCTTGGCAATCTCGATGATGTTGAATGTCAAGAGGCCGTCTGCAGAAGAGTGGTAGTAGATACCGAAGATACCAACCATCAAGAATGCAGATCCACCCATCAACATAAGGGTAAGCTTCATTGCGGAATACTCTTTTCTACCTGTACCCCAAAGACCGATGAGAAGATACATCGGGATGAGGGCAATCTCGTAGAAAAGGAACATTGTGAAGAGGTCGATTGAGATAAAGAAACCGAACACTCCTAACGAGAGCAAAAGGAACCACAAGAAATACTCCTTTGTTTGTTGTTCCAAGCCCCATGAGGCGAAAACTCCGGTGATCACTACGATTGTAGAGAGGAGGAGCATTGCAACAGAAATGCCGTCAACACCTACTGCATAGTGGATGTTGAACGTTTCGTACCATAGAATGTCACTGCGGTAAAGAAATTCGGCAGTCTCGCCGGCTTCACGCTGTGCAAGGAAATCCAACGTAAGATATACGGAGGTTCCCAACATTACCAAAGCGCCCGCAGCCATTACCTTACGGATGAGGTCTTTCTTCTCGCCGTCGATGCAGAAGATAAGCGCCATCATCACCAATGGAATGATTACAAATGTTGATAAAATATTCATTGCCTTTAAATTTTCAAATTATAAATAGAGTGCCAACGCAACGATGGTGATAACACCCATGATGAAGAACCATGCATATTGTTGTACGCTTCCGCTTTGAACGTCCTTTGTGCCGTCAGAGACATTGTTGGTAGTCCAACCGAGGAAGTCCATGAAGCCGTCAATGATATGTCTGTCAAACCAAGCGATGGCTACACAGATGCCGCCGAAGATGATCTTGTGCGTAATGAACAAATATACTTCGTCGATATAGAAGCGGTGGCATGCCCATGTGTAGAAGTTGCCACATACATTGGCAATACGATCAGGAATATTGTTCTTCTTGTAGTAAAGGACATATGCGATGCCGATACCGAGAAGGGCAACTGCTGTACTACCCAAGGCAATTGGCCAGTGAGTGTGGATCTCGTAGCCGATTAAGTCGCTTGAAATCCATTTGCTGAATGGGAACCAACCGCTGAAGATAGTGAAGACGCTCAAAATGCAAAGTGGAACCCACATGTTGGCTGGAGCCTCGTGTGGTGTGTGGTGCTCATACTTAGGCTCTTCGTAGAAGAAGATGCGGAAGAATAGGCGGAACATATAGAATGCAGTCAAACCTGCAACAAATGTTTGACACCAGTAAAGAACTTTGTCTCCTTCCCAAGCAGCAACCAAAATCTCGTCCTTTGAGAAGAAACCAGAAAGCGGGAAGATACCTGCGATAGCGAAGCAGGCAAGACCGAATGTCAAGTATGTCTTCTTCATGTAGTGGCGAAGACCACCCATTGCGTCCATCTCGTTGCTGTGAACAGCGTGGATAATACAACCAGCAGCCATGAACAACGTAGCCTTAAACATGGCGTGTGTGAACAAGTGCCACATAGAAGCGGTGTATCCGAGACCGTCGTGACCTCCATATTTAGAAACACCAAGAGCAACCATCATGTAAGCGATTTGAGAGATGGTAGAGAAGGCGAGTACACGTTTGATATCAGTCTGTGTGCAGGCAATGACTGCAGCGAACAAACTGGTGAAACCTCCGATGTAAGCGATGACCGTCAAGACGTCAGGCGCTTCGAAGAAGTAAACTGGGAACAATCTTGCTACCAAGAATACACCGGCAACAACCATTGTAGCAGCGTGGATCAATGCAGATGCTGGAGTCGGACCTTCCATAGCGTCTGGCAACCAGATGTGGAATGGGAACATGGCTGACTTTCCGGCACCACCCAAGAAGATAAGCAACAAAGCGATTGATGTTATAGACAAGCCCATGAACATCTTTCCGCCCATAGTCTCGAATACTAAAGTGGCGTGTCCTGCCTCTGTGTCAACTGCCGTAATTGCTTGGAAGTCGAATGTCTTAGTGTAGTAAGAGAGGATCAAGATACCGATCAAGAAGAACATGTCGGCAAATCTTGTTACGATGAAAGCCTTCTTTGCCGCTCTTACAGCTGATGGCTTCGTGAAGTAGAAGCTGATCAACAAGAATGAAGATACACCCACAAGCTCCCAGAAGATATACATTTGGAAGATGTTGGTAGCAACAACAAGGCCGAGCATTGCGAAAGAGAACAAAGAGAGAACTGCGTAGTAGCGTTGGAATCCCTCCTCACCGTGCATATAACCCATACTGTAGATGTGTACCATCAAAGATACAGTCGAGATGACAACAAGCATCATTACTGAAATAGGGTCGAGCAACATGCCTATTTGAATCATCAAGTTTGGGCGGTTCGCATTTGACAAGTCCAACCAAGTGTGGTTGAACATAACATTCGTTTCCCATGCGCCTTCAGCCGCTTGTCCGAACTCCGTGAAGAAGTAGGCGTAGGCCGTGAAATAGGCCAATGCTGTTACGACGGATAAACCTGCCGTGCCCAACAAACCTGCAAATTTCGGCGTCATTTTGTAGCCGAGAAGTCCGATGACAAGGAACATCAGGAACGGGATAGCCAATAAAAATGGAGCTATTGTTGATATTGTCTGTTCCATAACCATTAGTTCTTTAATTCTTTAATACTATTCACTTCAATGTTCTTCACGCTACGGTAAACATTGATGATGATGGCAATGGCTACGGCCGTTTCAGCAGCAGCGATGGCAATCACGAACAATCCGTAGATGAGGCCCTCTAAATGTTCTGGGAAGAGGAATCTGTTGAAGACAACGAAGTTGATGTTTACCGCGTTGAGGATAAGCTCAACCGACATCAAAATACCGATAAGGTTTTTTCTTACGACAAAACCAAATACTCCTATGAAGAATAGGAGAGTGCTGAGCACCAAGAAATATTCTACTGGTATATTCATTTTTTCTCCTCCTTATTCTTTTGTGCAACTACAATACTACCGATGATGCAAGCAAGCAACAAGATACTTGATGCCTCGAAAGGAAGTAGATATTGGTATTGGTCCGCACCCATCAAGGCGTTACCAATTGCCTCCATCTTGGTTGCTTCTGCTGTAGCGTCGGCTGATTCTGCAATGATGAATCCGTGTTTGAAGATTGTTGTTAATGCTACAATCACACCTGATACAGCGGCAATTCCTCCGACTAACTTCTTTTTAGAAGAGACCTGCTCGGTTTGCTCTCCAAGGTTCTTCACCAAAAGGATGGCGAAGACAAACAGCACGACAATACCTCCGGCATAAACCGACAATTGCACCGCAGCGATGAATTCGTAACTGAGGAACAGATACAAACCTGCGATTGCGAATAGTACAAAGAAGAGGTATGTTGCGGCTCTTAAAATCTTCGTTGTCGTCACTGATAAGAATCCAAATACAAGGATTACCGTGGCGAGAAGGAAGAAGATTATGTTATTCGCTGAAAAAATATCCATCTCTAATTTGTTTTGTTATTGAACTTTCTTGTCGCCTTCGCCTTCCTCCTTCTTAGGAGCAGCGGCTGATGCAACTACTTTTTTCTCTACCACTTTTGATCCTGGGCGGTTGAGCTGCTTCTCCAACTTAGAGCGAGTGAAGACTGCATGCTCGAAGTTGTTTTCCCAAGAAATCGCTTTCTGAGGGCAAACTTGAGTACACAATCCGCAGAATGTGCAACTTCCCAAATCATACATGTATTTGTCGAGAACCTTCTTTGTCTTGCCTTCCTCGGTCGTCTCCTGACGGGTGATGACCTTGATGGTGTGGTTAGGACAGTTCATCTGACAGATTCCACATCCGGTACATTTGTGCTCGTTCTGTGCGTTGTGGCCCATTACGAGCTCTCCACGGAAACGCTCCGCCCATACCTTAGTGCCTCTGTTCTCCGGATACTGTTCCGTCACCTTGGGCCTCCAGAAGTTGATCATGGTGATTCTCATTCCTTTAAGCAATGCCCATGATCCGGAAACTAAATCTTTTATATAATTAATCATCTCCTTAATTTATTTTACTCAAAGATTAATACCCATGCTGACATGAGCAATAGATTCACAAGGCTGATTGGCATAAGGATCTTCCACTCCAACTTCAACAATTGGTCGATACGGAGACGTGGGAACGTCCATCTTACCCACAAACTGAGGAGGATAAGTCCGAACACCTTACCGAAGAACCATGCCCATGTTGGGATGTAAGCCATAGCGGCGTTGAAGCCTTCCGCCCAATCGGCGTTGATTTGGAACGGTTGGTAACCTCCCAAGAAGACCATCGTTGCTATACCTGCGATTACGAACATGTTCAAGTACTCGGCCAAGTAGAAGAATCCGAATTGGATACCAGAATACTCGGTGTGGTAACCTGCGGTCAACTCCGACTCAGCCTCAGGAAGGTCGAACGGACCACGGTTTGTCTCTGCGTGACCTGCTATCAAATAGATGATGAAGGCGATGAGCACTGGGATTGGCGCTTGGAAGATGTACCAAGCCTTTGCTTGACCTTCGATGATGTCTGAAAGTTGCATGCTTCCTGACAAAACAACCATTGAAAGCAAGGCGATACCTGCAGAAAGCTCGTAGCTAACCAACTGAGCACCACTTCTCATGGCACCGATAAGGGTGTACTTGTTGTTGCTGGCCCATCCTGCCAAGAGGATACCTACAACGCCTAATGAGGAAATGGCAATCATATAGAACAATCCGACGTTGAAGTCAACGCCGCAGATTCCTTCACCGAACTGCATTGCACCGAAAGTACAGAATGAACCCATAATTACGATGAACGGAGCCACCTTGAAGAGAATCTTATCGGTCTTGTCGATTGAGATGATCTCCTTCAACAAAATCTTGACCATGTCGGCGATTGGCTGAATCAATCCCCATGGTCCAACACGCATCGGACCGAGACGGCATTGGAAATATGCACAGATCTTACGCTCCAACAAGATGAGAATCAATGCCAAAACGGCGTACAAGGCAAGGAAGCCCACACCGATGAGCACGTATTCAATTAGCTTTACCAACCACTCCATCTCAATGAGACCGGTAAGAGTGGCATGGATCCACGATACTAATTTACCTAATTCTAACATATTATTTCTTCTGTTAAATGAATACCTTGGATTATCTGTCTATACAAGGGATAACGTAATCCAATGAACCACTAATCATGATCAAGTCTGCCAACTTCTGCTCCTTACACATAGGGTCGAGGGCGGTGACGAGGCTTAGACATGGAGAGCGGAACTTCACCCTGTATGGGTTCTTGTCGCCAGTACTGTTGATGTAAACACCGAAGTCTCCTCTTGCGTTCTCTACTCTCTGGTAGTATTCGCCAGCAGGCAACTTGATGATAGCAGGAACTTTCGCTCTGAAATCGCCCTCCGGAATGTTGTCGATCAATTGCTCTATGATGCGCAATGATTGCTCAATCTCCTCCAAACGGATCATATATCGGTCAAATGTTCCTCCTCCTTGGTGAGTCATCTCGTCGAATTTTACCTTGTCGTATGCAGCGTAAGGCTCAATCTTGCGGACGTCGCATGACCAGCCCGATGCTCTACCAGAAGGACCTGTTACACCCAATGCAACAGCTTGCTCCTTGCTCAAGAATCCGCAGTCCTTCATACGGCCGGCAGCGATAGGGTTGTGTGTGAAGAGGGTGTGGTACTCCTCGATCATCTTTCTCATGTAAGGGATGAAATCCTTTACATCCTTCACGAAATCAGGGTGAAGATCTTGGGCAACACCACCGATTACATAGTAGTTGATCATCAAACGACCACCTGCTGTCTTCTCGTAGATGTCCATGATCTTCTCACGGTCACGCATACCGTAGATGAATGCAGTGATGGATCCCATATCGTTACACATACATGCCCAACCGATAAGGTGGGATGCGATACGTGTCAACTCGTCGAAGATAGTTCTGATGTATTGGGCTCTTGCTGGCACTTCGATGCCGGCTGCCTTCTCAACGCACATACAGAGACCGTGGCGGTTCATCGTTCCGCAGAGGTAGTCAAGACGCTCTGTCAAATATAGCATTTGAGGGTAGGTCATTGACTCGACCATCTTCTCTATACCACGGTGGATATATCCGAAGTGCGGGTCGATATGCTTGATGATCTCACCTTCCAACTTTGTGCGCAAGTGGAGCACACCGTGGGTTGAAGGGTGTTGAGGACCGATGTTCACGATGCAGTCTTTCGTCTCGAAAAGAGGGTTGGTCTTCTTCACCAATTGGCCATCCTTGTTGAACGAGTAGGTAGGTACCGTCTCGTAATCGTCTGGCTCAGGCACCTTCGTAGGGACTGGGTTGATGGCCTCGTCGGCATTGTAGTCCTTTCTGAATGGATAGCCTACCCAATCTTCACGAAGGAAAAGTCTTCTCATGTCTTGGTGACCAATGAAGGCAATTCCGTAGAAATCGTGGGCTTCGCGCTCGTAGTAGTTTGCAATCTCCCAAATGTCGGAAACCGTAGGGATTGCTGGCTCCTCGCGGTTGGTGGTGCTTGTCTTTAAGACAACAACCTCCTTTTTGTCTTTTGAAGACGAGATGTGGTAGATGACTCCCAGACTATCTTTGTAGTCCATACCAGTCAAACACATCAAATAGTCGAACCCTTTCTCCTTCAATCCAAGGGCAACTTTCCTCAACGCGTCTGGCTCGACGCTTGCTGTGAAATATTGGCCGCCCTCTTCGATTTGAGCTTTTGGCGCAAGGGTTTGAATGTATTTTTGTATGTTCTCCATTACTTGTTTCCTCCTTCTTCTGTTTTTCCGTTAGAAATGTTTGGCTTCTTAGGAAGTTTGAAGAAATTCTCCAACTTGATCTTTCTTTGAAGCTGCATCATACCATAGAGCATAGCCTCTGGTCTTGGAGGGCAACCTGGGATGTAAACGTCAACCGGGATGATTTGGTCAACGCCGTTCACGACGTGGTAAGAGTCTTTGAACGGACCTCCCGAAATGGAGCAGCCTCCTACGGCGATGACATACTTAGGTTCTGCCATCTGATCGTAGAGACGCTTCAAAACTGGCGCCATCTTGTAGGTGATTGTACCTGAGACAAAGATGACGTCGGCCTGGCGAGGAGAGTTACGGGTAACCTCCCAACCGAAACGGGCGAAGTCATGTCTCGCTGCTGCCACGCACATGAACTCGATACCGCAACAGCTGGTAGCGAATGTGAATGGCCAAACTGAATTGGAACGGCCCCAGTTGATAAGGTCGTCCAACTTCTCAGTGACGATGTTCAAACCATCTTTTTGGAGTTCTTCAATGTACTTCTCCAAGTACTCGTTGTCCTTGAAGTCCTCCGTCTTCATGCTTTTGATTTTGATGTCTTTTACTTCCATTCTAACGCTCCTTTCTTCCATGCATAAGCCAATCCGAGAACGAGAATAAACAAGAAGAACAAGACGCTGCAGAGGCCGACGGCACCTAAGCTCTTCATGATGACTGCCCATGGGAACAGAAGCACTGTCTCCACGTCAAACATCAAGAATAGGATGGCGAACAAGTAGTAACCTACTTTGAACTGCATCCACGAAGTGCCACGAGTCGGGATTCCACATTCGTATGGTTCTCCTTTTTGCTCGTTGGTTGAACGCGGTGATATGAGCATCGCGATAATCAACGCAGCAGAAACCAGAATTATAGCCGTAATTAATACGACTATGAAGATTTCACCTTGACTCATCTTTTCTTGTTATTTATTTTGTTAATTATATTGTTTGTTCGATTTTGTCCAACAAAAAAATCCATGAATTCCTCCTTTCCCCGGCTGGAAATCATGGATTGTATGGGTATAGACGTTTAGACAAACACATAGCCTTGCAAGCTTTGGGTTCGCCTACCATAAATTGTTTTTTTGAAATTGATGTCATCCCTTAGTTTTTGTTGTTTTTGTGCAAATAGGGACGACCGCTACTTCGAAGTTTTTTTCCCCCTTTTCCCGGTGCGACTCATTTCCATTTCCTATCGATGAACTTCTCTTTTTTTGAGATTCATAATGCGATTCGCATCTATTTTCTTGTTCGGGCCGTTTTGAGGTTCGGACAAATAGACGCTTAGGAGTGAATAAACCGCTATTTGCAACGCAAATTTGTAAAAGTTATTTGAGTTCACCAAATAATTCTATGGATAATTATACGATTGTTGATAACTGAGCAGGAACGTTTTGTTCGTAGAAATGTGCGAAAAAATTCTTCTTTTGAATGCTTCGCTAACTATATGCGGTAAAATGCCTCTGTTTTTTGTCAAATTGAAACGTGTCGCACATAAAATGGGTAAATGTGCAGTTTGCGGATGGGAGAAACATGGGGGCTACGGCATATCTTCCATTTTTTGGTGGCTGTTTTTTTTTGTTTGTGGCACAGTGACTTCACCAGCCACGTATCATGTATCCACCCTGCACATCCCCGTCACTTCGTGTTAGGGTATGTACAGGGTTATTGAGATAACGTCTTTCAGACGTTGCCTGACTAATCCAAAATGTTTTTAGAAGAGTAGGGGCAATCCCTTGTGGTTGCTTTCCCCCATGAAAAAAGTAGAGGGATGAGAAACCTTTCGATTTCTCATCCCTCTGCAATCTATTTGTCTTTTGTTTTATTTCTCTCTTCTTGCTTTGAGTTTCATTTCCCAATTCCAAGCGGAGAGGAGCGTGTCTTCCAATGAAGTTTCGGCTTTCCATCCTAATTCCTTGTTGGCTAAAGACGCGTCGGCCCAAACTTGGGTGATGTCGCCATCTCTTCTTGGGGCGATTTCGTAAGGTACATTCACGCCGGTTGCCTTCTCAAAACTGCGGATGATTTCCAAAACGGATACGCCCTTTCCTGTTCCAAGGTTGAAAGTCTCGATGCTCTTCTTGTTTTTCTTGTTGATGAGGCGTTCAACGGCATTGACGTGGGCCTTGGCCAAATCCACTACGTTGATGTAGTCGCGGATGCAACTGCCGTCTGGTGTATCGTAGTCGTTTCCGAAGACGCGGAGCCTTTCGCGGATGCCGGCTGCTGTCTGTGTCACGAAAGGCAACAGGTTGTTCGGAATGCCGTTAGGCAATTCGCCGATTTCTGCGCTTGGGTGAGCACCGATGGGATTGAAGTATCTCAAAAGGATGCAGCTCATGTTCGGGTAGGCAACGATTGCGTCAGACAAAATGGTCTCGCTCATCTGCTTCGTGCTTCCGTAAGGGGATGTGGCAGGCTTGATTGGCGTCTGCTCCGTTACGGGCAGATCGTCAGCCTGGCCATAGACGGTACAAGACGATGAGAAGACAAAATTGTCGATTTTGTACTTGCGCATCAATTCAAGCAAGTTGATGAGCGTAAGCAGGTTGTTGCGGTAATAAAGCAACGGTTTCTCGACCGATTCGCCAACAGCTTTGCTTGCCGCGAAGTTGATGATGGCTTGGATGTCGGGATATTTCTCGAAGAATCTATCCAACGAGGTGTAATCCTTGCAGTCGATGTTTTCGAAGATAGGAGTGACCCCTGTAATCTTTCGGATACCTTCTAATACATCGATGTTTGAGTTGGAGAGGTTGTCCACGATGATAGGCTCGTAGCCGGCGTTGATGAGTTCAACGACCGTGTGCGAACCGATGTAGCCAGTTCCTCCCGTAACTAATATACGAGTTTTCTCCATTTTGCCTTAAAACAATTTTGATGGGTAAACGCCACTCTTGATGAGGTTCTCGATCTTAGCGACAACTGAATCTCTGTCTTCCTTGTATGTTACACCGAACCAATGGCATGGCGTCTTCATTACTTCGATAGAGGCTGTCTTGGTCTGGATCAACTTGTTCACCATAGTAGGAATACCGTACTCAGCTTTGATGTTGTCTGCGTTGGCTTTAAGGAAGGCCTTGAAGTCTTCGTCAGAGTGGGTGAAGTAGTCGGGTGTGAAACCCCACATGTTCATGGAAACCGGCAAGTTCTCGTCAATTTCCTTGTATTCGCCAGTGACTTGGTCTTTGTGGACAACGGCTGTGCCTTTGCGTTGAACCTCATAATGTTCAACAACGGTTGTAAGTTTGTTGTTGGCGTCAGTGCTGCATACACCACGAGACACGTGGCCGCTCTCGGAGAGGGTATTGCCCAATCGGTAGCCTACCATGCAGTATTGGTTTTGTTTGCCTTCCATTGCCTTCAATGCGTCGGCGAGGATTTGGAAGCTCTCCTTACCGTAGAAGTCGTCCGCATTGATTACGGCGAATGGCTCCTTTACGGCATCCTTGGCAACGAGGATGGCATGGTTGGTGCCCCATGGTTTAACGCGCTCTGGGTTGAGCGTGAAGCCTGCAGGAAGCGAATCCAGTTCTTGGAATACGATCTCTACGTTGATGGCGTCTTTATATTTACTGATGACCTTCTCTCTGAAGTCTTGTTCGAATGCGTGGCGAATGACGAATACAACCTTTCCGAAGCCAGCACGAGCGGCATCGAAGATTGAATAATCCATGATGGTTTCACCGTTTGGTCCAAGTCCGTCCAACTGTTTCAAACCGCCGTAGCGGCTTCCCATGCCAGCTGCTAAAACTAATAAAGTTGGTTTCATTTAGTTTTCTTTTTTTTAAGATTGGCTTATTCGGCCTTTCAAATATAGTTTTTACTCAATTTGAGCGGCAAATTTAGGATAATAAATAGTTTCTACCAAAGGAATGTTGCAAAAGTTGGGAGTTCGGTGGAATTCTTACTGTTGTTTCTTGTTCCTTCTTTGTGGCCCTAAAATTCTTTTTATTTGCCTAATTTCTTCAAGTAAGCTTCCAGACGGTCCATTCCGATCTTTATGTTTTCTATGGAATTTGCGTATGAGAAGCGAACGTATCCCTCGCCGTTTGATCCGAAGTCGATGCCCGGAGTGATGCCTACGTGGGCATTCTCCAAAACGTCGAAAGCGAATTTGTAGGAGTCGTTGGAAAAGCGCTTGGCGTTGCAGAAGATGTAGAAGGCGCCTTGTGGTTCCTTCTCGATGACGAAGCCCATTTCTCTTAAGCGCTTGATCATATAGATTCGGCGCTCGTTGTAGATTTCGCGTCTTTTGTCCACTTCCGGCTCCGAGTCTCTCAAGGCTGCGATGCCGGCTTGTTGAGCCGTGCTTGGTGCGCAGATGAATAGGTTCTGTTGGAGAATTTGCAAAGCACGCATATATTTCTTTGGTGCAATGAGGAATCCCAAGCGGAGTCCCGTCATGGCATACCTTTTGGAGAATCCGTTTAGCACGAAGGCGTTGTCGGTAAATTCCAATACGGAACGGGCACGTCCGTTGTAAACCAGTCCGTGGTATATCTCGTCGGAGATGATGGGAATGTTGAGTTTGGCCAACTCTTCGTAGATGGAGTCGGAAACAAGCGTTCCGGTCGGGTTCATTGGCGAGTTGACGAAAATGGCGCGGGTCTTCTCTGTGATGGCTTGCTTGACGCCTTCGATAGGGTATTGGAACCCGTCGTTGGCGGAGATTTCCACACTGACAGGATTAGCGTTGCAGGCAAGTACGAAGTTGCGGTAGCAAGGATAGCCGGGGTTGGAGAGGATGACCTCGCTGCCGGCTTCGCAAAGCACCATCAATGCCATAAGGATGGCCGGTGATGAACCAGACGTTACAACGATACGGTCGGGCTCGACGTCAACGCCGTACTCTCTCTTGTAGAATCTGGAAATCTCTTCTCTCAATGCCAAGTCGCCCAATGAATGGGTGTAGTGTGTCTTGTTGTCCGCATAGGCTTGTCGTGCGGCTTCAAGTACGCAATCGGAAGGGTCGAAGTCCGGTTCGCCCACTTCCATATGTATGATGTCTATGCCTTGCTTCTGCATTTCTACCGCTTTCTCCAAAACGTCCATAACGATGAAGGAGGTCATCTGAGAAACGGTAGGGTTTATGTCTTGATTCATCTCTTTTCCTAAAAACTTGTTTTTAATGGAGGTCTTCAGTGATTTGTCGAATCTCCGTTTATAGACCGATGTGTTGATTACAAAGTGCCTTTTGTGCTCGGCAACTCATATTTATATATGTCTCTCTTGATGGCCATCTTGATGGAGCGGGCCAATGCCTTGAAAATGCCCTCGATTTTGTGGTGTTCGTTGGCACCTTCTGCTTTGATGTTGAGGTTCATTTTGGCGGAGTCGCTGAGTGATTTGAAGAAGTGGAGGAACATCTCGGTTGGCATATCTCCCACATATTCGCGTTTGAATTCTGCGTCCCATACGAGCCAAGGACGGCCACCGAAGTCAAGAGCCACGGAGCAGAGGCATTCGTCCATAGGAAGGCAGTAGCCGTATCGCTCTATGCCGCGTTTGTTGCCGAGGGCTTGGAGAAGGGCTTCTCCTAATGCGATGGCAGTATCTTCGATGGTGTGATGCTCGTCCACGTTGAGGTCGCCGTTTACTTTGATGGTCAAGTCGCAACCTGAATGTTTGCCGATTTGTTCCAACATGTGGTCAAAGAATCCCAAGCCGGAAGAGATGTCGCATTTGCCAGTTCCGTCCAAATTGATACGGATATAGATGTCGGTCTCTTTCGTCGTGCGTTGAACGGTGCCGATGCGTTCGCCTGCGAAGAGGAACTCTGTAATGGCGTCCCAACTTTGGGTGGCAAGGGCACAAGTCTCTTGAAGTCCTTTTTCTGCCAATTGTTTTTCTGCTTCGGCAGGGTCGCAGATATAGATGGCGCGGCATCCTAAGTTTTTGGCCAATTGGACATCCGTTAAGCGGTCGCCGATGACGAACGAAGCGTCCATGTCATAATCTCCGTTCATGTAGCCTGTCAACATAGCCGTTCCAGGTTTGCGGGTCGGAAGGTTGTCCTCTGGGTAGGAGGGGTCGATGAAGATGTTGTCAAACGTCACGCCCTCGTTGGCGAATGTCTGTAGCATTTTGCCTTGAATGCGGTCGAAGTTGTCCTGCGGATTGGCTGGCGTGCCCAATCCGTCTTGGTTGGTGACGATGGCCAACTCAAAGTCCAAATTTTTACGGATGAAATGCAAATTGCGGATAACGCCTGGCAAATACTCCAACTGGTCCAACGTGTCCACTTGGAAAGTTACAGGAGGTTCTACGATAAGTGTTCCGTCTCTGTCTATGAATAGAACTCTTTTCTTCATTATATAGTATTTTTATGTTTCGTACCTAAATGTTTACAAATGTACATCAAGATTCCTATCTTTTGAAAAGAAAGTGGGATGATTTGTCGTTTTTCCTGAAAAAACATATTTTGGAATCTGTCAGGTTCTCCAAAAATCTAAAGAAAATCAATGAAGGCGGAACCCTAATTGATGGAACTAATTGCAAAGGCAATGTGATAGTGCCCGGAAATGTAATTGCATGGCTGCTTTGGGAAATGCATTTTCCCAAGGGTGAATAAGACTTGATAACTTTATAGACCGCCTTGCCGGATTTCATGGTAGGGCGTTTTTTTTGAAAAATAGTTTCTGCTTGTGGCGGGGAATGCAAAGGATGAGGTTTTTATAAAAAAAACAACGCATTCGATATGGGAATATCGGATGCGCAATCAACCTTAAAAACTCAAAAAGTGAAGGAGTTCAATTAGAACTTAGGAGCGTACTTTTTGCAGAGAGTGATGATGATCAAATTCAAAAGAGCCATCTTATTAATTATTAATTGTTAGTAATCTTGTTTCTTTATTTTGATGCTGCAAAATTATGTTATAAAACATAATCCTGCAACATTTTTTCGGCTTTTTTTTCTGGGGCGACTGTCAAATACGAAGGCGATGGGTTGTAAATTGTATGAAATGGGCCGTGTTTAGTTATGATTTGTTTTGTGGGGCGGCTACTTTTTGTCATATTCTTGAAATATAGCCTGTTTTGATAAAACTTTGCATTATAGTTAAATAATCTAAACATTGCTTTCGGCTTGTGATTTCGATTTTTAGAAACATTAAATTCCTAAAAAATCTTTCCAAAATAAGCGATAATCCTTATCTTTGCATAGAACCTTAGCCTGTGATGTTATAATAACTCAAAGGCAGTCTGACTGTTGTCAGACATTTCCTGCAAATGTTTGCAATCTTTTTTTGCAGGAAAAATTAGATGCTGATAGGAAACTGTCAGCATCTTCTTTTTTTTAGGGCTGTTCCTTGGACATGATTAAGCGGAGCCTCTCTCTTTATGACAAATGACATTAAAATGCTTCGTGGCTGTTTTTTGTTTCGAAATGCAAAAAAATAGGGTTAACTTTGTTACGTATTAACTAAAAATAGAAAATAGATTTATGGAAGAAAAAGTAGTAGAGTCTGTGAGTCTTGACAGTACTGCGGTTGATTCGATCGTAGCGAATGTCACGAATCCGGAGGTGATCGCAAATGCTGACTACACGGCGTTGCTCAGTTTTGCTTGGGAGAAGGGCGTTGATATGTTGATGAGTTTGGGTACTCGTATCCTCCTCGCCGTAGTTATCTTTGTTGTGGGTCGATGGATTATCAATCGTTTGAAGAACGTCTTTGCAAAGATGTTGGTAAAGCGCGAAGTAGAAGTTTCTTTGGCCTCTTTCTTGAAGAGTTTGGTGAATGTCGTCCTTACATTCTTCTTGATTGTAACCGTTATCGGTGTTTTAGGAATTGAGACGTCGTCGTTCGTTGCTCTCTTTGCTTCTGCCGGTGTTGCTATCGGTATGGCATTGAGCGGAACTTTGCAAAACTTTGCTGGTGGTGTGATGATCCTTTTGTTCAAGCCTTTCAAGGTGGGCGATTTTGTTGAGGCTCAAGGCGTTATTGGAACGATTAAGGAAATTCAAATCTTCAATACTATTTTTAATACGTTGGACAACAAAGTGATTGTCGTTCCTAACGGTGGCTTGTCAACAGGTATCGTGACAAACTACTCAAAGGAGGAGACTCGTCGTGTAGATTGGGTCTTCAGCATGGCTTATGGCGACGATTACGATAAGGCTAAATCCGTTATTGAAGGTTTGTTGGCAGAGGACAAGCGTGTTTTGCGTGATCCAGCACCGTTCATCGCATTGAATGCGTTGAATTCAAGTTCTGTTGATTTGGTAGTGCGTGCATGGGTCTCATCTGCTGATTATTGGGACGTATTCTTCTCAATGAATGAGAAGATTTACAAGACATTTGCAAAGCAAGGTCTTCATATTCCGTTCCCTCAAATGGATGTACACGTTCATCAGAAATAATTTGGCTTTCGGGGCTTAAAATAGAAAACGCAGAAGTCGGGTGGCTTCTGCGTTTTTTTATAACAAAGTATGGACTCCAAGTGGAATCCATTTCTTGATTATAGTCTAAATGAGTTTTTCCTATTTACATGTCCTCCATGGACAAGCCTATCTTGGATATATCCTTGCCACGGAATATGCGTCGCTTCATTTCTGTTATTTTCTCGTCAAGACGGGTAGGAGAGTAGTTTTGAGGATTGCGCTTCACCTCGTATGCTTCAACATCGCCTTCTAATGTTTCGGCCACAATGTCAATCTCAAAGTCATCCCTATTACCTTTTGAGTTCACTCCGTTAGGATGCCACCACCCGCCAATCTGTTTGTATCGGCAACTTTCCATCAACTTTTGACGGAACCAGCGTTCCAGTGCTATGCCTGAGAAAGTTGTGTAGTCGTTTGTTATGATGTTCTCCAATGCAGGCATGTTCTGCAACTCAATGAGTGCAGAGTATCTGTGTATGTAACGGAACCAGAAGCGGAAGAAGTTGTCTTGTATTTCATAACGCACAGTCTGGCTGCCCTCCTTCGCTCCGATTGGACGCTTTTTTTTGATGATGCCGTATTTCTCTTCAAGAATCTTCATTTGTCCACCCAGGTTCTTCATGCCTAACGCACCTTCAATTTCACTTTGTGTGACGTCTCCATGTGCTATCTGGTCAAGAATGCTGAAATAGGTGCCATACTGTTTGCCGAACTCTTGGATTAGAATCTTTTTGCCTTCATCTACGAAGTAGCTGTCTCCGCTTGAACAAACGTAATGAATCATTTTCTTGACATCCGTACAACCGTTGTTCATTAGTAACTCTATATAACGAGCCACACCACCTGTAATTGTCCAAAGTGCCAGAAGGTCTTCTGATGTGAAGTCGGGTTTGTGGTCGGCAAGGATTTCCTTTATCGTCTCTGTGCTAAAAGGCCTCAGTTTAATTGTGCAGTCATCTCTACCGAACAGCGGTTGCTCTTCATCCTTGAAGATTTTTTCCATCATGCGGAATATGGAACCCGACACAATCATGCAGATGTTAGTCTGTTTTTTGTATGCGTCCCACAATTCTTGAATGTCGCTGAATATGCCAGGATTTATGTTGTCAAATTCCTGAAACTCATCAATGAAGAGAGTGAACCTTTTGCGTTTGCCAATTTCAAGAATCATTTGGAAAAGTTCACGGAACGTACTCATTCCATCAGGGATAAACTCATTAAGTTTTTCGCGAGCCTCTTGCACGAAAGTTTTAACCAGAATGGTTTCTGTCTTTCTGCCGATGAAAAAATAGAGACCTGGCGCATCTTCTTGCGTCTCGCTCATCAATTTGTACACAAGACTAGTCTTCCCCACACGCCTTCTGCCTGTAAGCACAGCAAATCGGGAATAATCGTTGAATGCTTGACGCTGTAGTTCCTTAAGTTGGGACATCTCGCGTTCTCTATCATGGAATTTCTTCATGGAATTTTATGGCTGTAAATTTTATGGCTGTAAAATTATGGCGCTAAAATACGCATATTCTCTTAAAAGCGCAAAGATTTGTGTGAAAAAACGTGCAGGATCTCCGCCTCTCTTAACTTGTTTTTTTAATCCTCAATTTCTTTAGGATTTGTTATTGTTTTATCTGCTAACTCCTTTTATCATTTTTTATTAAAAACTATATGATTAATTCCATAGAACTCGATGGATTCTAAATTTGTAAAATCTTTGCTTTTTTCACAAAAATAATTCTCAATTTCGTTTTTATATGAGTCCTCGAACATAAGACTGTCATATGCATAATCTGCTATATACACCAAAAACGTATTGGTATCTATTTGGAAATATTTTAGAGCTATTTCTTTACAAATGTTTTCTAAATATGTTTCCCAATTTTTCACCTGAAAACATCTATGTCTAAAAAGACTATCTGCTTTACCTTGAGCTGCTTTTGCTTCCTTAATTTCATCTAATGTCATACGCATTTTTATATTTATATACTAATGTTTTTCTAACATAATTCGTGGTATGGGTCATAAAACAATAAATAAATGGAATTATACACTTGGTGCTTGCATTCCTGATTGTCTCAGGTGTATTTGTTTAATTAAAGTTTTGCACTCTTCCATCCAATTTTTGCCTGTTGTTTGTAATTAGGTAACTCTATTGATTCACCGTTGTTTTTTCAATTGTGCTATTTTACTTTCAGCCTTTGTGGCTCACGTCAGGAGAAGAATCTTGTGACGGCGGTTAGTAGTAGAAAAAAAGGCAAAACGAATAGTCCGTTTTGCCTTTTTTATGATTAAGTCAATCTATTATTAGAATTGAATTGTAGGAGCCTTGCTTGCTTGCTCGTCAGACTTGAAGTAGCCGTGCTCTCTAAAGCCGAAGATGTTAGCAACGATAGAACCTGGGAATACGCGGATTTCTGTGTTGTACTCCTTAGCAGTTTCGTTGTAAACGCGGCGAGACTCAGCGATTCTGTTCTCTGTGCCTTCCAATTGAGCTTGCAATTCCTTGAATTGCTCGTTAGCCTTCAACTCTGGATAGTTCTCTGTGATAGCCATCAAACGACCGAGAGCACCGCTCAAAGTGTTTTGTGCAGCCTGCAACTTAGCCAAGTTCTCTTCGCTCAAATCGTCCATGTCGAGTTTGATTTGAGTAGCAGCAGCTCTTGCATTAACAACGGCCTCGAATGTCTCCTTCTCGTGGGATGCGTAACCCTTAACGATGTTAACCAAACCAGGGATCAAGTCCATACGACGTTGGTATTGTGTCTCGACGTTTGCCCAACTTGTTTTTACGCCCTCGTCTTTTGTTACGAGACCATTGTAAACACTGATTGCCCACATAACGATGGCAGCGATACCACCAAGAACCAATAATGTTGTTTTGTTCATTTCCTTTTTGTTTTTATTAGGTTAGTAAAAATTGTTTTCTTTTTCTTAGAAGCGATGGCCTGAACCACCACCACCGAAGTGTCCACCGCCGAAGTGTCCGCCTGGATCTCTCTCGCTTGAGTCGCTGCCACTGCTGAATGTGCCAACTCTTCGACGAGATCGGTCCGACAATTTACTGATGGTTTGAGGTCGGGATACGATGTGTCCGCAGGCCGAACATACAAAAATGGACTCGACACGTTTGTAAGTGTCCGTCTCTGACAATAATCGGGTCTCTTTGAATACCAATTTTATAGCCTTGCACTTAGGGCAAGTCTTAGCCTTTCTATTGGCCCACCATGCACCCAAGCCAATCAATCCGAAGAATCCGGCAATAATTTTCCAAAGGCCACCTTCTTCGTCGTTGTCGATTTCTGGTTTCATGGAACCATCGAGATAGCCGCATACGGCACGGACGCCGGCTGTCAAACCTCTGTTCCAATCACCTTCCCTAAATGCGTCGTCCATGTAGCGTCTTTGGATACGGTCGCAAATGGCGTCGGGCAAGTATCCTTCCAAACCGCTACCTGTTGCGAATTGAATGCAACGGTCTTGAGTGGAAAGTAGGATGACCATACCATTGCTGGTCTTTTTCTGGCCGATGCCGTGTTTTTTACCCAAATCAAGGGCGAACTGGTAACAATCTTCGCTTGCAAGCTTTTCTACTGCTACGACAACGATTTGGATAGACGTGCTGTCCTCCAAGAATCTGATCATAGCGTCCATTTGTGCTATGGAATCGGGAGATAGCAGATGGTCTGGGTCGCACACATAGCGTGTACTGTCCTCTAAATAGACCATTTGGATTTCGTCCACGCTTTTGTAAATAGCCGCAGAAGCGTTAGCGATGCCAATCAAGGCGAAAAGCAAAAAAATAATTTTTTTCATTTTATCTAATCGAAGGATTATTGTTTAACATACCAATCATTCATACGGATTTTGTTGAGTCCGTTTTCGTTGATGATGTAGATGCCTGTAGAGATACTCTCTGGAGCCCTTTCGATATAATATATCTCCGTCTGAGTCTCTGTTTGAGAAACGCACGCTATCATAGGGGCGTTCTTGAGGTTATCGTTATCATCCACGTTCCATTGTTGACCATTT
>JAKSLA010000042.1 GCA_024401455.1 Paludibacteraceae bacterium | reverse complement strand
GAAGGCATAATCCCCTATGCTCGTGACTGAGTCAGGAATGACGAGAGAGCCTGTGAAGCCTTCGCAACCATAGAAGGCATAATCCCCTATGCTCGTGACTGAGTTTCCGATGGTGAGAGAACCTGTGAAGCCGCGGCAAACACTGAAGGCATCCTCCCCTATGCTCGTGACTGAGTTCGGGATGACGAGAGAGCCTGTGAAGCCGCGGCAATTATTGAAGGCAGCATCCCCTATGCTCGTGACTGAGTCGGGGATGACGAGATTACCATTGAAGCTGCAACCAGCGAAAGCTCCCTCCCCTATGCTCGTGACTGAGTTCGGGATGATGAGCTCCCCAGTGAAGCCCGTGCCTCTGAAGAAGGCTTGCAGCCCTATGGTAACCAAAGGGCCCTCAAACTCCATCACGCCATGGCCGTCGGCAAAGGTGTTAGTGAAACCAAGGCTTTGGCCATCTGCGCCCTTGAGGTTTTCTGGTTTATTGGGTGCCACCTCCTTATTAGTCTTTGATTCATAGCGGAAGAAAGTGTGTTTGCAAGTGGTGCAGAGGGTCCGGTGCGGGTCGTTGGCTGCGAAGGTGTGGCTACATGTAACTTCCTCAGCAAAAGCATTGGTCATCGGCGACAAGAGAGCCAACGCCATACACATCGAGGCCAAGTAAGAGTGTACTCCTACGCCTAATGTTCGCAAAAGCGAGAAAAATAATAGAATTATCTTTTTCATGATTTAAATATTTATTTGAATGATATATTATGCTAAAAACAAAAAGCCTTTCGCAGAAGTCCGAAGACACCTACGAAAGGCTTATATATTGATATACACGAATATAGGCGGAAGTTATTTTACCCTCCCCTATTATATAATCAACTGATTTATAACAATTTATAAAATTATAAATTTTCATTAGTCGTTAACACTGATTTCGGGCAAAAGTACGGACTTTTTTTGGGATAACAAAATGGAAGTCAAACTATTGCAGTTTCGCATTTTTTCTGGAGAAGGAATGGTAGTGCACGGTGTAGTTTCTCGCTTTTAGGGGAAGGGACGCACACTACCACTCACCAATCACACCGTCTTCTGGTTGCAAAAACATGACATTATAGATGGGCATGTAGGTGACCGCACCGTCTGTGAATATACGATATTCGTTACTCACAACGTAAGCCTTGTTTATATTATAGTCTTTTATCTCAAGGAATTTATTCAAGGCACTATGCACGGTGTAGTCCTTGCCAGACTTAACCTTGATCGGCATAGTGGAGAGGTGGGCAGGATCGTCAATGAGATAATCAACCTCACCATTCTTCTTGTTATCGTAATAGTAACAACCATTGCCATGGGCTGTCAATTCTTGAGCCACAAAAGATTCATATACAGCACCAAGGTTAATGCTGCATTCATCGTCCATGATAGCTTTGATGTTATTACGATAGAGTTGTGCCGTCAGCATGCCCACATCGTTCATATATAGTTTCAGCAGGCTTTTGCCTTCGTTCTGGTTCAACGGATAGGTAGGCTGGCTGATAGCCTTGCACTCTAATGTGACACCAGATGCCACAAGATACTCAAACTCATCTTCGTAGTCGGCTATGCGCTTGCCTTTCTTATCCTCAATATCCTTAGCCACAATGCGCTTTTTCTTGTTCTCCATGAGCGAAGGAACCATTTTATAGATACGTTGTATCTTCAGTTTCTTGTTTGTTTCTATCTCATACTTAGCAGCATCATTAAGATAAAGGTCGTGTATGTCGCTATGTATTTGACGTATTGACATTATGTTCTGCTCCTCGACAAAAGTATTGACAGCATCTGGCAATCCTCCCACAAGCAGATATTTGCGCAAGAGGTTCATGATACGATTGTGAAGTCCTTCGTTTAGCGTCTCCCCTTTCTCAAAAGCCTCACGCATGGCATCTATCACCAGTTCGCCCACTCCATTTGCCCAAAGAAACTCCTCAAAGTCAATAGGGAACATGCGAACGCGTTCATAACTTCCACCTGGAATAGATTGAGTCTTTTTAAGCGTTATGCCCAATTGCGAACCACTGGCAATATATGTGAATTTACCCTCGTCCATTAGGAATTTCACCAATGTCAGCAGATGGTCGTAGGCTTGTATCTCATCTATAAATACAAGTGTAGTCGCCCTGTCCTTCATCTTATCGCCAGCCACTGCACTTAATGCCAGATAAAAGTCTTGGGTGGTCTTGGCATTGGCAAAAACACGTTCTCCCTGCTTATCCTCCTCCATATTTATTTCTATGTAATTTGGATAAAGTTGTTTACCGATATGACGTATGATAAACGACTTGCCTATCTGACGTGCGCCATCCACTAAAAGCATCTTGTCCGAAGGAGCCTTTAGATACTCCTCTATTCTATTATAAATCTTACGCTTAAGCATTACTCAATACACTTTTCCTATAAATTAAGCATACAAAAAATACACTTTTCCCATAAAATTAATAGTACAAAAATACACTTTTCCTATAAGGAAGGCAATACAAAACAACACTTTTCCTATGATTACGCAAATCGGCAAGGCAATCGTCTGCAATTATAGATGTGATTCTCCTCTTTTCTCCGCCTTCTTTCCTATCACATTGGTGTGGGATAGGGAGGGAAAAGGAAAAGAGACGCTGCCGGTGGGCAACGCCTCTTGGTGTATCTTTAAGATTTATCGTGAAAGGCAATAACCTATCAATGCTTATGATAACTACGGTCGGACTCAAACTTAGGGTCGGAAGAGAGCGAAATGCCCAATCTCTTCAACGTCTGCTCATCGACCGACGAAACCAAAACCGTGGAGTGAGCCATTGCACCCTTCAACTTAGGCAATTGTTGCATCGCGCGCTCTGCCAATTCGTTGTGGGCGGCAGACGATGAGAGGGCGATCAAAATCTCGTCGGTGTGGAGACGTGGATTTGTGCTTCCCAAATACTCCGTCTTGAGCTTTTGAATAGGCTCGATAGCAAGGCGAGAAACCAAATTGAACGACTGGTCGATGTTGCCCAATGCCTTCAAAGCATTCAAAAGGGCGGCTGCCAACGGACCCAGTTTGTCGCTCGTCTTACCCGTCACGATTGTTCCGTCTGGCAACTCGATAGCAGCGGCAGGTCTTCCCTCCGTCTTTTCTGCCTTGGCACGAGCAGCCTCAACAACCCGATAGTCGCTCACCTTGACGTGCGCCTGGTGCATCAACGACTCCAACTTCTCTATATTATCTGAACTTTCGCCGTAACGCTTTTTGTCGCAAAGGCACTTGAAATAACGTCTGATAATCTCTTGCTTGGAAGCCTCCTTACAGATCTCGTCGTCAATGATACAGTTACCCGCCATATTCACACCCATATCGGTAGGGCTCTTATAAGGACTTTCACCATATATCATTTCAAAAGTGGCGCTAAGCACCGAGAAGGCCTCCACATCACGGTTATAGTTGACCGTCGTCTCGCCGTATGCCTCCAAATGGAAGGAGTCGATGATGTTCACATCGTTCAAGTCGGACGTAGCCGCCTCGTAGGCAAGGTTTACTGGGTGCTTCAACGGAATGTTCCAAATAGGGAACGTCTCGAACTTCGCATAACCGGCATCGATTCCGCGCTTGTGCTCATGATAAAGTTGAGACAAACAAACCGCCAACTTACCGCTACCAGGGCCAGGCGCCGTAACGACCACCAACGGACGCTCTGTCGCGATATATTCGTTCTTGCCATATCCATTGTCAGAAACGATCAACTCCACATTGTTAGGATAACCCTCGATACGATAGTGATGGAAAACCTTCACGCCGATAGCCTTCAATCTTTTCTCAAAAAGAAGCGCAGAAGGTTGCTTGCTGTACATGGTCAAACAAACACTGCCCACGAAGAGCCCCACGCTACTGAACGCATCAATAAGTCTAAGCACATCCTCGTCATACGAAATGCCATAGTCTGCACGGATCTTGTTGGCTTCGATGTCCTCCGCATTGATAGCAATGACGATTTCAATCTTATCCTTCAACTTCAACAACATCTGAAGTTTCGAATCGGGTTGGAAACCTGGCAACACGCGGGAAGCGTGGTAGTCGTCGAACAACTTACCTCCAATTTCAAGATAAAGCTTATTGCCGAACTTTTCGATCCTCTCGGCAATATGCGACGATTGCATACTTATATACTTATCGTTATCAAATCCAATCTTAGCGTCCATATCATTAAAACTCATTTATTTCGCAAAGATATAAAACTCTCCAGACTGCCATCGCAAAAGAGGAAGGAAATCGGATTTTTTATCGGCAAAATTTAACCAATGTTATAGAAAAAACGATTTTTTCAGACAATTCGACACCTCATCTGCCATCCAAAATGAAATTTGTTACAATAATAGAAGAATGGATAACAATCATCACTTCGCGCGCTTGGGACTTCTGTTTCCCTACCATCAAACAGAAAAACACCCTTTCATCTATAAAAAAACGTTCAAAGCAATGGATTTTTTGAACACATGAAACAAAAATCACATTCATAGACATATTATTCACATACCACAAAAACAGAGCGACCTATTTTTGCATCAAACAAAAATGAGGAAAATCATGAATCGACTAAAAAAACTAACATCCGCTCTTGCAGTGTTCGGCTTAGCCTCATTGTCTAACACCTTCGCAGCAGAGACATTAAAAGTAAACCTTTCAGACAGCATTCGCCCTGTGACGCATTGCGCCTCGGGCTCTCTATATGGCATAACAGAGACACTTCCCGCCAATATAGACGAAATGGTAAAGCCATTAAAATGTAATATGTTCTGCCTTCCGCCCGAAGGACAGAGTTATAACCAGCACCCATTCGGTGACGGATTCATCGTGGCAGAGAGACTAAAGGGGACGACGGCAAAAGTGCAAATCACCTTCCCCGACCTACTCCCCAACTGGCCTTACAAATGGCCCGGCCAACAGTCTTGGTTGAAATCCGTAGAAGGTTACCTCAACAAGAAGGTAAACGGCGGATACGACAACATAGACAGTTACGTTATCTGGAACGAGCCAGACGGCACATGGAACAACAACAACGGAGACCTCAACACCACCGTTTGGAAGCCGACTTACGAACTTATCCGCAAGATAGACCCTACGACAAAAATCGTAGGCCCTTGCATTGCCTACTACAACAACGACCGAATGAGGAACTTCCTCAAATTCTGTAAAGAAAACAACTGCTTGCCCGACTTGATCTGTTGGCACCAATGGGGTAGCGAAGGGTTCATAGGCGCCGTGGAGCAAGTGCGCGCCCTCATGAAAGAATTGGGCATTTCCGACCGCCCTTTCTGTATCAACGAGTATTGCGCCGGATCTGGATCAGACAAGCAAAAATACGAAGGATGTCCCGGCTATTCCGTTCCCTTCATCGCCAAGTTCGAGCGTAACAACGTAGAGAGTGCCACCATCTCTTGGTGGTTCGTTCCACTACCAGGCCGTTTGGGAAGCATCCTTACCTCAAACAACCAAAAAGGTGGCGGCTGGTACCTCTACAAATGGTACGGCGACATGGATGGTTACATGGCAATGGTTACACCGCCAAACGACAAGAGCGACCACGTAGATGGTTTTGCCGCTGTAGATAAGAAGCACAACTGCGCCAGCCTTGTATTGGGAGGCAACTCCAAAGGCGACGTAAATGTCGTTTTCGAGAAATTCCCTGATTTCTTGGGCGGGAAGGTAAAGGTAAAGATCGAGCGCGTCACTTGGGAGAACAAAGACAAGCCTGTAGCCGGCACCGACCTCATCTCGGAGACCGTGATGACCGTCAACGGAACAACGCTAACCGTTCCCGTCAAAATAGAGAGCGAACTCTATGCCTACCGCATCTACATGACGCCCGTTGACGTTCCGCAAACGCCCTATAAGAACATCATCGCAACGATTCCGGGCAAAATAGAAGCAGAGAACTACGACGAGGCAGGCCAAGGTTTCTCCTTTTACGACAACGACGAGGAAAACAAAGGAGGAGAATACCGTAACGACGGAGTTGACATCGTGACCGCCGACGGAGGCTACGCCCTCGGCTACACAGAAAAGGGTGAGTGGGTGGAATACACCGTCAACGTGGAGGAGAGCGACGAATACGAAATCACAGCCAACGTCTCTAACGGCGGCGAATTGGATGGTTTCCAATTGTTTATCGACAACAAGGAGATCACCAAAGAATACACAATCCCTAAAACAGGAGAAGATTGGAAGGTCTATGAGGAGATCAGCATCGGCAACGCCATTTTGGAGAAAGGGGAACACACGCTTAAACTACAAATCGTAGGCAGTTATGTGAACATCGATTGGTTGAACTTCGAAAGCACCAACCACACTGGTCTAAAAAACATTTACAAACTCGGCGACATTCCTTCTTTGCAAGATGCTAAATTCTTTGATTTGCAAGGCAATCAAGTAGAAAAAATCGATTTGAAGGAGAATGGGGTTTATATTGCCACTTTCCCTGAAAATCCGACGGGAATAAAATTCATCAACAAACGATAGAACTATGAGTGACGTTGGGGTGAGACGCATCACAACGTCACTTTTCCCCGGAAAATTCGACTATCCACCATTTAATCTGATAAAAAAATGTTTACCATAGCAAAAAAAACAAGTTTTAAAGCCTATATTTGCTTGTTGCTATTCTATGGTATTATTATGACTATTTTTTTTAAACGATTCATATTAAGCATTCCGCTATTGTTAGGACTATTTTCTCCTAACGGTCGTGCTGCTCAAACACTGGAAGTTGACTTGACCGACAGCATCCGCCCTGTCACTCACTGTGCGTCCGGATCATTGTATGGAATAACCGAAACGCTCCCAACCGACATAAACGGTTTAGTGGCTCCCCTAAAGCCCTATATGTTCTGTCTTCCGCCAGAAGGGAAGGATGGCAACCAACACAATTTCGGAGATGGATTTATCGTGGCAGAAAGGCTACTCGGGACAACAGGAAAGGTCCAACTCTCTCTTGCCGACCTCCTACCCTATTGGCCTTACCAATGGCCGGGGCAAAAGAAATGGTTGGAAGCCGTGGAAAACGTCCTCAAGAGACATCAGAAGTCGGGGCTGAACAACATCCACAGTTATGTGATTTGGAACGAGCCCAACGAAACATGGAGGGATGAAAATGGCGACTTCTGCGAAGTGCTTTGGAAGCCTACCTATGACCTTATCCGAAAGTACAATAAGACCATAAAGATTGTAGGTCCTGCCACCTCTTTCTACAGCAGAGACCGTTTTAAGAAATTCCTGACATTCTGCAAGGCAAACAAATGTCTTCCCGACTTGGTCTGTTGGCACCAATGGGGTTCGGCACCTTTTGTCGGGGCTGCCGAAGACTACCGCAACTTAGTGCACGAATTGGAGATTCCGGAAATGCCACTATGCATCAACGAATATAGCGCCAGTTGCGACGAAGACAAAAGATATTTGGAAGGATGCCCCGGCTATTGCGTGCCTTTCATCTCCAAGTTTGAAAGGAACAACGTAGAGAGTGCCACCATCTCTTGGTGGTTTACAGGATTGCCAGGACGTTTGGGCAGCCTTCTCACCGAAAAGAACGAACGTGGTGGTGGTTGGTGGCTCTACAAATGGTATGGCGACATGATCGGTTACATGGCCAAAGTCACTCCACCAGACGACTATAGCGACGGATTGGATGGCTTTGCTTCCGTTGACAGGAAGAGGAACAGTGCGAGCATCATTATAGGCGGCAACTATGTCGGCAATGCCGATGTAGTGCTTCCCCGAATGCCCCACTGTCTCCAAGGCAAATTAGCCGTGAAGATTGAGCGCGTCAGATGGAAAAGCAAAGATACGCCCGTGGCATCCACTGAGTTGGTGTCGGAAAAAGAGATGACACCAGATGAAAACGGATTGACCATTCCTGTGAAAATAGAGAGCGAACTCTACGCTTACAGAATCACCCTCAATGCGGTGGATGTTCCGCAACGGCCGTTCATGAATGAGATGGCGACCATACCCGGAATTGTCGAAGCCGAAAACTACGACGAGGCAGGAGAAGGATTCTCCTACCATGACAACGACTACGAAAACAGAGGCAACGAATACCGTGACGACTGCGTTGACATAGTGAGGTCTGACGATGGCTATGCCCTTGGCTACACCGAATATGGAGAATGGTTGGAATATACGGTCGATGTAAAAGAGAGCAACCGCTACAACGTAACAGCCAAGATTTCCAACGGAGGAAAGGTTGATGGCTTCCACCTTTTCATTGACGATGAAGAGATAACAGGCGAATACGTCATTGCACAGACTGGCGACAACTGGTCGGTTTATAAAGAGGTGCCTATCACCATAGCCGAAATTTCCAAGGGGCTACACGTATTGAAAATAGTAATCAACGGAAGTTACATAAACATCGACTGGATAAAATTCGAGAAATACAAACCGTCCAGCATAGAAGACCTTGCCAATTACAATGACATCAACGACATGAAGGATGCCCAATTTTTCGATTTGGAGGGACGGCAGATCAAAGCAAGCGAACTTCAAAACGGCAAAGTTTACATCGCTGTCAGCCCTAACCAAAAGGAGGAGATAAAGTTTATAAAGAAGTAAGGGGGAAGGGAATACATTAACGTGAGTTCGATGATTTGTAATCAAAAGAGTGTCAGTTGATTGTCGAATGTTCGTTCGACTTATATGCATGTTTTCTCCGGAAAGAAGCAATAGTCCCTAACATATTGACGACAAAATTCTCAAAACAACAGAGTCTGGAATGCATTCAGAATTCCATCAAAAAAAAAGGCCCTTTTATCCAACCCGAACCAAACGCTTAATTTTCAATTCAAAAAAAGAGCATGCAGCGCAACCTTATTAATTTTGGCACACTCCCCTTTTCCCCTTGAAACCAGAAACTTTTTCGCTATCTTTGCGACGTTGATTAATCTAAAAGCATTAGTATGAAATACCCAATTGGAATACAGACTTTTGAAGAAATAATCACAGGTGGGTACCAGTATATTGACAAGACAGAACTTGTGTATAAACTTGTGGATGAGGGGAAATACTATTTCCTCAGCCGCCCACGTCGCTTCGGAAAGAGTCTGCTTACCACTACTTTTGAGGCTTATTTCCAAGGGAAAAAGGACCTTTTTAAAGGTCTCGCCATGGAGAAACTCGAAAAGGATTGGGTGGAATATCCGGTGTTTCATATTGATTTTACAGGGGATTTTTATAGCAATCCATCATATTTGGAGGAGAAAATAATTTCTCATTTTGAGAAATGGGAGGTCCTGTATGGAAAAGATGAGAGAGAGAAACGTATTGGTACTCGATTCGAAAATCTGGTAATCCGAGCATGCGAAAAGACAGGAAAGAAAGCTGTAATCCTAATAGATGAATATGACAAACCATTGACAGACTCTATTGGAATGCAAGATGTGCAGGATCAGAACAGAGCCATACTTCAAAGCCTTTATGGCATAATGAAAAGGGCCGACCAACATATCCGCTTTGCATTTCTTACTGGTGTCACTCGCTACGGCAAACTTGGCATTTTCAGCGCGGCGAATAATCCGAAAGACATTTCAAACAACAATAAATACAATACCATCTGTGGCATATCGGAGGAAGAGTTACACTCATATTTCGATGATGAGGTACAGGCGTTCGCTGACGAAAAAGATGTCACTAAGGAACAGATGTATGCTATGCTGAAAGAGAAGTATGACGGCTATCATTTCAGCGAGAAAATCGTTGATGTCTATAATCCTTTCAGTCTACTAAATTCATTGTCTGACAGACAGTTGTATAATTATTGGTTTGCCACTGGCACTCCTACTTACTTGACCTCGATGCTAAAACGCAGATCTTATGATTTGTCAAAATTCGGCAGTGGAATAGAGGCAACCTCTGAAACAATAGCGTCGTTTGGAAACGGAGAAGAGAATATGATAGCTGCACTCTATCAAAGTGGATATCTTACTATTAAAAGTTACGACTTTTCTACAGACTCGTATGTTTTGGGATTTCCAAATGAGGAGGTGGCCGATGGATTTGTCAAATATCTGTTGGTTGACTATATGTCGAAGGGCATGGATGAATACGACGCTGACTTGATTAGGCTCAAAAGGCAAATATTATCAGACGATGTTGAAGGATTCATGTCTCAGATCCAGTTGATAATAGGGCAGATCCCGTTTGAGAGCAACGAGGTAAAACAGATAGAGGCAAACTTCCGCAACATGATTTACCTGATGATAAGATTCTCAGGATTCAAAACCGCAGTGGAACTTCCACGGTTAGGTGGACGTATCGACATCTTCTTTGAGACAAACACTCGCGTCTATGTGATCGAATGCAAACGAGACAAGTCGGCAGACGAAGCATTGTCGCAGATTGACATGAAGAAGTATGCCCAAAAGGTTTCGTCCAAAGACAAGCCAGTTGTGAAGATTGGTGCCAATTTCAGTACAGAAGAGAGGAATATTGTGGAGTGGAAAGTGGCGGAATGTTGAATTAGGAATGTCTTGGTGATGATTAATAATGGTGATTATAAGATATGACGCCCCATGGGGACGTCTAAACGGGAGGGACTTAATCCCCATAATTTTCCCTTAGCATCGTCTTGATATCGATGCCATCTACCTCGATATCCATAAGGACTCCTTCGCCATCCTTGATGGAGACCAACGCACAGACATTTAGTCCGTCATTCAAGGCTTGGTTGATTATATGTTCCGCTTTAGGACAATCCTCCTGGTTCATCCAAAAATAATCGAACGGATAACTGATACATAGCGTTGTAAGTGTACTATCCAACCCCGAGCCATAACCAGTGATCACCTTCACCCTTAATCTCTCCTCGGAACTGTATTCCGATAAATCACGTGGCTTGGCAAAGCCCTCTTCATCTTCGTAGAAACTAACATACATATTTCCCTGCATTGACGAAGGCAGTCTATCGGATGGCATGTCCACCGTGTTGTCTTTGAAGCGAATACGCAGATACTCGCCACGAAAAGGATCGTGCGGGTCGTAGCCCATCAGTCGGAATTTATAAACGGTTCCTTGCTGAATCGTATCATTGGATTTTACCACCCATAAGAATAGAACGACAAACTGTAGCAAGAGGGCAGCCCCGAAGAACCACCATTTTTTATCGATTTTCTGTAACTCCATTGCTTCTCTTTTTTTCGATAATATATTTATTCATTAAAATCAACGCAACACCTAAAAGGATCAGAATCAGTCCGTATAGGTAGAAGGGAAGATTATAGTTGCCCAACACGACAAATGCCCATCCAAACAACGACAATATACTGACGTTCATTTTCAAGAGGTCGTAATCCTGACAACTCATATAAAGACAGTAGGCGATGGCAGCCAAGGCGAAGAGAGCTGTAGCATAGTTATGCTCTCCACAGATAACGGCAATAACGGCAAACGCCAGACCTATCCACGTCTGCCATTGCGGCACCTTACTTTTCGACAGTTTTAGCCCTACTGAGACAAAAATCGGAAGTGCAGCGATAATTGGCAGTATGAAATCCTTTGCATCGTAATAATCTTTCACTCCTTCATGCGAAAAATAGAGGAGACTCGGGAAGAATACCAAATAGAAAAGATACTTCAAAATGGTTCCTCTGCTCTTTATCCGGTCGCTTTGACCAATCCATTCATACATCACATACGAAACCGATGCAAAAATCAAAAAGAGACAAGGGAACAAATTGTTCCATACGCGCATTCCAAGATCCCTACCTATGATAAGGAAGAAAAAGGATACCCAAAACACGGGCAATCCTACCACACGCAAGCTGCACAAGAACCCCTCCGACTTACGGTAGTAATAATCATAAAGGAAGGCAACATCTGCCACCAAAACGACATACATGGTTATCTTTGAAAAGATGTCCCGGCAGTCAAAACCAATCAGACAAACCATCGAGATGAGGATAGCCGACAAGCAAGCCGAACGCATTAGAAAGACAAACGGCAATGACACCAGTACACAGATACAAGCAAAAGCCTCACCGTCCAACTGCACCTGATAAATCTGGTTGACAATGGCAAATGTGGCGGAGAAACCTGCCAGTTGAAGAATGGCCATAGCCTCGTTCCAACTCTTCTGGTCAGGTTTGTTTCTCAGCGTGTAATAACAGCCAAACGATGACGCAGCCCATGGGATAATACCAATAAGGGTACGCACGAAATTAGGAAGATCATCCCAGTTGTAGGCCACAATGGAGATCACGCCCGTGCCCACTAAGATGGCCGCCACCGCACTAATGATGGCAGTGACATTGATCGACCTCTTTTTACTCAGATAATAGGAGGCTATCCTATCCGCAGTCGCCTGATCTATAACCTGATTGTCTATTAATTCTTTAATATCGTTTTTAAGACTCATAACTTAAACATTTATGTTGCAAAGATAATGATCATCTTAACTCATACATAGTCATTTGCCGGTTATAACTGATAAAATCAATATTTTAAGTTGTATAACCTCATCGAAAAAACCATCAATAAAGGAATCCGAACATCCAAAGAGGGATCTCTTTCATGCTGGTGTACTCTATGTCGTCTTTAGCTCCTAAGATGGCTATCAACCTATTATTCCAGTTGATTTTGTCATGTAGATAATGTACAAAATCAATGTTTACTCTATCAATCAGTAATTTATATGTCTCAATCAGATTATTCATAACGTATAATTTTCTACAAAAAAAACATAATTGCACGATAGAGTATGCAATATTTGCGGAAAATTGCACGATAGACCATGCAGTTTTTAACGATATTTGCACGATAGAGTATGCAGTTTTGACTAATTTATATACTTCGTTACAAAAAGATGAGCGAATTGATGATTGGATACAGGGACAAATCTTTACCACTCCACCTCCCTCAGCCATCGTTTAATTAGAAAGGCGCAAAAATAGGGAATTGTATGTATGTTATTTTCAAACCCAATGTTTGCATTGCATAGTTTTATCCCACGGCAAATATCAGGATAATGCTCACTATTTATAAGCGTAACAAGAGATTTGGATCTGCCATTGGTGGCTTTCACCTCCACTGGCACTAAAGACTTTTTAGTACGCACAAAAAAATCTTCTTCCAACGTAGAATCCTCTCGCTTATAATAGAATAAAGGATAGCCTTGTTTATATAATGCTTCCGCAATAATATTTTCAAAAAGAGCCCCCTTATATACGCCAAGATTTTTATTTGTGCGCATATCATCTTGGGCTTCATCGTCCAAACTTGCGATAAGCAAACCCGTATCGCCAAAATAGAGTTTGTATTTTGTCTCTTCATAGTTACCTTTTAAAGGCAACTCTGGAAACGACATGCAATAACATACATTTACGATGCCGGAGTCTTGAATCCATTCTATACACCCCCTGTAATCCTTAAATCTGGCACCCGAAGCGACTTTGGAAATTTGAAATTTCTTATTTTCCTTTGCCAACTGGACCGGTATATGTTTAAAGACATTCAATATTCGAGTCTGGTCCATTCCTTCTACATACTTTCTAATATCTTCTTGATAATCAATTAGTAATTGCCGTTGCAAAAACAGTATATTCTCAAATGTGTTTTTCTGAAGATAACTCACCACCAGTTTGGGCATTCCGCCAAGCAAACAATAATCAAAGAAAAGATCCTTAAAGAAAGACATTTCTACGGTAGAAAACGGTTTACTTTCTAATATGTGCCGTAACATGTCATTTATTTGCCCGTCATCCACAGATTTTGCCCAAAGGAACTCTTCAAAGTCAAGAGAATACATTTCATAGTCTATCTTATATCCTACACTATTACTCTCTATCGTTCGATAATTAATACCTAATAAGGAACCACTACAGATAACATCAAACCTGCCATCTATCTTGAAAAATTTCAATGACGTACATATATCAGGGAAGTCCTGGATCTCGTCAAAAAATATCAACGTGTTACCTTCCTCGAAGTGAGCATCCCCTCTTAGCCTCGAAATATTCTTTATCACATCGTCAGCACTATACCCATCTTCCACTATCTTTCTGAATTTAACATCGGTTATAAAATTGATGTAAACTACATTTTTGTAGTTGGCGTGGGCAAAGTGAAGGATGGATTCCGTTTTACCAATTTGCCTTGCACCTTTGACTATCAAGGGCATTCTATCAGACGAATTTTTCCATTCCTCTAAGAACTTATCAATCTTTCTTCTTATATACATAAGTACCAGTATTTTATAATGCAAATATATAATAATTTCACAAAAAGATGAGCGAATTATCAGCGTTTGACTACAAAAAGATGAGCGAATTACCAGCGTTTGACTACAAAAAGATGAGCGAATCGACAATTGGACATAGAAACAAAAAAGAGCAAGAAGCCCAAGCCCCTTGCTCTCTCTATCTATAAAATCAAGAGTTTCTTAATTCTTAACTCTTAACTCATAATTATCATTACCCCATTGTAACGACCACCTCGTTCACATTCTTCATCTTGCTGAATGGAACTACGTTGCCCTCGATGGCCTTGCCGTTCAAAGTAACTGAAACAACACCCTTCTCTACCTTCTTAGGGTTCTTAACGGTGATGTTGACAGTCTTGCCACGGAAGCGACGGGTAGCGGTGAAGCCCTTCCAACCTGGGATACATGGATCGATCAACAATCCATCGTAGTCAGGACGGATACCCAAGATGTATTGAGCGGCTGTGAAGTATGCCCAAGATGCTGTTCCACTCAACCATGGGCAACGGCTTTGGCCTGCGCGCATGTTGTAGGTAGAGCAAGTGGTTTGTGCATATACGTAAGGCTCGATTTGGCGAACCTCAGCGCGCTCGTTGTAGGCTGCTGGCAAGTAGTTCTTGTAGTTCTTGAAGGCACGCTTACCGTGACCTAAGATACAATCCGCCATGATTCCCCAACCTTGTGTGTGTTGGAATACTGCCGCATTCTCCTTCATACCCTTGATGAACAAAGGAGCCTTGATTACAGAGGCCTCAGTCTTCTCGTAAGGAGGATCGCAGAGAACCAAACCGTATTTGATAGCCAAACGCTTCTCGATGCTGTTCATCACAGTCTCGGCGCGCTCGCCGGTAGCTTGACCAGAGATAACTGACCATGAGTTAGGGTTCAACCAGATGGTACCCTCGTTGTTTGGATCGTTCTTTGTACCGAAGATGTAACCATCCTCCTTGATTGCGCGGACGTACCACTCGCCATCCCAAGCTGCCTTGTCGATGTCCTTGGTCAATTGAGCCAAATGACCCTCAGCCCACTTCACCTCGTCTGCCTTGTTGAGGCGGGTGCAGATGTCGATGTAGACGGTCAAAGCGTAGCGCAATTGCATTGCTACGAATACGGTCTCACCCTTAGCGCCCAATACCAAGCAGTCGTTCCAGTCTGCCTTCAAACCGCAAGGCAAGTTGTTCTTACCACGACGGTCCAAGTTGAATTGGATAGCGCGTTTCAAGTGGTCGAGTACAGTACCCTCGCCCTTATCTGAGTAAGGCAATACCTTGTTGTAGTAATCCATGTTACCCAACTCCTTAACATAAGTTGGAACGGTGTTGAACAACCACATACAGTCGTCAGAACGGAAGTCGCCCTCTGGTGTTGGAGCCTCATGTCCTGGATTGTGTGCGAATGGCTTAACCACTGGCATTGCACCACCGTTAGAGTTTTGTCCGGTCAACATCAACTCAAGACGCTCAACCACCTCTTCAGGAATGTTGTGGATCACACCCAACATATCTTGGATAGTATCACGGTAACCCATACCATCACGCTCACCACGGTAGATCAAAGAAGCCGCACGGCTCCATGCGTAAGTGATCAAGTTGTTGAATGGGTTCCACATATTGATCATGCTGTTGAATGCAGCATCAGGAGTATTTGCAGAAAGACCTTCGATACGTCCGTGCCAGTAGTTAACTACCTTGTCGAACTCAGCCTTTACCTTAGCAGGAGTAGCCACCATCTTAGCAGCCTTCTTACCCTCTACCCAAGCCTTACCGATACCTAATACAACCGTGAATTCCTTTGTCTCGCCAGCAGCCAACTCCAAGTCAACTTGAAGTGTACCACAACCGTTGTCTCCCTCAGTCACTGTGTTTCCACATTGACCATTAACAACTGACAATGGATTTGCATAAGTGTGGTATGCACCGATGAACTTATCACGGTCGCTATCATAACCCGTAACCTTTTGACCTACAACTCCGATGAAAGAGTGACGAGCCTGATCCTTGTTTTGGAAGTTCTCTGGCTCCTCTGGCATATAAAGGTTGTTACCATGATCGATGAAACCGTTCTTGTAAGAGGTCTTAACGATATACTGAGTATATTGCAAGTTGTTGCTATCATCGTTCATGTTCCAGTTAGAAGCGAACTCTGCATAAGTGAACGCACGAAGTTTACGAGACTTGTTTCCTTGGTTAGTCACCTTCACGTGCCATACCTCGAACTCTTGTCCCTTAGGAACGAAATAAAGAGTTTCCGTCTTGATGTCGCTATACTCAGAAGAGATCTTCGTATAAGCTGAACCGTGGCGACACTCGCTCTTGTATTGGTCGAGCGGCTTGCCTACTGGTTGCCAAGAACCAGACCAGAAGTCCTTGCTCTCGCAGTCGTGCAAATAAATGTAACGACCCGGTTGATCCAACGGAACGGTGTTGAACTTGATTCTTAGGAAACATCCTTGTACTGATGAGCGGAAGAATGAATAACCGCCTGCATTATTAGTGATGATAGCTCCATAACGAGTATCACCCAAATAGTTACTCCATGACTTCGGAGTAGCCGGGTTGGTTACGACGTACTCTTTGTGTTCGTCGTCGAAATATCCGTATTGCATAAACCTTAATTAATTAAATTCTCTATATAGTGATTTTTTATCCGTTAATCTCGTCATATAGATTCTTTTTCAAAAATAGGGATTTTATTCATATTGAAAGATAATTTGTAATTTTTTTCTTCTAAAAAGCGAAAAATAAAATCAAAGATTAGTTTTTACGCCAGCACGATATATCCAATCACACTTTTCTCCCTATCCGCCGCAATTTTTTCTTTAATATATCATCCATAGAAACTTGGTCGTCTCATTTATTTTTTTTAACATTGCATAGTCAACAAGAAATATAGTTCATGAAGAAACTCTTATTTACGGCATTGCTGCTTATTTGTGCAACAATAGCAAACCTTTCAGCGGGAAATTCTTTGGAATACATAGAAAACACATTCCCTGAACTGACCAACATTTTTCGTGAAGACATTGGCAAATGCCATGCCCATTATGTCTTCTGCATCGATGTTTCAGGCTCTATGGATAAATTTGACGATATAGTTGTGCCCTGCTTGCAGCGCTTCATCCAAGCATTGCCAGAGGGCGACAAGGTTACGGTCATTCCTTTCGGAACGGAAGTAAAAAGTTCATTGTTAGGTTTTTCAGGCATCATCACTTCCAATATCAAGGCTGACCTCTGCACCAGCATGAAGACTCTCTATAAGAATTCCAACTACGAAAAAGAATTCAGAGACCACACGAATATATTCAAGGCCACTAATGCCATTTCGAACGCATTCATAACCAACAGCGAATACAAGGTAAACATCGGCATAACCATCACAGACTTCCAAAACAACATTCCGACGACCGGCTCATCCAACTTCCGGTTGCTCACGCCAAGCGAATTGGAACAGATGCAGTCCAATTTCATGGCAGCCACACAAGACTGTTACGTCAGAAACATCGCTTTGGAACTTACAGAAGGAAACAAAGACAACCAATCACTTCCCGGCTACTGCCTTCCTCAATTAAAAAACCAAGTTTACAACAAATGTGAAAACGGTCTGGAAGTGGCATCGGCAGGCAATTCAAAAGCCATGATCGAACAATGGTTCGAAACCTTGCGCCGCGACATCCTGGTCGTCAAACTCCGCGCCATCGTCTCCGAAGAGAACAAAGCAGGAGAGATTTCAATGCTCACCGAGACGAACATCGACGGAAAGACTACGGCTGAAATCAATTGGACACCAAGCAGACTTTACTCCATAATGAAAATTGACTCTACAAAACTCTCGGCTGAGGGCTTTTACTTCCTCAACGACACCGCCAACTACGGCAACACGCGAGACAGAGAGCAACTTCTGGAATTGGGACAAATTAAGAACCACAAATGGGGATTCTCCCACATCCGCGACAGCATTGATTTGGGCGTTTCTCTTCCTACAACTTTCGATACTGAATTGACGAAATTGGGCATCACTAAACCATTGACCGGCACGAAGCATCCTGTGGATAGATGGGTGTTTACCTTCTTCATGCCTTTCTGGTTGACGGCCTTAATTCTTCTTCTTATCCTAATTTACATTTACTTGACATTCCGTGCTTGGAGAAGAAATGTCAGCACCAAACTGAAAGCCAACATTTTCGTCAGAGACCCGTACGGTGACGAAGTGCTTCGAAAGAAAATCGACGGTATAACAATGACTTCTATTGGCAAAGGCGGAAACATTCATGTGGACGATGCCGAATGGCGCATCTCAATAGAAAAGGTAAAACCTTCACCGTTCCTCCTTTTCAAACAACCTTACTTCACTTGGTCGTGCACTTGCGGATACGTAAGCAACGGCCGTAACGAGACTTGCGGGCGATTGGACTACGACACGAACACTTCGTTCAATGTCAAATGCAAAGCAAAAAAGAGCGATGATGAACCATCTCACTCTGTAACCGTCAAACTCGCCTCTTAATTTAGAACAACAAAAAAAACATCATAAATATGGCAAACGAAAAACATATTTTTATCGGATTGGGTGGTTCTGGATGCCAAACCGTTTCCCAAATAAAAGAGAAGGTGTACGCAAACCGCTACCCTACACACACAGCAACAAAATCTCGCTACGAGGCAATGAACGAAACCTACCGTTTCCTCTTCTTGGATACGGACCAACGCGACATTGACCAAGCGAACAATAATAACCGCAAGAGTTTTGAGGACGGCCGCATTCCGTTCATCAATCCTCAATCAGACTTGGTGAATTTGGGCCAAGCCAACCCTCAAGCCATCTACTATGAGGCAACCCAAGACCAAGAGACACTCATCAACAAACGTATCTTGGAGGCTTGCTCTCCGGAATTGGCCGTAAAGATTCCTGACCAACCATTGAGTTTCGGTGCAGGTGCTTTCCGTATCAAATCCAGAATTGCTTTTGCCCACTCATTGACCGACTTCCAAACAAAACTCCAAGCCTGCATCTCTGCGCTTAACGACGTTAAGAACCTTGGAGGCGAAAGTTGCACCATCTTCTATTGGGTGGTAGGAAGTTCCAACGGTGGTACTGGTAGTGGTATCATCAACGACGTGCTTTACCATGTCAACCAAATGCACAAGCAAATCGTAGGCAGCGGCGACCCTCAGCTTATCCTCACCATGTATATGCCGAAGGTCTATATTGACTGCAACGCTACAGAAGAGAAGTATGCATTGAACGCATTCGCCGTATTCAATGAAATTCAAGCCAGTAAAGAGATGAGCCTCAGTCCTAAACAGAACACCGTAATGCACAGAATGGCGTTCTTGAACGACTACAACCTCGTCGACAGCAAACGTAAATACTGCCCATTCTACTACTTGATCCCTATCGACATCCAAACGGACAAGGGCACTTCATTGGGCAGCACACGCGTCATGTACCGCAACACAGCCGAAATGCTCTACATCCTGCACGAAGGCGCAGGCGGCCAGACATTCCGTTCGGACATCGACAACTATATGAACGATATCATGGAGCGCAACCACGAGGACTTCCTCGTGCCAATGGGTTACGTTCAACTTCACAAGCCAACTGACCAATTTTCAAGGTATTTCCGCACCCGTTTCGAGCGCGACATACTAAGATCATGGCTCATCAATGCGGAGGACAAAGAGAATCAAATTCCTGAATCGCAAGTAATTGACCTCTACCAAAAGTTCTTCCGCGAGTTAAACCCAAGAGTTTCCGGCACTTTTGCCAAGGAGTTGGCTTCCAAGGGAGACTACATCATCGAAGATACTTTGAATCCAAGCAATTTCGACAAGATAGAGAAACTTCCTTCCGATGCCAAGTGGGAGAACTTGGAAAGCAATGTAGAGGGCGTTCTCGGATCCATCCGCTCTGCAAGCCGAATGCCAGAAAAAAGATCAGAATACAAGCAACGCATTGTTTCCGGCATGTGGAAACAAACGGAAACTTGGATTAAGGAACATGGTCTTGTCTATGCCATCAATGCTGTTGACATGATTCGTGCCTATGCAAAGGAGAACTTCGACCGACACGAGCAAATTCTACAAAGCAGGAAAGATGCCCTCCAAGAGAAATTGGACGAGTGCCACAAACTACAAAAGGATGCTGAAGAGATTACCCTCACCGAGCGTACGATAGGCTCCAACAACTCTGACATTCAAAAGTACCGCAACGAAATCGAAGGCTACATCACATCGCTCATCGACCTTGAAATCGAGATTTGGGCACACAACCTATTGGGCGACTTCTGCAACAACGAAAAGACAGACGAAATTGCAAAGTTAAAGAGCAATTTGCTCATCATCAAAGACAAAGCATCTGAGATGAACGAGGCGGCTGTCCGCTACTACGACCGATTGGCAACCGAATTCGGCAATACGGCTTTGGATGTGACCACCGTCTATCTCCCTATGCTTAAAGAGATTTGCAACGGCAACGGATGGAAGCCAAACAACTTCTTCAGCAGATGTTACCGCAACATCATCAAGGCAGACGAAGACCTTCAAGAGACGCCGGACAGAGCGTCCATCACCAAACTTCTTGTCGAAGGCATCTACGAAAGTCAGAATGAGAAAATCCGCGAAGAACTTCTTGCCGGACAATACATCATCACCGAGAAGTTGGTTTCTAAAGACAAGAAAAAGAAGGACGAGATTGTTGAAGACTGCCGTTTCTTCGCCAACCCTAAGTTGGACGAGAAGAAGCCTGAAAGCATCATCGAAGACTTCATCACCCTCGCACAAAAAGTGTTGGACCGCACCACTCGCGAGAACACGACCATTCAAGAAAACTGGTTCAACAAGAAGGTATCTCACTTCTTCCGCGACCTTCCAAACGAGCAAAAGGACGACGTTCGCAGAAGCCTCAGCCCTGCCCTCTTCTTCAACTATAACACCAACCGTATTGAGGTGACAAAGAAGGAGGAGCATTTGGTATTTGTAGCACCAGACAAAGATCTTGCACAAGAGATGTTGGGTTACGAGGAAGGCAATACACGCCACCGCTTCGTGGCTGGCCCTGACGTCAATTCGGCCCTCGTACTCAAATCAAAATATGGTCTCGCCTTCCGCGACTACCGCATATACGACAACATCGAGATGGTTTACAAGAAAGCATCGTTCCGTGAGAAGTACCACTTCCACCACGACTTCGCTCAATTCTTGGGCGACATCACCCTTGAAAACCTTCCTGACGAAATTTTGCCACAACACAAGACATTCGCCAAGATGTTGCTATTGAAGGAATTCGAAGAGGAGTTGAAACCTCTATTCTACAAGGACGAATACGATCCGGAGGCATTCGAGACTTCAATGTTCCTTACGGCAGAAGAGACTCAAAACTCGTCGTTCGACGTGGCTCGCCCAGAGGCATTCTCCATCCACAACGGTGCGCTTTGCCTACGCAAGATAGACAACGGCCGTACAATGTTTGATGAAATCAGCGGCGTAAGTTTCAGCGAGCGCTTCGATAAATTCTTCGAACTATACTACAACCACCGTTACGGGGAAACGCTCAACAACATTATGCAAGCCATCCTCCGTCAACACAAGACGGCTCTCGACGAGAACAACCAACCAGTACTCGACAAGAGCGGAAGCGCTATTGTTTACGATGGTGAGAAGATCTTGAAGTCCAACTACGTGGAGAAACACAAGAGCCTCTTGAAGAAGTTGAGCACATTGAAGCAACAAGCTCCTACCGAGGGAGACAAACGCCTCTACAACATCTTCTTCAACATCATCAGAAACGATTACGATTTGGTGTATAAATTCATCGGGAAATAACAAAAGATAACATGCTTCCTCTTTGGATCATAGATATTACAAAAAAAACTGACCGAAAGGCTCACTTCCAGAGCCTTCTCGGCCAGCTTGATGGTGTCCTTACGCAAGATCAACTGACCGATTTCTTCAACATTGAAAGCATTGACGAGAAAATCGCTAAGCCTAAAATGTGGTACTATACCCAATTGGACATTGATTATGAAGATATAAAAGACAACATTCAACTGATGTCCGACTTCATTTACGATATCCAAGAAACATTGGTGAAAGATGGTCAAGACTTCATAAAGATACTCCGCCATAGCCGTGCCAACACGTCTATGACGTTGAACGTATGTGTCTTAGGCGATGCTACGGAGCCATTCACCAACTTGATCTTCCCTTCCATAGCCGTCATGCTACAGAAGGAGAAAGGTAGGATTATGCCTAACCATATCCACCAAGGAATGTCCATCGTCGGCACACTCTACATTCCATCCGACGTAAACAGCATGGCGGTAAAATCTCGCGAGGCTATCCTACTAACTCTAAAAGAGATCGAGGTGCAACACAACATCTCCTCCATCCGAGGATATGACCGCATGTTCATCTACCAAAATGTGCAGAATAGGACTGAAAACTTCTATCCTATCCTCAACCCGAAGCAACAGGCAGAATTTCTGTTCCAATGCCTCGCCCACCTCTATTTCGCCTGCGACAACGTACACCCGCTCATCAGCGGCAGTAGTTCAGACGACCACTTCTATTTCTCTTTAGGAGTAGCCTCTTGCTTCTTCGATGTGGAGATTCAGGACAAGATGGACAAGATAAACGTCATCAACAAACTGATAACCACAATGAAGGAACCGGGCGACATAGAACAAGTGGATACCGAGGATTTCTTCGACTACAGTAAAATCGACGTCGAAAAGATAATCCGAAATTTCCAAAGTGTCACATTCGACCTTTCCAAAGCCAAATTGCCGGATCCGAATCCTCACCCAGTAGCAGACTTCTACAAAAAGAACCTCAGACGTCACTACTACAACAACTATCTGAAATACTATCCGGCCAACCTCCGGCTAAAGATTTTGGAAGTCATCAACAAGGAGTCGGAAGCCGAATTGGAGAAAATCAGTGCGGAACGCCGCAAACTACAAAAGATTTTCACAGAGCAAAGCATGCCTGTCGCTTTGGAAAAACAGATCGCCAGCAGCAACGCTCATACGGGTGTCATCTATCGCATCAAGGAAAACCTGAAATCATTCAAGACAAAACTTGGACTGAAGAAGGGCGAGGTACAGAACCGCATTGAGCAAGAAATATGGCAGCACCTTTTCGAATCTCATGTCCCTAAAAGACTCAAGGACTATTTTGAAGAGTATCACGAAAAGTACAAAATAGACCTCAACAGCCGCTCCAACTCCGACCTTTGTGAGGAGATGAAGTTGTCGGCCGTAACCGATTTGATGAACCGCCTTAAGCAAGAGGCAACATTCCTCAGCCGTATCGGAAGGGCTTTCCTTTTGGGTATCGTTCTCGTACTGGGTGTCATGCCCATCTTAACATTCGCCAGCCAATTCATCAACATAGGCGACGTCAAGGGGAACGCCAACTACTGGTCGGAAATACTCTTCTTCCTTCCTTTGGTTTGGCAATTCGCTGAAATGTTCATTCACCACTACAAATGCAAGACGAAGGAACGTAAACTAACCGCCTACTACTTGCACGATGCCTATGCCCGCATAGCCAACAGAATCCAATCGGAGATGAACTTCTTCTATGACCACCTGATGGACCTCGTAGACGAATATGCGAAACGATGTGACCAAATCCAGAAAGATCTTCAGAAGAAGGATACCGACGGCATCTACAAACACTTGCCTTTGCCCAAGACCCTCTTCAACCAACCTCTCATCAACGGCACGTTCAACGGCCTACAGATGATTCCCGAATCAGAGGACGAGTGCGGCAAGATACAGGTGAACTTCGCACCGACTTTCATCAACGAGTTGGAAAAAGACGATCATTTCCAATTAATCCACTCGTACAAAGAGACTATAATGCGTCTGTTCGACGACATCAAAGTGGACGAATACCACGAAAGAAGATTCGACGAAGAGTTGGGACACTACGTCTTCATCTCCAACGAAGAAAAAGCGAAAGAGAAAGAGAACAAATGGATGGAGTGCAAACGAGTATTCCACAGCCAATTGGAAGAAAGAATGAGCAAAGACATCATTCCTCGCCAACACCCTACCATCGGAGAGAAAGTGTGCGCTTTTGCCCGCAAGGAAAATGACGAGAAGATCCTCTTCCCGCTCCTTTACCAAGCAGCCACCAATGGGGAACTTACGAGTTCGGCAGATACAGAGACGTCTGACGTAAAAGCCAACTCGCACCATCTTCACCCATTGTTCGACAACTTCTTTCCTAATCATAGCGTTCAGTATCAGTTTGACGAGCATAAGGAACTCTTCGAAAAGTTCATCTTCATCACACGCTGGCGCACGTTCGACAACATCTCGCTCAATAGAATCCTCCCTGCTGAAGATTTCGACTTGGAGGTACGAGACCGAATCGTAAGGAAGGAAGAAATGACAAACGAGGACGAGAGGGAAAGAGTATCTTACATCAACGCCACATCTTCCCTCATCCTTTGGGCGATGTGCAAGGACGACAAGTCAACCGAATGGATGAAACTCTTCGATGGAACACAACTCAGCGAATGGCTCGACAAACGAGACATATTCAGAGAAAAGTTAAACACAAAAAATTAAGAAATGTTTGACGATATAGACAAAATACAGTTTCTGCTCATCGCAGCAGGAGTAATCTTTGCGTTTTGGGCAAGGAAATGCTTCCGCCCGAAAACGTGGATAAGCATCGCCAAAAACGGCAATGCCCTCACTCCTGTTGCCTATATGGACTACGAGCGACCAGGAGACGCCCCCGAAATGCACCTAACGCACGACGGCATCAATAAACCTGTGGCCCGAATATTAAACGAGGGAGAAAAAGAGCGTCCCGAAGTCTGGATGTTTGACGGAGAACTCGACGACGACTCTCAAAACGAATACCGCCTTCGCGGATTCATCGATGAGAAAGGTATCATCTATAAACAAAATACGCGCGGACAAGAGCCCAAAGCCATCGGCTATACGGCAAGGCCTTCGTCTCCCAACAATCCGACAATAAGGGGCGAACGCTATTGGACCAGCTTTTGGCTCGACTCCGAACTATTGGCATTCTCCGGCGCACCAAACCCGAATGACGAAGACCCCTTCAGGAGAAGAGTAGCCGAGGCACACCTCTCTGGCGTCTGCATTCGTGACAAACGATGCGTCTCCACCGAAGCGAAAGCCTGCACAGCAGCGCTCTTCTACCGACTTTATGGCCCAAAAGAAGAACAATCGACCATTTACAAAGACCCTGCTTATGGTTGGAGAGACACAGCATTGTTCACCAGCATCGTCTATAGCATCTTGTTCCTTCTCCTCTATTTCGTTTATGCCTGCATCTTCAACAAGCCACTTCTCGGCAACGATTGGCAAGCCGTCATCATTTTGAGCGCCTGCTATTTCGGGCTATGGGCTATCATTCGACAGATCAAAATCAACGGAATAGAAAATGGCGAGAGTTTTCAGCCTCAACTTGACCTGCTTAACAAAAGCATCGGTCATCGAAAGACAGATTACATCATCACGGGATTGGCAGTCCTCTGCACCTACTTTGCATTCAACTATTACGACTTTGATTTCTTGCCTCTGATTTTCGCCATCTCCTTCGGCATCAGCAGAAACAAGATGAACAAGAGTTCGCTTAAGCCTTGGACCATCATTGCCAACTATGACGAAGAACACAACGACATTGACGAAGACAACGAGCCTAAAGAGTTCACTCAACTCACGCCTCCGTCGGGCAACGTTTCCAAGACATTCTCTTGGCATTTGGACAAGCACTTGAACAAAAATATAACAGGTAACATCACCTTAGGGTTCAACTTGGACGACTTGAACATTGAACGTGAGGAAAACCCTCATTTCATGCAACGCAAGAACAAGAACAAACAGGATAGCATCAACTATATGATCAAAAAGATGCTCGGCAACAAAGAGATGATGGAACGCTCGTTTTACATTGCCAGTTACATCAAACACGAGAGCCGCATCGCCCACCTCGACGAGATGGAAACGCTCCAGTTCGCCCTCGATTTTGTGCAAGAGCCCAACATCGCCTTCGTACAGAGCAAGGACAGCAAGAGCATCCAGTTTGCCGTTGACTACATGCGCTACCCTGACGAGACGCTTTACGACCAAGAGGGAGACAGCGGATGCAAGTCGTTACTTGCCGCCATGCTACTTCACAATATGGGGTACAACGTACTCCTACTCTCTTCTGAGAAGTACCAACATTCGGCCATCGGAATTGAATTTAGTCAAAACAGTTGGATAGGACGCTACTATTCGAAAGAGGATATCCAAGGGAACCTATCGTCCATCGAATTCAATCATCGCACTTTCCTCTACTGCGAAACGACAAACGACGGCTTCCAAATTGGCCACATCATTCCAGACATGCGAATCGATGATTTTGAAACTAAAGTGGAATTACTTGTCTCTGCCGAAGAGGACGGAGAAGACGAGGTTTTTGAATAATAACAGACATGAAAAGAGCAATTCCAACGATGGTGCTGACCACCATCCTATTCGGCCTCACAGCCTTTTTCGTAGGTCATGTATATAAGACAGGACAAGACCGCCCGCCTTTGAAATATGCCGTCATTCCACAAGGAACACTCGACTTCCTGCGTAACCATATTCCAGGAGACAACGAGGGAACGGGTATTCGTATCGATATCGACGGGGAAGGCCGTAGTTGGTCCAACGATAACGATTTTGGAAAAAAGGCAGAAGAAAATTGGTCATGCGAGGAGGACGAAAACTTCATCGTCTATTATCACCGCGACAAAAAGGCCGAATGGCAAGGCAATGCCCAAGCCATCTTAAAATGCGCCAACAAGAACATTCATACCTTGGCCGAATTAATGGGCAAGTATTTTTATCCCGCAGATGTAAATGGACGAAAACTCCCGATATACTTGCCTACCAGCGACGGAGAATACCAAGCGGTAATCAGCAAACTATTCGAAGGTCCCTGCTCCACTAGCAGCATCGGTATGACCATTACCTCCGTCACCCTTGCCGGTTGCGAAACCATAGGCATAGTCATCTCACCAAAGACATTCAAAAAGAGTGCATCCGCAAACAACAACTACGCATGCGTCCTACTCCACGAGATGAACCACTATGTTTACCTTACTTCATTAGACTATTCCAAAGAGATTGGATATTTCAACTGGGAAATAGAAGGCGTGGCAGACTATTGCTGTTCTCGCAGCAAATATGAGCAAGCTCTTTCGGCCGACAAGATTCATTTCATAGAGAGAAACTGCTCCCTTGACCGCGATTTCCCTGTCGAGACAAATTCCCAATACTGGGCAGGAGAAAACTTCTTCTACTACATGGAGGAGACTTATGGACGCGACAAAGTCAAAGAGTTTATCCACTCTTCTTATTCGTTAAAGACCGCCGCTGTTTTTGACAGTCTCTCCCTCGACGAAAGAGAAGAACATTCCAAATGGGTGAAACTGAATATGGAGAAGAGCCAAATCGAAGAATTTTCTGTGGCAAAATAAGAAATTGTTTAAATTTAGTTTAAAATCTTTTATGTAAGACTCAAAAAAACGAGTCGAATCATTTGATAAAATATTGATTATCAATTTGATAAACGGATGATTTTTTTCGTATCTTTATAGTGACAAAAAACAAAGAAAATGAACAATTACCCAACAAATCTCACCGATAATCAGTGGAAAATTATAGGAAAATTTGTAGATGTGCAAGCAAGGAAACGAAAATATCCATTAAG
>JAKSLA010000041.1 GCA_024401455.1 Paludibacteraceae bacterium | reverse complement strand
TCCAAGGTTTGCTTTTGGCTCAATACGAGGTTCTTCGTGAGAATGGCCACTCTCCTTCAGAGGCATTCAACGAGACTGTTGAGGAGTTGACTCAATCACTCGGCCCATTGTTCGGTGAGAACGGTATGGACTGGATGTACGCTAACTGCTCTACTACGGCTCAACGTGGTGCTTTGGACTGGATGGGTCCTTTCCACGATGCTATCAAGCCAGTTATGCAAAAACTTTACAACTCAGTTATCACTGGTAACGAAGCTCAAATCTCTATCGACGCTAACTCTAAGCCTGACTACCGTGCAGGATTGGAGAAGGAGTTGACTGCTCTTCGTGAAAGCGAAATGTGGCGCGCTGGTGCCGTAGTTCGCAAACTTCGTCCAGAGAACAACTAATTAGACGGAAGATTATCTTCACAATAAAGGGGATGCGACTTGATGTTGCATCCCCTTCTTTGTTCATGGCGGGCACGAGGTACACGCAAACCGCCGCCATTCGAAAATGGGCATCGCCTCGGCTCTGTACGGGCGCCCCTTGTGGGTGCCCTGGGCAGGCACAAGACCGCCCCACATGGGCGGGCACAAGGCGCCGCACGCGGGCGAGCACAAGGCACCGCCCCTACATCCGAAACGTAAAAACCGTTATTTCCCCATTGCACCCAATACGCATCGGCATGGTGCAACCCAACCCCACATTGATGTAGAGGGAACGAACGCCCGAAGCATCTTGCTTTTCATACATACCTGCCGTTTCGTCAAATGTCCACGACGCTGGAGTCCATCCAAACAAACGCACCTGAGCCGAATGTGTATGCCCGCTCAACTGTAAAGGGATATCTGTTGTAGGCAAAACCTCTGCCTTCCAATGCGTGGGATCATGGCTAAGCAAAACACGAAAACCTTTCGTTCCTTCCATCGCCTTGGGCAAATCGCCCAATGAAACCGTATGATAGCCTTGTGCTTTACATGCATGATTATCTACGCCAAGCACCGAAAGAGTGTCCTCGCCCCGCTTCAGTACGACCGATTCGTTACGAAGGACTTTCCACCCCAACTTTTCACGTTGGAACGCCACCAATTGTTCCGTCGCCGCCTTCCGCTCCTCGTCACTCTTATAGTTACGAGAATAAATCATAAAATCATGGTTACCCAAAACGGAAAGAACTCCATCTTTAGCCGATAACTTGCTCAACACTTCCGCATAAGGCAAAGCCTCCTCTACGCCAAGAGAAATCAAGTCGCCCGTAAAGCAGATTAAATCGGGCTGTTGGGCATTTATACTATCTACAATGCGCTGCAATGTTTTAGGGCTGTCATTGAACGTAGAAAGATGTAAATCCGAAATATGTACCACCTTATAGCCATCAAAAGCGGCCGGCATTTCGGGATGCGTATAAGTCACCCGCTGCACATCAAACGTGAACCTTCCTACATAATATCCATAAGCCATTACCCCCCATGCCAATAAAATCAATGCAACAGCCGACTTCCCAAACGGTGCATACGAAACGCTATAATGAAAAGCCTTTCCTAATAGCCATGCAAAAAACCATAGCAGATGAGGAACCAAACCCAAAAGTAACGCCACAAGCAACACTGCGACTAAAACAAAAACGCCCATAATCCCTGAGAAATAAAAATTAAAATTATTGGTAAAAATAGGAAATTAAAACTCAAAAACACAACTTTAACCCTATCAAAACATCCCTTTTTTCATATCATTAACCTGTCCGACAACTTCTTCAAAATCACGGAAAAGAAAAATTGCTCTTTCTTAAAAAATAAAATTTTTGCGTATATTTGTCATAATAACCACCTATTGAAACTGATGAATATGAAGCAACTATATAAACTATTCCTTATTGCATTTTTACTATTAGCCTTTGATGCCCATGCGCAAAGAAGAGCCTTTGATAATGAAGTAGTGAATGAGGAAGTGGAAAAGGAAGTGCAAACGCAAAAGAAGATTGTTACGCTCACGCTACGCGCATATCGGATAAATGGCGATACCGCTCATATGGATATCCCGATGCACCAGTCGAAAATGTTCTTCAATGGAAATTTTTTCAAACGAGTGAATGAACGGAGATTGAATCTCCCATCCAACACTTTACGCGACCGCTATTTTGAATGCGACAACTGCAACATTTTGGACTACTCTGTTGTCAAGCATTTGAATAGCACCCGTGTCAACGCCTTTGATCTGGAAGTCCCTATGAGCGTACGGAAATGTAACATGACGACTACTTCCAAGAATGGAGATACGCTGATGGTGACGAATATTGAAATCTTCCCGAAGGCTGAGCTTTATATGAAAATCAACGACAAAACTTTGGTCAAAGTCGATTCGACAACCAATTTTCCATCCCTTATAACAGGAAATGACAAGTTGGAGATTGTCATTGCTTCCGACGGAACGAATTTGGCAGTAAAAAGTCATTATTTGAAGAGTTTGTACTCAATGGGAAACATTCTAATCGAGAAGAATCCAGGAACTTGGATAACGGACAAAGAGAAAAATATACTTCTGAGTTCAAGACGACGTAACCGTTTATTTCTGACAGTAGAAATTGCCGAACCTGATAGAACGTGGGAAAAGAGTTTTAGCCTGTAGGGGCGGTGCCTTGTGCCCGCCCGCACAATACACATCCGTGCCTTGTGCCCGCCCGCGCCATACACATCCGTGCCTTGTGCCCGCCCACCCATGCCCTATGTCCGCCCATGCCCGCACACCCATGCCCTATGCCCGCCTATGCCCGCCCATACCCGCCCACCCATGCCCTATGCCCACCCATGCCCGCCCACCCATGCCTTGCAGAGAAGAGGGACAGACCGATACTCATCACCGGAGTGGATATGGTCGCTGAGGAGCCATCCCAAGTTCAAAAAACACCGTCTGAAAAACCACGAAAACCTAATTAGCGAACAAGGAAGAGAGTTGGCATCGCTATAAAACGAAACCTTGAAGAGAAGGCTGCCTCCCCATCAAAAGAAATGTCTGGGACTTCCTCGTTCATACGTTTGGTATAATACTACCGAATGCAGAACATACGGTCGCTTCTTTCCCAAATGATCTGCTTTTATCTTTCCTATGATTTAATTCTCTGATATATTTGCGTCAAGAATGATCTATCATTTGAGGGTAATGCACGAAGACTGAGTTATCAACTCATCCCAAATCATACGATATGGAAGTAAATCATAAATATTAAAATGTAAATAAACATGAAAAAGATTTTGCACTCTATTCTAAAGAAGACCCCTACAAAAAAGATAGGGATTGTATTGGCGATTGCTGGACTTTGTATCTTGACCCACGGAGTGTCGCATTTATTAGGCATTCCAGAGATGGACAATGAGCATTGGATTCCGATCTGTGAGTACATCAGATGTCCTTTCTAACCGCACAAAAAAAAGAGGTCGGCTGCTTCAATAATTGAGGCAACCGACCTTCCTTATTTTTTTAGAATCATCACTTACTCAAAAGTGATTTTTCTATTTACGTCATAAGACAATTTATCGCCGCTCAAGCACAAGAAAGAGGGCAAGTTATTAAGGTACAACTGTCCCGTACCCAATCCTTGAGGCATCGTCACGCCTTTCTTGTACGTCCATTGGGCTATTGCGTTAAGCCCGATATTCGACTCCAATGCGGAAGTGATCCACCAACCGATATTACGTTCAGAAGCCAGCGAAATCCAATCATCCGTGCCAGAAAAAGCGCCGTGCAAACTCGGTTTCAAGACAATGTATTGAGGTTTCACTTCATCAAGCATCTTGACCTTCTGCTCTTTCTCAAAAAGGCCGATCAGCTCTTCATCCAAGGCTATCGGGAGAGGCGTGTTTTTGCACAAATCAGCCATGGCCTGCCAATTGCCCGCTTTGATAGGCTGCTCAATAGAATGAAGGTCCAACTTGGAGAGTTCCTCCATCTTTTTCAGCGCGTCCTCTACTCGGAAAGCGCCATTGGCATCAACACGAAGTTCGATATCCGAACGAGAGAACTCCGAACGAATAGCACGAAGCATCTCCAACTCCTGGTCGAAATCATGGGCACCAACTTTCAATTTTATGCAAGAGAAGCCAGCCTCTATCTTAGAACGTACCTGAGCGATCATCTGCTCTTTAGGGCCAACCCAAATCAACCCATTAATCTTGATGTCACCCTTGCCTTGGGTAAAGTCGGAAGGGAACGGACGCATACGGCATCCATTAGCCAAATCAGCAAAGGCTGTTTCCAACCCAAAGACAATGGATGGATATTTCTTGAACTTTTCCTGATAGCAATCCTTATATTCGTTGATGTTCCAGCAAAGGTCGGCCAAAACCTTCTCGTATTCGGGCACATCATCGGCACTCAAGCCTCGGAACAAGGCACACTCGCCCAAGCCCGCCTTATCCGGAGAATCCGCATCCATGATGCGAACAATATAAGTCTCCTTATGCGTCAAGACCCCTCTTGAAGTCCAACTTGGCGTTTTGAAATCCAAAACGTATGGGGTGAAAGAACAATGCAACATACGGATCAAGGGAATTTAGGGAATTGCTTAAAATTAGGCTTGCGCTTTTCCAAGAAGGCGTTCTTACCCTCTTGCGCCTCATCCATCATATAGAACATTAGGGTGGCATCTCCGGCAAATTCCATCAAACCGTGCTGTCCGTCCAATTCTGCGTTCAAACCACGCTTAATCATTCGGATTGCCATCGGGCTGCGTTGCATAATGGTCTCGCACCATTCAACCGTTTCGTCTTCCAACTGGTCGAAAGGAACCACTTTGTTCACCATACCCATCTCTTCGGCCTCCTTCGCTGAATATTGACGGCAAAGGAACCAAATCTCACGAGCCTTTTTCTGGCCCACACAGCGAGCCAAATAAGAAGAGCCGAAACCTGCATCGAAACTACCCACCTTAGGGCCCGATTGGCCAAAGATGGCATTCTCGGAGGCGATAGTCAAATCGCACACCAAATGGAGGACGTGTCCACCACCAATGGCATAACCGTTAACCATCGCTATGACAGGTTTAGGCAACGAACGGATGGCCTTGTGCAAATCCAATACATTCAGACGAGGAACGCCACCATCATCGATATAACCGCCACGGCTCTTCACACGTTGGTCACCTCCTGCACAGAAAGCCTTATCGCCTGCACCGGTCAAGACTACCACACCGATTTCCGGCGTCTCACGACAGATGTTCATTGCATCCAACATCTCGCGGTTGGTCTGAGGACGGAACGCATTGCGAACCTCCTCCCTATTGATTGTAATCTTAGCAATACCCTCAAAATATTCAAATTTGATATCTTGGTACTCCTTGATTGTTTGCCATTCTCTTTTCATATATATCCTCTAATTTTGATTAGACAAATTTAATAAAAAGAATGGCTCTATTCTATTTTATGACGGATTATTCACGCCAACCCACGCACATTGCCGTCATTCGAAAATGGGCATCGCTTCGGGCAAGGCGCAGGGCGGGTTGTGGGTGCCCCGGCCAAGCCAAGGCAAAAAAAAAGGGATGACCGAAGCCATCCCTTTCCATTTTATAATCTTTTTAATTGATTACTTCTTGATAACAGCACCAGCCTCAACGCCGTTAGCCTTAACGCGAACAACGTAGATACCTTGCTCAAGGTTAGAGATGTTTACCTTCTCACCCTTAGCAGAAGCAACAACTGCAGCGTTCAAGTTGATAACCTCAACCTCTGATGCACCCTCAGCAACTACCTCGTCACCTGCAACATATACGTTAGCAAGAGCAACGCTTGTGTTAGCTACGTTATCCTCTACGTCTGCAGAAGCAGCCTTAGGGAAGTAAGTTGACAAGTCGATAGCACCCTCAGAAACCATAACTTGGTTAACCAAAAGAGCAACCTCACAATCAGAAGAGATGTACTTAAGAGATACCTTAGATGCACCAGCAGGAACAGCAACTGAAGCCTGAACCCACTCCCATTGTGACTTTCTTACAGCCTCTGGATATACTGGAGTCTCTGTTCCGTCGTCGAAGATAGCAACTACAGAAACTGGTCTCTCTGCTGGAGTCTCAGCCAAAGCATCCCATGCTGCTTGGTTCTTGTCTGTTACGTCAGACTTAACCAATGAGTGAACATTGATTGCAGAAGCACCTGCAGGAAGTTCGATGTCAAGGATTGTAAAATATGACATTGATTGAGCCAAGTTAACAGCGTGAGCAGCCTCTGTTGCAGGGATTTCAGAATTATCCCAAGGCTTGTTCCAAATACGAATTGATTGAACAGTCTTCTTTCCTACCTCGAATTTCTTGCCACCCTTCCACTCGAATGTCTCATCATTAAGCTTACCAACGTTTGACCATACGTTAGACATTCTTGGAGAGAAGTCCTCTGAGAAGAATGGGCACTCACCTGCTGAGTGGAATGACAACTCAGCGATGTAAGCAGGCTCACCTGAGATATCAGCAGAAGCAGCCTCACGAGCATAACCCATAACCAAGCTGTTAGCCTCCTTCAAGAAGGAAGGCACTGTCAAATACAACTCCTTAGTAACCCACTCACCACCGTTCTCGATTGACTCGTAACCTGCTTGAACGTTGAACATATAGTCAACATAGTTCAATGCCATTGAGTCAGCGTCTGCAGAAAGACCGAAGAAGAATGCTGGCTTAGTACCGTCGTTTGCTGAACAGTTTGTCAATGCAGCATAAGTATTGTGCTCACCTGAAGTAGAGTCTGCTGCAAATGGAAGACGATACTTAAGTGTCATCACCCAAGTCTTTGACAAATCAAGCGGAGCAGCCGACAAGTTGAAACGAACGTCCTTGTAGTCACCACCATGGATATAAGCAGCAGCAGCTACACCATCAATATCTTGACCCGATACAAGTGTATCATAAGCCTCAGTCTCAACTGGTTGGTAAGGTCTTTGAACGATGTCTTCGTTGAGAACACCATCCTTAATTACATAATAACGCTCCTCAGCAGATGCTGAAAAAGCAGAACCCAATGCAAGGGCTGAAAGTACGAGTAAACTTTTTTTCATCATTTACACTGTTTTAAGTTTATACTAATTTTATAAGAATTCTCTTTTAAGAAAAATCGTGCTAAATAACTACTTTTTTTGCACATACGAAATATTTTCCGCTCTTTTTTTTCCCTTCAAGACAAAAACAACCCAGTATTAACATTTATACATACATTTCATAATTACAGACAGCAAAAAAACATCCTCCCTCCTTTTGTCCCTAAATCGCAACTGTTGCTCTCAATACACTCAATAATCATCAATTATTTTGAAAAGCCAAATCTATCTTTTATTTTTGCAAGAAATACGTTCTCCCCCATCGGTCCTACGACCGGTCAAGAGAACCACATCCTTTAAGGGAACTTGGGAACGGAAGGATTCCCAAGAAATCTCTAAATGGGAAATTAGAAAATTCGGGGGATTTATAGAAATCCCTTAATAATATATAGGAATAACAAATGGAAAATAACAAACAAAATCTTGAAACGATTTGCGTCCAAACTGGTTGGACCCCAAAGAATGGAGAACCTCGCGTGCTTCCTATTTACCAAAGCACCACATTTAAATATGACGACACAGAGCAAATGGCCGATTTGTTCGACTTGAAGGCTTCGGGCTACTTCTACACCCGTCTTCAAAATCCGACCAACGACGCTGTGGCTTCTAAAATCGCCGCTTTGGAAGGCGGTATCGCAGCCATGCTCACCTCTTCCGGCCAAGCAGCTTCCTTCTACGCCATCTTCAACATCTGCGAGTCGGGCGACCACTTCGTTTCCTCTTCAACCATCTACGGAGGAACATTCAACTTGTTCGCTGTGACCATGAAGAAGTTCGGCATCGACTGCACCTTCGTCGATCCGGATGCAAGCGAGGAAGAGATTGCAAAGGCTTTCCGCCCTAACACAAAAGCTTTGTTTGGAGAGACCATCGCCAACCCTGTATTGAGCGTCCTCGACATCGAGAAGTTCGCCCGCATCGCCCACAAGCACGGTGTGCCATTGGTGGTTGACAACACTTTCCCAACGCCAATCAACTGCCGCCCATTCGAGTTCGGCGCCGACATCGTCATCCACTCCACCACGAAATACATGGACGGACACGCCACAAACGTAGGTGGTTGCATCGTTGACAGCGGCAACTTCGACTGGGAAGCCCACAAGGACAAATTCCCTGGATTGACAGAGCCAGATCCATCTTACCACGGTTTGGCATACACAAAGGCATTCGGCAAGGGCGCCTACATCACCAAGGCTACGGTTCAATTGATGCGCGACCTCGGATCCATCCAAGCTCCTCAAAACGCATTCTTGTTGAACCTCGGTTTGGAGACACTCCACCTTCGCGTGCCTCGCCATTGCGAAAACGCTCAAAAAGTGGCCGAATATTTGGAGAAGAACCCTAACGTGGCATGGGTAAATTATAGCGGCTTGAAGTCAAGCAAATACCACGCTTTGGCTCAAAAGCAATTCACGAACGGCAGATCTTGCGGCGTCGTGACATTCGGACTCAAGGGCGACCGAGAGCGTGCCATCCGTTTCATGGACAACCTGAAGTTGGCTTGCATCGTAACGCACGTTGCAGACGCACGCACTTGCGTACTTCACCCTGCCAGTCACACCCACCGTCAACTTTCTGACGAGCAACTAATCGAGGCAGGCGTACGTCCCGACTTGATCCGTTTCTCTGTCGGCATCGAAAACGCAGATGACATCATCGCTGACATCGAGCAAGCTATCGCAAAATAAAGATTCATAAAAAGGTGGTCGAGCCAAACCCTTATTCAGGAAAGGCTCACCACCTTTTCTTATTTCCGAAACCCAACAAATTAGGGGAATGCAAACACGTTGCAAACTCCTCCCCAAAAGGCATGTTTTTCAACCATAAGACTAAAGGGTTAACAACGAACAAAGTACAACCTAAATCCAATCAGCAATGGCAAAATACGGTTTCAAATATGTGAAGAATTTCTTTTATAGACTGGCCCACGACGAAGAATTCAAGGCGAAGGTAGGCGACGTCATTTTCAACCCCGACAATCCCCTTGCCAAACTATTCGACATCTGCGTGATGGGGTTCATCGTATTCAGCGTCCTCATCGTCATCATAGAGAGCCTTCTTCCTGAATCTTTCGCCCCTTATCTCCACATATTGGAATGGGTGTTCACCATTTTCTTCAGTGCTGAATATGCCCTCCGTTTTTATTGTGCCAACGACAGGAAGAAATACGTCTTTAGCTTCTTTGGTATGGTCGATTTGCTTGCCACCCTACCCACATATTTAAGCATATTCCTAAGCGGCGCACACGGCTTGCTGGTCATCCGTGTCTTCCGCATCATACGCGTATTCCGCGTGTTCAAGTTGTTCAACTTCCTTTCCGAAGGTCACATGCTGCTACAATCGCTCAAGGAGAGCAGCCGAAAGATCATCGTGTTCTTTCTATTCGTCCTCCTCTTGGTGATTACCTTAGGAACGCTCATGTATTTGGTGGAGAGCGGTGAGCCCGATTCCAACTTCACCAGCATACCGAGGGGAATCTATTGGGCAGTGGTGACTATGACAACGGTCGGCTATGGAGACATCACCCCCGTCACCGCTATGGGTCAATTCCTCTCTACGGTGGTGATGCTGATGGGTTATACCATATTGGCCGTTCCAACGGGTATCGTTTCCGCTTCCATGATCAACCAAAACCAAAAGGATCCGGGGCAAGTATGTCCTCATTGCCACAAGGTGGGCCACGACGTGAACGCCACGTTCTGCAAATATTGCGGAAAGCCTCTGGAAAAGAAGGAGACGGAAACCACCGACGACCACAAACGCACGCAAGAAGGTGAAATTATCGAATAGAAATACGATGTCAAACTCTCGAATACTACCCATAAAAAGTGCCTACAACTTCCGCGATTTAGGAGGTTACATAGGAGACGGGGGAAAAAGCATCCGTTGGCGAACCATCATTCGTTCGAGCGACTTCCACGAGTTGTCCGACGAAGACACCGCCTACCTTGCTTCCATTCCCTTGCGCACCATAGTCGATTTTCGTTCCAAGGACGAGGTGGCACAACTGCCCGACCACCCCATCAGCAGCGTCAAAAACATCTACAATTTCGACATCGACGCCGGCAATCTCGTTCCCGGCTTGACGGCCCTCTGCCAAGACCGCACGTTACCGGAGAAAGAGAAGATGGAGCAAGCCTTAGAGATGATGCGCGGCATGTACAGGCGACTGGTATTCAACCATGCGGATGCCTACCGCAACCTATTCGAACTGCTTCAATCGGGCGACGCACACCCGCTCCTATTCCACTGCACCGCAGGGAAGGATCGCACCGGCATGGCGGCGGCTCTCGTGCTCACCGCCCTCGGCGTCAATAGAGAAGTCATATACCAAGACTATCTCATGACCAACCAAGCCTTAGCAGGGAAATACGACCACTTCAACCATTTAGGCATCATCGTAGAACTTTTCAAGACCGTACGCAAGGAGTTCTTGGAGACCGCCTTTGAGCAAATGGCTAAAGAATGTGGCAGTGTTGAAGAATACCTCAAGAGAAGGCTGAACGTAGATTTGGAGCGAATGAGGGCCTTGTATTTGGAAAGATAATTTTAGGATGGGCATACAATGAGACGCACGACCAGATTCAAAATTCAAAATTCGAAATTCTTAATTCAAAAAAGGATTCCCCGTCATTTAAAATAAACCACTAATTGACAACGCCTTACACAAAACACGCCACTTTTAACATTCTCTAACTATCATAAAAAAAGAGGCTATTGCTGCATTTTTTTCTAAAAACATTGCTCGGAAAGAAAAAAAAATGTAGTTTTGCCATGCTTATATACTCAAAATGCACCCAATAAGCAGAAAGTTTGAAATGAGGGATGAGCAAGAGAATTGGGGTTGACAGATGGGCAAGAAGCATGGTTGGCTATGTATTTTGAAATATTAGATTCGAAAGAATTTATGCTATAAGCATCAAAGTGAACTTTTAATAACTATTTTATAACTCAAATTTTGAAGGAAATGAAGAAATTTTTCTCAGTATTGGCAGCAGCTTCTTTGGCTATGGCCTCTGTATCTGCTGGAGCTTCAGACAACTACATTCAAAAGTGGGGTCGTTTGAAGTTGAACGGAAAGCAACTTTCAAGTGAGAGCGGTGATGCTGTTCAATTGAGAGGTTGGTCATCATTCGGTTGGCAATCTAACTGGGGTGACTGTCACCAAGATGGTCACTTGGACCAAATGAAGGCTTGGAACGCTAACATCTATCGTGGTGCAATGTACGTTGCCGAGGGTGGTTACAACAACGACAAGACTGGTTTTACAAACACAACAAAGCACTTGATCGACTACACTGCAAAGATCGGTATGTACTATCTTTGCGACTGGCACGTGTTGACTCCAGGAGACCCAACTGCTTGGGAATACAACGATGCAGAGAACTACTTCCGCACGATTTCATCATACGTAAAGGAGAAGGGTTACAAGCACGTTCTTTATGAGATCTGTAACGAGCCTAACGGTGTTAGTTGGGATAAAATCAAGGAATACGCAGACAAGATTTTGCCTATCATCCAACAAAATGACCCAGGTGCTTGCGTTGTTGTAGGTACTCCTCAATGGGACCAAGATATCCACTTGGCACAACAAAACCCAATTAGCGCAAGCAAATATCCACAATTGAACATCTTGTACTCTTTCCACTACTATGCATGTTCACACCAACAATTCCTCTCTCGTTTGGAGAATGCAGCAAAGGCAATCCCTTGCTTCATCACTGAGTGGGGTATCGCAGAGTTTACAGGTGGTGCAGGTCAACGTGATGTTGCTGCATCTTGCTACACAAGTGCAGACGCTTTGATGAACATCGCTAACGGTTCTGCAGGCCAAAAGATCAGCTGGTGTGCATGGTCATTCGGTGAGAAGAACGAGCAAGCATCATCTTTGATGAGCTGTGGTTCTATGGAACTTGCTCCTACAGGTAAGAAAATCGTTGAGTTGTTGGGTGGTGACGGTAGCGTTGTAATCCCTAAGTCAGCTTGTTACATGAACTCTTGTCAAGCTGTTCCAGGTGTAGTTGACCTTGGTTACTATGACCAAGACCCTGACGCTCCAAACGAAGACATGGGCTTCGGAAAAGTTGGATCTCAATATGTAGGTAACGGTGAAGGTAAGCTTTACCATGAGGAGAACACTGTAGCAGACGAGGTAAACGATCGTTCAAAGTGTAACGGTGCATTCAAGTGGGCTGGCGACGACTATACATTCCGTCAAGACGAGTGTGTGGATGCTTCTGGTTGCTACGGTATTTCTCAAACTGAGGGATGGCACAACTTGGGTTACATCGAGCCAGGTGAGTGGGTTATGCTTACTGTCGATGTAGAGGAGCCAGGTTACTATACTTTGCAAGGTCTCTGTAACCCAACTACTAACCAATACATCGCAATCGGTGATTTGTCTCACATGCGTAACGCATTGGTTGATATGAATACAGACGAGGAGTTCCCTGGTATTGCATTCGTAACAGAAATCAAGAAGTTCAACGGTGAGGATTGGAACTCATGGGGTTGGATGGATCCTGTAACTGACCTTGACGATCAAGACGATGCATCTAACATCGCCGTATTGTTCAAGGAGGCTGGAAAGCACCAACTTAAGTTCTCTTTCATGACTGGTGTTGACAATGAGTCTGCTGGTGATATGGGTCCTATCAAGTTCACTAAGGCTAAGGCTTACACTGGCCCTGGTTACAAGAGTGACAACACTAACGTAAACGAGGTTTCTTCTGACAATAGCGTTGTTTACTCTACCAACGGTAAGAACTATGTTGCTATCGCTGGTGAGTTGACTATCACTAACATGATGGGTGCAACTGTTGCAACTGCTAACGTAGAGGCAGGCGCTGAGCTTCCTCAATTGACTAACGGTGCTTACATCGCAACTATCAAGTCTGCTAACGCAGTTAAGACTGCTAAGGTAGTTATCAAGTAATTCATTCCCGAATAGGAGATTTACTAAATAATGAGGGGAGGACTTTCGTTCTCCCCTTTTTTTGTTTATAGGGAAAGGCACGTTTAAGGGCTGACGAATTCTTAATTCTTAATTGGAACGAGGTGCAACCCCCACCCAATTCTTAATTCTTAATTCATAATTCTTAATTGGAAAAAAAACACTACCTTTGTGGATAATTATAAATTGGAGACTAAATTCGAGATTTAATTCGATGGGACTAATTGAAGAAATAAAAAGAAGACGCACATTTGCAATCATCAGTCACCCCGACGCAGGAAAAACAACATTGACTGAGAAGTTATTGCTTTTTGGAGGTGCTATCCACATTGCTGGTGCGGTAAAATCCAACAAGATAAAGAAAACAGCCACATCCGACTGGATGGAAATCGAGAAGCAACGTGGTATCTCCGTGGCTACTTCCGTAATGGCCTTCGACTACGACGGATACAAGATCAACATCCTCGACACGCCGGGTCACCAAGACTTCCAAGAGGATACCTTCCGTACGTTGACTGCAGTTGACAGCGTAATCATCGTTGTGGACTGCGCAAAAGGTGTCGAGGCTCAAACAAGAAAGTTGATGAACGTCTGCCGAATGCGCAACACGCCCGTCATTGTTTTCGTCAACAAGATGGACCGCAACGGTAACAACCCATTCGATTTGATGGACGAATTGGAGAAGGAACTGAACATCCATGTCCGCCCTCTCTCTTGGCCTATCAACCAAGGCGACAAATTCAAAGGCGTATATAACATCTACGAGCACAAACTCAACCTTTATACCCCCAACAAACAAATCATCACAGAAAACATTGAGTTCAAAGACATCAATAGCCCTGAGTTGGAAAAACACATCCCCGAAGAGGATGCCCAACAACTACGTGACGATTTGGAACTCATCGAAGGGGTTTACCCCGATCTCGACATCGAGGCCTATTTGGCGGGACAAGTCGCTCCCGTGTTCTTCGGTAGTGCGCTCAACAACTTCGGTGTGAAGGAGTTGCTCGACTGCTTCTGCAAAATCGCACCAAGCCCGCAACCGACACAAACCGTAGAGCGTGAGGTAAAGCCAGAGGAGGAGAACTTCTCCGGTTTCGTCTTCAAGATCCACGCCAACATGGACCCTAACCATCGTAGTTGTATCGCCTTCGTAAAGGTTTGCTCCGGCAAATTCGAACGCAACGTCAACTACAAACATGTACGCCACAACAAACTGCTCAAATTCTCAAGCCCGACTTGTTTCATGGCCCAAAAGAAAGAGACCGTGGACGAAGCATGGCCAGGCGATATCGTAGGTCTGCCAGATTCAGGCGGAACATTCAAAATCGGTGACACTTTGACGGCTGGCGAAACCATCCATTTCAAGGGCTTGCCAAGTTTCTCGCCTGAAATGTTCAAATACATCGAGAATGACGACCCGATGAAGGCCAAGCAACTCAACAAAGGTATCGAGCAATTGATGGACGAAGGTGTGGCCCAGTTGTTCACCAACCAATTCAATGGCAGAAAAATCATCGGAACAGTGGGGCAACTTCAATTCGAAGTAATCCAATACCGCTTGCTCCACGAGTATAACGCACAATGCCGCTGGGAACCCATCAACCTCTACAAGGCTTGCTGGATAGAGAGCGACGACAAAGAGGAGTTGGAAAACTTCAAAAAGAGAAAATACCAATATATGGCTCTTGACAAAGAGGGTCGCGACGTATTCTTAGCCGACTCGGGCTACATCCTTCAAATGGCACAATCCGACTTCCCTAAGATCCGTTTCCACTTCTCTTCTGAATTCTAATATTTTCGTAAATTTATGGAAGTAGGTCAAACATATACACAAACGATAATTGTCCGCGAACAGGATTCTGCTGTAGCCTTGGGTTCTGGCGGCTTGAACGTATTCGGCACCCCTGCCATGATTGCTTATATGGAAGGCACAGCCCTCACTATGGTCAAAAACGATTTGCCAGAGGGAAGCGATACAGTCGGCATCGAAATCAATGTGAAGCACTGCAAAGCATCTGCCATTGGGGCAAAAATCACCTTCTCTGCCACCATCACGGAGATTGACGGACGTAGAATCGCCTACTCCATCGAGGCAAAGGACGAGAAAGGCGACCTGATTGGTTCTGCGGAACACCAACGCTTCATCGTGGACAAGGATCGTTTCATGAGCAAATTGAAATAAAAGATGAGAATCGATATATTATCAGCCGTCCCCGAATTGTTGGACAGTCCGCTAAACCACTCCATTCTTAAAAGAGCTCAGGCAAAAGGATTGGCCGAAATATGTGTGCACAACATTCGTGACTACACGCTTGACAAACACAAGAAAATCGACGACTACGCTTTCGGTTTCAGTTCTGGAATGGTGATGCAAATCGAACCCATCGACCGTCTCATCACACATCTAAAGGAGCAACGTGACTATGACGAGGTCATCTACACTTCGCCCGATGGAGAGATGTTCAATCAAAAGATGGCCAACAGCATGTCGCTTCTCAACAACGTCATCATCCTTTGCGGCCACTACAAGGGCATCGACCACCGCATCCGCGAACACTTGATAACCAAAGAGATTTCCGTAGGCGATTTTGTCCTGACGGGAGGCGAATTGGCCGCTTGCATCATGACCGACGCCATCGTGAGATTGATACCCGGCGCCATGACCGATGAGCAATCGGCTCTCTCCGATTGCTTCCAAGACGACCTTTTAGCGCCGCCGGTCTATTCTCGCCCAGCAGAATACAAGGGTTGGAAAGTGCCAGAAATCCTTCTGTCGGGCAACGAACGAAAAATTAAAGATTGGGAATACGAACAGGCCATCGAACGGACAAAATTGTTACGGCCTGATTTGTTGAAATAGGGGAAACCACCGATTTCTTAATTTATATGATATATGAGACGCCCCATATGCGAGACGCCCCATGGGGACGTCTCTACGGGGGCGACTCGACCGAATTCTTAACTCTTAACTCTTAATTCTTAACTCAAGAACGGAAGCTCCCTTCTGCTCAGAAAAGAAGGTCGGTAAGATTTCCATAAGGGACTCTTTACTATCGGCACACATATACCCCACTCCATAGGCTGCTGCCAATTTACTCATATCCACATGATGAGGCGTTTCAAAATACGTTTTCATCTCTGGCAAGGTTGGCGGTCCGGCCAAACGGCGGAAGATGCCTCCTCCCCCATTATTAATTACAACCATCTTCAATCTTGACGAAAGGAAATCATTCCATAACGCATTGCTATCATACAAGAAACTGATGTCGCCACTCAGAAGCACCGTCAGACCTGCATTTGCAGCCGAATAGCCCACCGCCGTAGAGGTGGCACCATCGATTCCACTCGTTCCCCTATTAGAGAAAAAACGGATGTTTTGCGACCAAGGAAAACGCTGTCCCAAACGAGTCGTCAGTCCGTTGCTCAAATGCAAAGAAACCTGCTGAGGGAGATGCTGCAACAATAGGGAGAAAGCGACATTCTCACTCCATTTCGCCGATTGTAACGCTACGTCTTGCGCTTCCAAAGCCTGTTCCATCTTCATTTTCAACTTCAAGGAATAATCGGAAGATTGAGGTTGAATCTTCTCCATAAGTTGAGAGAAGAAAATATGCGGGGCCACATCAATCCTGTCGGTCAAGCAACGGAACGTATCTATCGTCCACTCCTCAACGCCGACGTGCCAATGTGCCTGCGGAGGATTCTTTCTAAAGAATAGTTTTGCCGATTTGGAGACAATTGCGCCCCCTATCGTTATCAATATATCGGGTAGGTAATCGGTCGCTTCCTCTGCCTTTATCGAAGAGAAGAAGAGTTCCGGCTGATTCAAGGTCGATTCAGAACATACGTTCGAAATCGGTTCCGCCACCACCACTACGGATTGTGAATTGGACAAACGAGCCAACAACGACTTCAGTTCGCCCTCCTCATGCATAAAGCCTGCCAATATCATCACTCGCTTGGCCGATGTAAATTGCTCCGCATAGGATTGCACCACGGTAGGGTCCAAAAGCATTGGTGAATTCGCTACAGCCGAACGTATCACGCGCGTCGAACTGCAATCAGCCTCACAAATGCCGTAAAGCGGCTCTGCTAATGGAACATTGATATGCACGGGGGCTTTTCTGCCCGAAACGGCAGTTGCCAAGGCTTCGTTAATCATACGATTGGCATACCAAGCCCCATCCCCCTCGTCGGACATAGGCAACTGATAAGAGCGCTTTACATAATTGGCCAAAGCCCCCTCCTGCCGAATGGTCTGGCTATCATTCTGATCAATCCACTCTTTAGGACGGTCTGCGGAGACAACAATCAAAGGCACCGACTGATAATAGGCTTCTGCCACAGCGGGAGACAAATCAAGCAAAGCCGTACCCGACGTACAGACAACCACGACAGGACGAGATGTCGCCAAGGCCACACCTAAAGCAAAAAAGCCCGCACTACGCTCATCCACCACCACTCGACAAGTCAAGCCTGGCATACGGTTGAACGCTACCGACAACGGGGCATTGCGCGAGCCGGGCGACAAGACGACATCATTCACTCCGTGGGCTGCACACAACTCTGCCAACATTCTGACTATCCCTTTATCCGTAGTCTCCATATATGATTCGATTTTTGATTTCTAATTATTTCAAGCCAACAAAACGTCCCATCGTCTTCGATTTCAACATAGTCTCCTGCCACTCCTCCTCTGCCTCCGAATCGTGCATGATGCCGCCGCCGACAAACAATTCGGCCCGATTGGCATTGATTTTCATACACCTTAAATTCACGAAAAAGGAAAAATCCCCGTCGCATACAGGACCTATAAATCCTGAATAAAACGACCGGCCAACATGCTCGTGCAAAGCGATAAGACGCATAGCCTCTGCCTTCGGGTAGCCACAAACGGCAGGCGTAGGGTGCAACGCAGCCAACAAAGAGAGCACATCCCCCTCTTGAGGCAATTCGCCCCTAAAACGCGTCTGCAGGTGGCACATACTGCCAGCCACCACCGAATCGGGGCCCTCCATTTTCAAACACGAAACGCCTTGAGACTGCAAAACCTGCTCTATATAACGCACCACGACCGCCTGCTCCTCCCTATTTTTATCCGACCATGTCATTGAGGATTGCGGCATAGTTCCCGCCAATGCCACCGTCGATACGGAAGAGGCGCGTTTCTGCAACAGCAGTTCCGGCGTAGCCCCCATCCAAAGGCCCTGACATGGAATATAAAAACAATAAACAAAGGCCTGCGGATTCTCTTTCTGCAACTGCCCATAGACACTTACAGAATCGAAAGATTCATCCAACGGAGAAAGAATATTGCGAGAGAAAACAACCTTTTGGGCTTCTCCTCTACGAATAGATTCTATCAACTGCTCCACTCGCTCTCGATAAACATCGTGAGTGATGGCGGAAGGCCAAGTTTCTTCCTCCACCTTCCCCTTCGGAAGCGACGCCAAATAGACCAATAGCTCTTCCGGAACAGCATCCGACTCTACTCGGAAATCCTCTTTTAGGAAAAAAGCAGATTCGCCACTCCCAAACAGGAAAGGGGCGACAACGAAGCCTTTGCAGTCCAAATTCAACGCGTCAAAACAAGAAACAGCCTCAACATCAGACACACTTTGAATGCCTACGACATAATTTTCTGCCGAAGGTAAACGATAGGAAAAAAACGGAACATTTTTTTCCAAGCAAGTATGTAAAAGCTGCATCCTACTCATATCTTAACGCAAAAGAACAAGATCTATGGAGACCAACAAAGAGAATACCAACATATTACGCGAAGTCTCTGCTATCAACGCATTCAAAGCAACGCCTTCCCTAATCTTTGACAATTTTCGCCACGTAGAAACGTGTAGGAAAGAGTAGGCCAAGAACGACAAAGACAAATATATGCCATAAGGAAGGGAAAGTTTCTCTTCCCCAAATAAATTAAACGCAATTAAGCCAAACGCAAAAAATGCAGCCATCAAGCCCGAAGCGAGATAAAAATAACGTCCGAATGCCTCTCCAAAAAGAACCACAACCGTACGCTTTCCCGACTTCTTATCCGTATCTCGATCCCTATAATTATTCAGAATCAAAAGTGTATTCACAACAACTCCCGTCATCAAGCCTATACCCGTAACGAGAGAAGACCAATGCAACCACTGAACATAATTCGTAAAGCCGACCGCCACGATGCCAAAGAAGACAACCACCGCCACATCTCCTAAACCATTATAAGCCAATGGATATGGCCCAGATGTATAGAAGTAGGCAAAAACGGCACAAAAAGCACCGACCAACACCATCTCCCATCCTGCATAAAAGATCAATGTCGAGCCGACCAGACAAGCCAAGGCAACAACCACAAAAATACCTTTCTTCATAGCCGAAGGGGTAATCCATCCTTGGGCGGTTGCACGCAATGGGCCAAGTCTATCCTCACCGTCACTACCCTTCAAAAAATCATACAAATCATTGATCAGATTGGCTGCAATCTGCATCATCATTGCAAAGAAAAGACACGCCAAGGCAGGCACCCATCGGATAGACGGATAATAATTATAAGCCAATGCCAATCCCACCATAACCGGTGCAACAGCCGCCGCCAACGTCTTCGGACGAGAGGCCAACAACCAAGCCTTTAATGAATTAACTTTCACTTCCATTTGATTCCTCAACTCATCAACGGATTACATACACCCGCTGTATTAAACTCTTTCGACATTTCAGAATACTTTATGCAAAAATAAGAACAAAAAGAGAAAAAAGAGCATAGAAAGGGGCGATAACATCTCGTTTCCCTCTATTTTTCGAATCACTCATTCAGCACCCAACCCTCTTTTTGCGAATCATCATTAGTCCGACAAACATCAGACCTCCATTCAAGAGCAACATTTCGTACCCCATTTTATAAGCACAAAAATTCGACAAAGAGAAATCAATGGCATACGTCAATAAAGGAGCCAAGAGTGCCACCACAGGCAATATCCGTTGAGAGACATCCCAACGTGTGAACAAGCCGAAGGCAAACAAGCCCAACAATGGACCATAAAGATAGGAAACCATCGTATATATCAAATTAATGGCACTACTCTCCTTATAGTTGTAAAACAACAACGAGAAAAGAATCAGCAAAATAGAGAACCCAATATGGAAACACAACCGGGCACGGCGAGCAAAGGCCGCATCCTTCTTCTCCCAGCCAGCCACATCTACAATGGCCGAGGTGGTAAGCGACGTCAAGGCTGAATCGGCACTGGAGAATGCCGAAGCCACCATCCCGATCAGGAAACAACCCATCACCCAAGGACCTGCCGTACGGGCAAACGCAGGAAGAAGTTCATCGCCAGAAGGCGGAACCTCCACACCTACTTGTGCGTAAAATGAGACGATAAGCACGCCCAACGACAAGAAGAGCAGATTGACCGGCACGAAAGCGGCCCCATAACACAACATATTTTTTCGGGAGGATCGAAGGTCCTTGCAAGAAAGATTCTTCTGCATCAAATCTTGGTCAAGCCCCGTCATCACAATCACCACAAAAATTCCACTGAGAAACTGCTTGACAAAATGACGGGACGACGCCCAATCGCTCCACTCAAAAATCCTTGAATGGCTACTGTCGGAAACCAATTGAACGGCCGAGGGCAGATCCAATTGGAGAGACGACACGACCTTCGCCAAAATCAAGACCAATGCCAATAGAAGAAAGAAGGTCTGCAAAAAATCAGTCCAAACGATAGTCCTAATTCCTCCCCGATAGGAATAAAGCCAGATGACAGAGACAACCACCACAAGCAACGTCAGAAACGAAACGCCAGTGTCGGCCAGAAGGAAACGATGCAACACGAGCACCGTCACATACAATTTAGCGGCAGAGCCTGCCAATTTAGAGAAGAGGAAAAAACTTGCCCCCGTACGCCGGGCCGAAAGTCCGAAACGATGCTCCAAATAGCCGTAAATGCTCGTGAGATTCATCTTATAATACAACGGCAAAAGCAAGTAAGCCACCACCAAATAGCCGAAGAAGAAGCCAATGCACATCTGAATGTAAGTAAAGTCTGTCTTCTCCACCCACCCTGGCACCGATACGAATGTCACACCCGAAATGGAGGCTCCGACCATTCCAAAGGCCACCACAAACCAAGGCGACCGCCTGGATCCCGAATAGAAATCGTCGGCAGTCGTATTTCTACTCGTCCAATACGAAACGATAAACAACAATAGCACATAGGCTATCAATACACCATACAACATATACATGCAATGACTAAACTTCAAACCACAAAAAAAGATATGGGATTCTTCCATAGAGAACCCCATATCCATAATCGCTATACGTTAACTGCAATATTAATTCCTATTTTCCCTGTTCGCCTGCGCCTGACGAGCCTCTTCTTGTCTTCTTCTTGCCTCTTCAGCAATACGCTCCATCCATCCTTTTTTGGGATTTGGATTACTACGATTCGCCTCAATCGTCTGCAATATCTTCTTGTCATCAACAGAACGACGAATAATCAACGTCTGCACAATCGTAATCAATTGAGATAATAAATAGTAATATGTAAGACCTGACGAATAGTCGTTGAACAGAAAGAAGAACCAAATTGGCATAATGTACATCATGTACTTCATCATTGGCATCTGTTGCATAGCACCCGTATCGGTCATCTGCATATTATACTTCATATATACCAAGTTCGTCACCGTCATCAAAATACAGAACAAACTGAGGTGATCACCCACGAAAGGAATTGAGAATGGGAAAGTTACAATCGCATCGTAAGAAGAGAGGTCTTCTGCCCACAAGAAACTTTGCTGCCTCAACTCGATAGCCGTAGGGAAGAAATAGAACAACGCCACCAATATAGGCATAGATAAGATTATTGGCAAGCAGCCTCCCAAAGGATTAACACCCGAACGCTTGTATAGATCACTGATCGCTTGGCTCTTTTCCATAGAATTCTCCGGATATTTAGCATTGATTTTGTCCATCTCCGGCTTCAACACACGCATCATAGCCGATGACAAGTAAGACTTGTATGTCAATGGGAAGAGCAACGACTTAACCACGATAGTCAACAACAAGATGACGATACCGAAGTTGGCAATGAACGAACCGAAGAAGTTGAACAAAGGAATAGTCAAGAACTGGTTCACCCAACGGAAGATACCCCAACCAAGCGGCACCATACGCTTCAACTCCAACTTATCATCGCCCGACAAATGCTTATCATAAGACTTCAACAACTTATACCAGTTCGGACCGATGAAATAACGGAAAGAAGCAGACTCACTAAACGGCACTTGGACATTCGCCATAAAATTCTTCATGTATATAGAAGAATCTGGTTCCATTTCAGAGCGAAGCGATGAAGTTCCCATCTTCTTGTCGGCAATCAAAACCGCAGAGAAGAACTGATCCTTAAAGGCTATCCACTTCACGTCCTTAATAGAGGCCTGATCGTCCGAGGCTTCGCTCAAATCTTGGATTTCGCCTTCCGCCTTATAGCAAATTCTTGAATATCGGTTCTCAAACACACGTCCCTTCTCCATTTGTCTTCTCTTGTTCGACCAAACAAGAGGAACAGTAGGTTCTGGCTTAAGGAATGCAGAACAATTATTGGCAACGACATCAAAGTCAACCATATAATCATCGTGGTTCAACTCATAGACGAAGTCCAAACTTGCACCACCTCCGTTCAACGAGAAGACAACAGACGTATCGGTCTTGCTTTTAACCGAGAAGTTCACCTCCGATGTGTTGAGGTTATATCCATTGGTCATTGGGAACGTCATATTGAATGCCATCTCGCCTTCAGAAATGAATTCCAACGGTTTACCATCATAAGTTTGATACTTCAACAACGTGGCCGACTTTACAATGGCACCCTTGCTTGACAAAACCAATTTCACTACCGAGTTCTGCAACTCAACCAACTCCTCCGAGCCTTGTGCTCCTGCGGCAAAAACACCCAAAGCAGATGTCTTTTGTACCAAAGCTATGGAGTCTGACTGCGCCTTCTGTTCGGGCGTCATATCACTCGCTTGCTTCTCTGCCAATTTCTTCGCCTTCTCTACGGCTGCAATAGAATCATTGTATGCCTCTTGGAGTTGTCTCATTCTCTCATTCTCGCCATTGCTGAAATACATCCACAATGCCATCATTCCAAAAAGCAAAAGCCAACCAATTTTACTCTTATCCATTTTTAATTATTTATTATTACTTTTTCTATTTTTTTCAAAAATCACAACTCGCGACCTTCAACAGCCGCTTTTACAAATCCCATAAACAAAGGATGCGGGCGCATAACCGTACTTTTGAACTCGGGCTGAAACAACGTTCCCACATACCAGCGATGGCTTGGCATTTCAACGATTTCCACGAAACCCGTCTGCGGGTTTACACCAGAGAACCGAACACCTGCCTTTTCAAAAACCTCTCTATATTGGTTGTCGAACTCAAACCGATTTCGGTGGCGCTCGCTCACACAATCCGCACCGTACAGTTCACGCACCAACGACGCCTCCACCAACTGGCAATCATAAGCGCCTAAACGCATCGTGCCTGTCATCTTCAGTGCGGCCTTCTCCTTCTCCATCAATGCGAAGATAGGATGATCGGCATCACCATTCACTTCGCCCAACTCAGCATCTCGCAGGCCTACGACATTGCGAGCTATTTCAACAAGCCCACATTGCATTCCCAAACCGATACCGAAAAACGGAATGTTGTGGATACGCGCATATTTAGCAGCGGCTATCTTACCCTCCCCGCCTCGCTGACCGAAACCGGGTGCCACAAGCACGGCATCCAACCCGTTCAACTTTTTCGCCACATTTTCATCTGTCACTTGGTCTGCCTGAAACAGAGACAACTCCAAACGAAGATTTTGGGCAACCGCAGCATGAAGCAAAGCCTCCGATATCGAACGATAAGCATCAGGCGCCTCCACATATTTTCCGACAAGCCCAATCCGAACCACATTAGCGGCACGTTTCATCCTATTGGCGAACCGTTTCCACCCTTCAAACGCAGGCTCTTTTTCCAAAGGGATGCCGAATTTTCGCAACACCGCCTTATCCAGACCTTCGTTATACAAGTTCAACGGCTCTTCATATATCGAGGAGGCTCCAATCGCTTCAACCACTGCATTTTCCGTCACATTACAAAAGAGTGCCACCTTACGTTTCAACTCCTTTGGCAATTTATGTTCCGTGCGTAAAACCAGAACATCCGGCAAAACGCCCATCTCAAGCAATGCCTTGACCGAGTGCTGCGTAGGCTTCGTCTTCAACTCTTGCGAAGCCGCCAAGAACGGGATATACGTAAGATGAATGCAGAGACATTCTCGCGGATTATCCAAAACCATTTGGCGAATACTCTCGATGAAGGGCAACGACTCAATGTCGCCTACCGTTCCGCCAATCTCAGATATGACGAAATCGCAATCCTCCGCCTTCCCTTGCTTGATGCGGCGCTTAATCTCGTCCGTAATATGAGGTATCACCTGAACCGTCTTACCTAAATAATCGCCCTTACGTTCTTTCTCGATTACAGACTTGTAGATGCGGCCGCTTGTCACACAACTGTTTTTTGTGGTGCGCACATCCAAGAAGCGCTCATAATGGCCAAGGTCCACATCAGCCTCAAGTCCATCGTCCGTCACATAACACTCACCAAGTTCACGCGGATTGAGCAACCCGGAATTGATGTTGACGTACGGGTCAAACTTCTGTATCGACACCTTGAAACCTCTGGCCTGCAACAACATACCTAACGACGCAACAATAATCCCCTTCCCCAAAGAAGAAGAAACGCCTCCCGTTACGAATATGTATCTCGCCTGCCCCATGGTTACCAAGTTTCTGTCGAACACAAATTTTCAATTTGCAAAACTACGAAAAAATACTTCATCGGCAATGAGAAAAAAGCATAATTCTCAAAGGAGTAACAAAACCATAGAGTCAATAACCATGAGGAAAGGCTCGTCAACTTGTGGTTAATCATTTAGATATTCGTGATAAGTGCAAAATTTTAGGTATCTTTGTCAAGTCCTAATTTAAAGAAGAAAGAAAATGAAAAGAATAGCAACAGATATATTTACATTTGAAAATCTGCGCAACAACGATTGTTTGTACGTGGATAAGACTAAATATATATGGGAGATTGCCAATTCTGGAGGTAGTTTCTTCCTCTCTCGCCCCCGTCGTTTCGGCAAAAGTCTGTTGCTTTCCACTTTCAAAGCTTTCTTCCAAGGCAAGAAGGAACTGTTCAAAGGACTTGAAATAGAACGGCTTGCACCTAATGCGTGGGAGGTTTATCCTATAATTCATTTGGATTTGGCAAAAGGTTCTGATTATGAAAGTATAGTTGAATTATCTGAGAAATTGAAAGATCAAATCAGATATTCTGCCCAATCCTTGAATGTCGAAATTATTGAAGCAAGCCCGGCAAGAATGCTCGGATCTTTGATAAACAATACTTTCATCAAGTATCAGAAGCAGATTGTTATTCTTGTTGATGAGTACGACAAACCTATTCTCGACTCTATGTTTATGCCTTATAGGGACGATGTTCTGAAAATGATGGCAACATTCTATCAAGAATTGAAATCCGCCAACGATAAGGAGCGTTTTGTCTTTATAACTGGTGTAACCAAATTTGCTCATGTTTCGCTTTTCTCTGGAGCCAACAACATTAAGGATTTGACAAGAGACAAAAACTTTGCGACTATGTTGGGCTATACTGAGGACGAAATGAGAGGTAACTTCTGTGAGCATATCGATGCCGCCGCTTCTGAATTAGAAATGAGTCGTGATGAACTCCTTCATAATTTGAAATTGAACTATAACGGAGTCAGATTTGTAAGAGCTTGCGAATCTGTTTACAACCCGGTTTCTATAGGAGAATTTTTCAACAAGCAGGATTTTGACAACTATTGGATAAATACGGGCACACCGAGATTCTTACTGGATATGGTAAGAAACAACCCGTTCGAGTTGAATGACATCACTCAGCAGTGGATGGTGGATGAGAATGATTACAAATATGACTTGGACGATTTGAAATTACAAAGTGTCGCTTTTCAAACAGGGTATCTATCTATTGCAGAATGGAAAAAATATTCTCCTACGAAGTGGATTATAAGATACGATTTTCCTAACATAGAGATTCGCGACAGTTGGTATAAAAACATACTGTCACTAAAGCGAAATTCTAAATTTGAACTTAACCCATTGTTGATTTCATTGTCAGACGACCTTAACAATCAGGACGTCAATGCCTTCATGGAGAAAGTATGCAATTTCTTCTCGGGCATTCCCTACGAGAATGCGGGTGAAATCACAGAAGGCTATTTCCGCAACCATCTCCGCACTTTGTTCTGCTTGTTCGGCATTCCCAACCAATGCGAGATTATGGAGGCGAGCCAACGTGTTGATATCGTGGCCCAAACGGCAAAGATGGCTCTCGTGTTTGAACTCAAGATGATGGGGGCAGACGAAGCCAATCCTGACGAGAAAAAAGCTCAGTTGCTCGAAGAGGCGCTCGAACAATTGAGGCAGAAAGGCTATGCGGAAAAGTATCGAAATGAGAGCGAAGAAGTTCACTCCATCGGCATCGTGTTCGAAGAGAAAACGAGGAAAGTAGCCGGTTGGAAGATGATGTAGCCGACTACTGCTATAAAAACCGTGACAAATCAGTTCAAATCTTCCCTATTAAATTTTCATATAGACCAAAAAAGTGGTATTTTTGTAACACAAAACGAGAAAAAAGGTGAATACAGAACAAGAATTCGACAAGGCAATTGAGTCTTGCCGCGACATATACACGAAGAAGCTCCACGACTACGGAGCCGCATGGCGCATCATGAGACCCAGTTCGGTCACGGACCAAATCTTCATCAAGGCCAACCGCATCCGTAGCATAGAAATCAAAAAGGAGACAAAGATCGACGAAGGCATACGCTCCGAACTTATCGGCATCGTAAATTATAGCATCATCGGTCTCATCCAACTTGACCATGGCCACGCAGACGAAGCCGACATGAGCATTGAAACGGCTACTAAATTGTATGACCAATACATGCAAAAAGCCAAAAATTTGATGATGGCCAAAAACCACGATTACGACGAAGCTTGGCGTAGCATGAGACCGAGTTCTTACACCGACCTCATCTTGATGAAACTTTATCGCACCAAGCAGATTGAGGACAACAACAACGAGACCTTGATTTCGGAAGGCATCGACGCCAACTATATGGACATGCTCAATTATGCCATGTTCGGAATCATTAAAATGGATGAAGCAAATCAAAACAGATAAAACCATGTTAGACATTTTCAAAAGCGAAACTTTCAAGAAAAATGCCGTACTAATCGCACGAATCGTTTTAGGGTGCGTGTTTATATTCTCAGGCTTTGCCAAAGCGGTAGATCCATTGGGCGGAACTTACAAGATTGAGGATTACTTGACCTCTTTCGGAATGGACTTCTTCGTTCCTATCGCTTTCATCGGCTCCATCGCCCTTTCTTCGCTCGAATTCTTATTGGGTATCTGCCTCATACTCGGTGCCAACATGAAATCGACGTCCATCTTGACGCTCCTCTTCATGGCCGTCATGACGCCGCTTACCCTTTACATCGCCATATTCAACCCTGTAACAGACTGCGGATGTTTCGGCGACGCACTCAAGATAAGCAACTGGGCTACCTTCTGGAAGAACATTGTCTTCTCTGCCCTCGCCCTTATCGTCTATTTCTGGAGAAACCATAGTCCGAACGTATTCTCCCAAAAGACGGACTGGACCATCGCCATCTATTCGGGACTTTTTGCCACGGCGATTTCAATCTATTGCTACTTCCACTTGCCTATCATCGACTTCCGCCCTTACAAGAACGGAACCAACATCATGCAGTCGATGGAGAAGCCGGAAGATGCTCCCTCTGACGTTTACGAAACCATCCTCATCTATGAGAAGGACGGTGTGCAAAAGAAATTCTCTTTGGAGAACTACCCTAAGGACGACTCTACATGGAAGCACGTAGAGACCATCAGCGAAATCGTAGAGAAGGGCTATGAGCCGCCTATCCACGACTTGACAATGGACAATGCCGACGGCGAAGACATTCTCGAGGACGTATTGAACGACCCAGGCTACACATTCTGGCTGGTCTCGTCTCGCGTAGAGAAGGCATACACATATAACAGAAAAGTCATCAACGACGTATATGAATACGCACAAAAGAACGGCTACGCATTCTACGGAATGACCGCCACCGGACTGGAGACGCAAGAGATGAAAGAGTACATCAGAGAGGCAAGCGCCGAGTACCCATTCGTCAATACGGACGAAATCACCCTAAAGACCATCGTCCGCTCCAACCCAGGATTGGTGCTTATCAAGGACGGCGTCATCCTCAACAAGTGGAGTTGCAAGGATATTCCGACATTCGACAAGCCATTGGACGAGTCTGAATGGAACTCGGTCCAAGAGCCTAACAAGACCAAGGTTATCCTTCTGTCCATCATTGCCTTCATCTTGCCGTTGGTACTCATTTTCCTCCTCGACAAGATAATCAACAAGTTCTTCAAGAAGAAAGAGGAAAAGCAATAAGAAATTCATTTAAATAACATATAATTATTCATTATTAAATTCTTTAAATACAATGAGAAAGAAGATCGTAGCAGGAAACTGGAAGATGAATACTACTCTTCAAGAGGGTATCGCTTTGGCAAATGATTTGAAGAACGCATTGGCAGGTAAGACTCCAAAGTGTGACGTAGTAGTTTGTACTCCATACATTTCAGTAGCAGCAGTTGCTGAGACAGTTAAGGGTTCAGTTATCGGTGTAGGTGCTGAGGATTGTTCAGCAAACGAGAAGGGCGCTTTCACAGGTGAGGTTTCAGCCAGCATGGTTGCTTCAACTGGTGCTAAGTACGTTATCTTGGGGCACTCTGAGCGTCGTCAATACCACGCCGAGGACACCGCACTTCTTCTCAAGAAGCTTCACTTGGCTATCGCAAACGGTTTGACTCCTATCTTCTGCGTAGGTGAGGTTAAGGAAGAGCGTGAGGCTAACACATTCAAGTCTGTAATCGAGGGTCAAATGGCTGCTGTTTACACTCTTTCTGCAGCAGATTTCGCTAAGTGCGTTATCGCATACGAGCCAGTTTGGGCTATCGGTACTGGTTTGACAGCTACTTCAGCTCAAGCACAAGAGGTTCACGCTTCTATCCGTGCTTCTATCGCTGCTAAGTATGACGCTGCAACTGCAGAGAACACTTCTAT
>JAKSLA010000040.1 GCA_024401455.1 Paludibacteraceae bacterium | reverse complement strand
CCTGTGCGGAATGACTTTTCAAGTTCTGTGATTGCCTCAAACTGGCAGTCACGCAGACCCTTCTTTTTGAGAGTTGGCAGTCCTGCATATATGTCCTCAATGCCAAGCATCTTACACAACTCCTTTGGAGTATGGATGCGGTTGAGAAGTTCCATGCCTCCATCTTTATCCCTGAAGTCACGAGAGTAGGTTTCTTCTCCGTTTGACTGATAACCAAAAGGAAGAGGGCGCTGCCAAGCCTGATAACATTCAGGTACACCACGAGCATACATCTCAGTCTGTTCGCAGACCATTGTAGATGTTACGTCGACCTCAGCACGTTTAGCTTCGAGCACACCAATAGCCTTTCCGTTGATAAACAGAAAGTAATCGGCTTCGTGATTTCCTTCAAGAAGACCTTCTCTGATAGCTGCAGCAGTAATTGTAGGTGAATAGAAGTCTCTATCCACCACCTGCCAACCGGCATCTTCAAACATCTGGTCTATCTTGACCCTTGCTTTCTCTTCAGGAGTCATATCATTATCGTTTTACGACTTTACCCAACTTTTTGCCATCAGCATCCTTCCAATCATCCCAACCATTGCTTGGGCGACCAAGGATGATACCGCTTGCCCCACTTGGACTATCCATAGGTACATCATGTTGCAGAACAATCTGTCCTTTATCTGTCTTACAGTGATCTTTGATGAACTTCTCACGTGCAGCTATAGACTTAAAACTCGTAACTATCTCGCTTGCGATAATACTACCTTTTACAAGAACAAACTGCTTTGCATTCTCATCATAGTAACCAATTCCTTCAGCAGGTCGATCTGTCGCATGTACATAGAACAAATGTTCAGGTTGTGGCTTTGCTACAGGGACATCAAAGATACCACAACCATAGAAGCGCGTGAGTAATTGAATGTCACGGAAGAACACTTCCATATCATTGACACGGAAGGGAGCTATATTAGGCTTTCGAGGGTTAGCGCCATTTAACAGAGAGAATGAATCCACGCTTTGAGCAGCTTCTATTCCTATATACTCCAAGTATTTTACATCATCACCATATATCTTGTGATTATCAGAAACGAATACTAAAGCAGTCTTCCAAAAGTCTTTCTTTTGAACGTGATCATTCTTGCGGTTTGCAAAATCTGTTGTTTGACCAATGTATGCCTCTGGTTTCAATGCAGGTTGCCCAGCAATATCAATGATACTGTTGGCAATATTGATTTCATCACGCGGTATGACATATAGATGGCAAGTTGAATTTGCACCCATATAGATATTACGAGCGCCTAACAGAGTTCCATCAATCAACTCGGTGTGAATAGTGAAGGTGTTTTTTGCTCTCATAACTTTGGTTCTATTCTAATGAGTTCAGTATAGTTGACTTCAAGCAACTCTGCGATTTTAATCAGAGTTTCAAGTGAGGGTTGAGAAGAGTTTGTACACCACTTGCTGACCGTAGCAGCGTTAACTCCCACGGCTGAAGCAAGCCATTTGTTGGTCTTCTTTTTCTCAGCCAACATTACTTTTATACGGTTCAAATCTTTCTTGGCTTCCATACAAATAGTCTTTAGATATCGCAAGATTACTCATTTTTCTTCAAACAAAAGTACATTCTGAACAAAAAAGTAAAAAACAAACGCTCATTATATTGCTTTATTTTCATTTTATTTGTCCAATACCGCATAATCCAATGCAGCCCCACCAGTCTTTCTCTATTGCTAACTTGATTAATGCAGACTCCCGTTAGCCAATAACAGCCAAGCATATACAAAAAATGTCCCACAGGAAACCCCAGGGACATTATAAGCCAAAAATTCAATCAACGATTGGTCGATTTCTGCAAAGACTGCTGATAGATGCGTTCGCTTCGGAGAATCTGCCAACGATAAACCAAACACGCTGTGATGAAATAGACGAATGTGAGTACCCAAAGAGAAAGATATTCAAAACCCACATCGTGCAATGTGGCACCCATCGTATTCATCTTCACAAAGCCATGTATTCCGAAGGTTGACGGAAAGACATAAGAGAAGGCTTTCCAATAGGCAGGGACTGCCGACGCCGGCCAAGAGATGCCCGAAGCGAAAATCAAGATCAACGACAAGAATATGAATATGACGAAAGACGACTCCCTATCTCGTACAAAAGCCGACAAAGTCATCGAGAAGAAGATACAAGAGAGCAAGAACGGAAGCATAAACAAGGCGACGGTCAACCTATCTCCCATCTGCGGCAAATCAAACAACCGTGGCACTACCCACAACAGATACACGGAGACAATCGCATAGAACGTCAAATAACAGAACGTCTTGCCAAACACAATGCGAAATGTGCCACGATAATGGTTTTGAATCGGCACAAGGTTACGGAACGTATTCCGATCCCTTGCAGCGCCCACCAACAACGAGATACCCATCAACAACGTCTGTTGGATGATTAGCACCAAGACGGCCGGAATAAGGAAACTTGCAAAGCCACTTTGCGGGTTAAAATAAGTCACATGCTCGTAGGTTAACGGCGTCACCTCCACCTCTTGCTGACGATCGGTGAGGCTCGCCATCTTACTGATTTGAATGTCCTCATTCATCTCCAAGGAGACTTCCGTAAGCGTGGCAAGGAACGCCTTGTAATAGAGCAAACTGCTCATATTAGTATAAAGCATGACATAAGACTTTTCGCCCCGCACGATATTCTTATTGAAATCTTTCGGAATAAGCATGATGCCATAGGCCTTCTTTTCATTCAATGCAGCCTCCGCTTCCGACATATTAGCACATCGGCCAACGACCTTCACATCACGGGTGGCATCACAAAGTCGTGTGAATTCACGGCTCCGCGACGAGTTGGACTCATCCACCACCACCATCGGCACCTCTTTCGCCACTTCGTTGTTATAAATACAACAATAGAGCAAGGGATAGCCCAACGGCGCCACCAAGAAGAAGATAAGCACACCGGCATCCGTGATGACGTGCATAAACTCATCCTTCCAGACAATGAAAAGGTCAAAGAAACCTTTCTTCATTATTTTGCTAAACGATTTTCTCGCCATAACCAATCCTTTTTAAAAGTCCAAGACACTAAAATCAAGGAACATACTTAAAATTTTCATATATCATCTTCAACCGTGGCATTACGAACAACGGAAGGAAAAGAAACAACGTCAACGCCAAATAACTAGGCCATGTGTAGGCAAAACCCAAACCAGACAACGCCTGATCAACATAGATTAAAAAGAAATGGCGCAACGGGAAAACATTCGACCATGTCTTCATAAGATAATGCATCTCCGTCACAGGAAATGAAAATCCCGAAATGGACAAAGAGACGACACTAATCAACGAAGCGCAACTCATCGAAAGACGCATAACCGGGAACAATCCGAACAAGAATATCGACATGGCCATAGATGCCAACACCAACATATAAGAGGCGGCCAACATGGAGAGCAACCCTGATTTGCAAGGATATCCAAGATAACAATAGAGAATGACGTCTATCGCCGTTATCACCAAAAAATAGATCAAGGCATGAGGGGCCAACTTCGAGAGCAAGCCCAAGAAGAGATTTCCCTGAGATATTCGTAACAACGAATGCGACGTGTTCTTCTTCAACTCTGAACCCATGGCATAGATTGTCAACAACATGATCAAGATGTTATAGACACCTGGGAGGATCGTATTGCAGAGATAGACTGAATAATTGGCCAACGGGTTGCCCAGCAAGTGGGCGTCAACAGCAATCGGCTGTAGGTCTATCATAGCCTGACGCTCCGACTGTCCCTTGGCCTTGCGGAACTCCCTTCCCACAGCAGCCGACCCCAACACCGAAATGGTCTTCAAATCACGATAGAGCAACGAGCCTGCCACCAAATACGAGTTGTTCAGATAGAAGGAAACTTTCGGCTGTCGATTGGCCATCACATCTTTACCCATATCCTTCGGGATGAGATAAATGCCATAGACTTTTCCCTCCTGCATGGCTTGACGGGCTTCCGAAAAGTTACAGGCACGCATCACCACCTCCGTCTGTTTGAACGCGTCCAACTGACGCACCAATTTACGGGAAGTGGTACTATTATCCAAGTCAACGACAGCAATCGGCAACCCCGTTGGTAGTCCGTCGCCCATCAACGTCAAAAAGAAGAATACCGTGAACAATGGGGCTATCACCATACCAAAGAGGTACAATGGTCGGGAAGTGAGGTTGCGAAACTCTCGCTTCCAAATCATCCATATCCGCGACCATAAACTATTATCATTCATTCTAAAAAACACCGTTATAGGGTTTCTAAAAAGTACAATATCTAAATCATAAGGGAGGGCCAGACATCGCCCCTTCTACTATTCAGTGATAGCGATCACAGACATGCCCGGGCACAAGCCTTCCACCTTAGAAAGCGGCTTCGCACGCACTTCGAAAGTCTTAGAGTCAAATTCGCCAGAAACCTTTGTGGCTTTCCACGCTGCGAAAGAACCCAAATCCTTCATGTAAGTTACCTTCAGCGTGACCACCTTATTGCCCAACGCAGGGATAGTCGCCTTAAACTCTTTTCCCTTCGGAAATTTCGACAAGTAATTCTCACGCATATTAAAAGTCACCCAAACGTCGCTCATATCCAACACGTTCATAATTGGGGCTCCAGAGCCGACCAACTCTCCTCTTTGTGGGAAGATTTCACTGATTTCTCCTGCAATCGGTGACGTCAAGACGGTTTCAGAAAGGTATGAATTCACTTCGGCAACAGCACCTTTTGCCCTGCTCAACTGAGCCATAGCCGCCTCTTTGTCCTCGTTCTGTGCGCCTTTCATGGCCAAGTCATATTGCGACTTTGCCGCTTGCTCCGTTGCCACCATCGCCTTATAATTGGCCTCCGCCTCATCTCGTTTTTGGGCAGGCAACACCTCTTTCTCATATAGGCTCTGCACACGTTCGTATGACTTCTTTGCCACTTCCAAACCAGCAAGCGCCTTCTGCCACATCTCGTATGCAGCACGCACCTGCTCTTCGCGAACGCCTTTGTTTGCTTTCGAGTTCAAAGCAGAGGCTGCCTTTTCTGCCGCCTTTGCCTGCTGCAACTTCGCCTCTACCTCGGGGCTACGAAGGATTGCCACCGTATCGCCCTCGCGAACAGAATCGCCCTCCTCTACCAAGAACTTTTCAATACGACCCGGCACCTTTCCGGAAACTCTCACCTCAGTGGCCTCCACCTCGCCTTGAATCACCTCGGGATCAGGCGACATAAAATAGACGCCAAACACTGTTATACCTAACACAATACACATCAAAATGACGAATGATGCAATTAGCAAATTCGTATTATCTGCTTTTTTCTTACCTGCACTCATGCTATCTTATTTTTTATCGTTATTGCTTATGGGGCTTCTTCAAATTCCCCGATTTTTAATGTTTAACTTTTAGGCCTCTGAAAATGTCTGCCGAACGACCTCTTCAAGATTTCTGCGGAGCAATTTTTAGAAGCCTCCTTATCTTTATTTTCCTAATGTTCCTATTGCCTTCTGCAAATAGACTTCAGCAAGTTTTGCTTCAATCTCCGACTCGATTTTGCTCGATTTGGCAGAGAGCCAAGCCGTTTGTGCTTCCAAAAGATTAGAGGCCGGCACCACGCCCTCCGTAAATCCGATATTGGCGTATTTCAAATTTTCTTCTGCACGCTCCAAATTCTTCTCGGACAACTTCAATTTACGCTTCGCCTCCGTTTGCTTGAAAATACATTGGTTCACTTGAAGTTCAATTTTCTCTTGTGTTTCATCCAATTTATAATTAGCTATATTGGTCTCGCACTTCGCTGCATTCAGCAGATGAATCTGTTCGCCCCAGTGGAGCAACGGGATGTTCACCACGACACCTACATTCCAGGAGAAGCCAAACTTATTTTCAAATCCATCCCAAGAGTTCGGGTTGGTGCCGATGTAATTGGCCATCAGCGCCACATTCGGCAACATATCTGCACGGACCACCTTTTCCTTCTCCTTATAAATCTTGGTAGCGTATGTCAGACTCTGAACTTCGCTTCGGTTGGCTATCATGGCGTTGACATCTATATTTTCAATCGGGTCAGCCAATGGGATGGACTCCAAGTTCTCGTCAGCCAACGTAAATGCACTATCTTGGCTCATGCCACAATATTGCATCAAAAGCATCTTCGACAACGAGATGCCATTCTCTATCTTCAGCATAGCCATTTCCGCCTCGTTCATCTTTACGGAGACAGAAAGTTGGTCAGTCTTGGTAGCCATACCAGCCTCCGTCAAGGCAAGGACATCCTTCTCCATCTTTGCCAACAACTGCAACAAGCCTTCCACTGCCTTCTTTTTGTTGGTCAAAGAGACGATTTGCCAATAAGCCTCGTCAACATTAACGATCACATTTTGTCGATTGGTCTCCCGCTTTGATGAAGCCAACTCCTTGTTGATGCTCGCAATCTTGTTATACGCCCTGATTTTTCCTCCCATAAAGATAGGCTGAGTGAGATTCAACGCACAAACATAGACGTTGCGTATGTCGAGTGTCAACTCCTCCTTCGGAATCGTCGTGTACTCTTTCCAGATAATCTTTTCCGGATTGGTTTTAGGGTTGAATGGCGCTCCATTCGCATCCAAAGGCACCGCCTGCCCATTGACCATTGTCCACTGATTACTAATTTGCTCAGGAGTAAAGGCAAATCCGTTTTCCGTCAAACTGCCGATCGGCAGAAACATATTCTCCCCAATGAGAGCCATCTCCTTCTCATTGCGTATGTAAGCTCCTTTGACGGACAAATCCGGAAGATATTTGGTAAAGGCCGCCTTTTTCTTATATCCAGCCATCGCCACCTCCTCATCCGCTATTTTATGCTCTTTGTTGTTTTCAAGAGCCTTTGCACGGCAATCCTCCAATGTCAAAACGGTCTGCGCCGAAAGGGGAAGACACGTCATAAGAGTGATTGCATAAGTCAGAATTCTTTTCATCCGAACATCTTTTTATTAGCAAGGCCAATTTCAAATCTTCAATGTATGTTACGTTTCCCAAACAAAAAAAAACAAGCATGCAAATAAGAAACCCGCCTTATGAATTTCAACACTGCGAAATTACTAAAAAAAAGAAATGAAATGAAATCTTTAACTACTTTAACTATTGACAAGAGACAAAAAAAGTGTGCATAGAAATCTCTATACACACTTCTTAACCAACTAAATTTTCCTATGAAAATTATTCTTGATCGCCAGCGTTAGCAACACCGTCTTGCATATTCTTGAAGACAGTTCTCAAAAGACGTTGTGCTTGATCAACCTCTTCCTTAGTCAACCCATTAAGAGCCGCATGCATAGTCTTCAACGTAGTTGCTCTTGCTTTCTCGTGCAATTCTTTACCTTCTTTTGTCAAGAAAATCTTGTTTGTACGACGGTCAACATTGTCTTGCTTTCTAAACAAAAGGCCTTGGCTCTCCAAATTGTCAATCAATCTAGTGATACTAGGCTTATCTTTATATGTAGCATCCGCAATTTCTCTTTGGTTTACACCATCTTGTTGCCACAAAAACATGAGAACAGACCATTGCTCAGGAGTGATATCCAATCCTTCAGCATGCAAATCTCTACTCATACGTCGGTTAATTGCACTTGACACCTTTCCGCTAATCACAGCGAAAACCAATTCATAATCCAACATAAAATCTTCCATACACTTTTTCATTATTTTTACGCTACAAATTTAATAATGTACAATAAATATACGAACAAAAATCAAACTTTTATTCTTCGGTTTACAGTTTTTTTGACAAATAGCAACCAACCCAACTAATATGATTACCGATATTATCGCACACTAATATATTGCAGCACAAATCTATTTGCCGAAACCGTTTTCCGAGAGAAAGAGGAACGAGCAATTTTCACACCCGCCCATCTTTCAAGTTTAAATTAATCATATTTGAATAAATATTCAAATATTCAAAAAAAACGTAGTATCCGAGTATGTTCAAGCCACATCAACAACATAACCAAGTTGACGCAAACGCTCTGCAATGACCGTCATCTCTTCTTTCGACACTTTTTCCAACGTCTGGACAGGTGTCTCCCTATCAATAGAATAGATCATGATCTTCTTCGGATTAATCTGCTTCACCACGTCAATCCACGCTTCGACCTCCTGCTCGGTCGTATTGTCCACTACCTTGCCATCGACGGTTCCTCGCAAGAACATCGTCTGCAAAATGAAATTCCCATTAAACTGCTTCATCCTCTCCACCGTAGAGGCTACAGAATAATGAGGCTGGTGTGGAACATCTATCAATGCCGCCGTCTCCTCAACGCCTGCATCCAGTTTCAAGATGTTATTATCAACCCTATTCAAGGCCTCGACAACATCCTGACGATGAAGCATGGTCGCATTAGAAAGCACACTAATCTTCACCTCAGGGAAAAACTCGTCTCGAAGAGCGATCGTATCCTCTATCACTTGCTTGAATTCGTGATGCAAAGTTGGCTCTCCGTTTCCGGCAAAGGTGATGACATCCAAATGTTCCCCCTTCTGATGCATAGAAGAAAGTGTCTCGCGCAAAGCATTCCGGACTTCCTCTCGCATAGGCTGCTTACCTACAACGCCCCTCTGCGATGCACCGCACTCACAATATATGCAGTCGAACGAGCATAGTTTCACATTAACCGGGAGCAAATTCACACCCAAAGAGACACCCAAACGGCGACTCTTAATCGGACCAAATATTATAGAATCAAAAAGTATTGTTGACATATCTTATCGTTTTGACAAATCATCAAATAAAGATTGAAGGTAAGCCTTACCCATGCGAGTTAACACAGTGTCTTTCTCCCGCAACGCCCTCTCCACACTACAGTCGTATATGGAAATTGACGAATCCTTCACCATTCCAAACCCTTCGTTAAAGGCATAGAAGGCAAACTTAGGAGAGTGCTTACCAAATATATTTTTGCTGAACTTATATTCAGAAGCATCCACATCAAGTTGAGAAAGCAATGTTCGTGCCAAATCTATCTGAGACGCAATCGTATCTACCCTCATCGTGTCACGAAGCGCTCCTCCCAACCATAACATAGGGATGCGATGACGCTCCTCATCAGAGCCCTCCAACGTCTCCGGATAACGATAGGCGTGGTCAGGCACCAATATAAGCAACGTGCTATCCCAAACAGACGACTTCTTCAAGTCATCGACAAAGCAGCCAAGGCAACTATCCGTATAACAAACCGCATTCAAATACTTGTTCTCAAAGCGATTCATCGGCACATCAAATGGCTCGTGGCTATTAAGGGTAAGCAGCAGTTTAAAGAACGGGACATCTTTGCCCTGCTGATCAATGTCGGCCATCACCCGACGGAAAAGGGCATGGTCATAAGCGCCCCACTTCTCCGACATATCTTCAGATGAAAAATCATTCTCGTTGACAATCTTCTCAAAACCAGACATAACCAAATAGGAACGCATATTCGTAAAGTTGTCGTCACCTCCATAATAGAATGCGACATCGTATCCGGCGTTTTTCAAGGATAGCGGGAATTTAGCCACATTTTGGCTTTTGTTCGGGTATTTCATCAACGAGGTTGTAGGCTGCGCCGGATAGCCGCTCAACAAAGAGACCAATCCCCTATCCGTTCGGAAACTATTGGCGTAGAAATGCGTAAAGAAAACTCCTTCCGAAGCCAATGCCGAAATATTAGGCATAACCCCTGGCGTGCCCCCCAAGGCCTCGCAAGATGTGCTACCGAAACTCTCCAAAATCACCATGACAATGTTCGGACGCTGCATTTTGAGCAAAGAGACTGTCGTCGAATCGGAGGCAGGCTCCACCATTTCCGCAAAACATCTATCAGCCGTCTCTTTATCGAAATAACAATAACGTCCCTCGAAAGAATCATTACGAGAAAGCGAATAGATGAAATTCCAAACCGGATTAATCGCGGCATGATTCAAGAAAACCGTATTGCTGAAATAGACACGCCCCGCGTTCATCGTCGAAACGCCGAACCCTCCTCTGATAAAAAAGACCAACAAAAAAGCGAATAGTAGAGAAGGCAAAAAGAAGAGACTCTTCCCTTTAATGTCAAACAACCGCTTATGCATAAAACGGAACGAGCCCACCAAAGCCAGATAAAAAAGGCAACCGCAGGCAACAGAGCCAAACATCATTGCCGGCGTACCACTGGCCAAGGCATCCTTCGGCGTCTTCAGATAAAACAAAGGCGTGGAATCTATTCTAAATCCCCAATAGGAATACAAGACCAAATCAGACACGACAATCAACACGACTAAAAAAAGGGCAACATAAGTGTACCCCTTTAGAAATTTATCGAGCCACCCACACCTATCAAAGAAAGAAGAGACAAACAAGGCCAAGACAACCGATGCCGACATATAGCCTGCCGCCGACAAATCCATCGTGACCCCATGCTTTACGACTCTCAACCACTCTATGACAGGAAAGTCAGAAGCGACGCTCCAATGATAGAACAAAAAGATTGGTTTCAAAATCAAAAACAAGAGAAACCAAAACAAGAAATACGCGATACAATATATACACCGGGATTTCATACTTGCCACCTTTCTATAATAAAACTATCGAATCTCAACGTCAAAACCGGCAGAAAGGAACCTTGCTTGGATAGCCTCCGCCTCCGCCTTAGAAACACCCTCCTTGATAACAGAAGGAATGTTATCAACAGCATTCTTGCTCAAAAGTAAACTAAGGCCCGTCTCTTCTTTTACCATGTTGACACAGGCCTGGCTATCATTACCATTGGATGTCAAAACAACATCAAACGTCAAATTTTTAGAACTTGACTCAACACCCACGTCCTTCGTTCCATACCTACGCTCCTGAACAATCAAAAGAGCTTCGTCTCTCAACGACTCAGGCAACTCTATATTACGCGTTTGCAAGCTCTTCAGCCAGCCAGCCACATCGTAATCCTTCAACGTATAGAAAACGTCAGCAAATTGGCGAACTTCATCTTCGTCATACGAATCAGCCGTCCTTCCCACAAAAGCATCCAACTCCTCATCATCATAATACTCCGGCTTGATTTTACTATTAATCAAACTCTCCTTCTCACAAACCTCATGTGCACCACAACAATCATCCGGACGTTGAGGTTTCTCATTCACGCTTTTGCTCTGTGCCATCTGCTTAGGCGCCTCTTCTACTTTAACCGCATTTCTCTTTTTTGCGGCATAGTAATAGACACAACAAATAGCAACAAACGCTAATACATAATACAAATCCGTCATAACTACAATTACAACAATTCAACCAACGTTGTCAAACGCATACTATTAGATCCCTTAACCAGAACAGTTGCTCCAGATATGCCGTTCGCCGACAACCATTGAGCAAAAGCCTCTGTCGATTCAAACTTTGGAAATGAAGTGCTCGTCTCCATAAAACACGGACCTAAAAGATAGGCTTGGACATCCTGACCCTTCAGCATATCCACTATACGCTGGTGTTCTGCCTTACTTTCCGCGCCTAATTCTTTCATATCCCCTAAGATGAGTACCTTCTTGTCGCTCTTCATTTGGAAGAAATTGGACAAAGAGGCAGACATACTTGTCGGATTGGCATTGTAGGCATCCACAATGAGTCTATTTTTTGACGTATTAACCAACTGCGAGCGATTGTTTTGCGGAACGTATTCACTTAGTGCAGCTACGATATCCTTCTCAGGCACGTCAAAATAAGAGCCGACGGTGATTGCCGCCAACATATTCTCAAAATTATAGGCTCCGATCAAATGCGAATCGATACGATTGCTCTTCCATGAAACAGAAAGGAATGGATCGGACGCTATCACTTTCGCAGTAATGTCATATGCATCATCCTTGCCATACTTGACCAACGGCAGTCCGGCCGAGATACGCTTCAAATTTTCATTGTCATAATTTATAAAAGCAGTTCCCCCGTTAGCGCGCAAGAAATCATACAGTTCGCCTTTGGTACGAACGACCCCTTCAAAAGAGCCGAATCCTTCCAAATGGGCCTTACCAACATTTGTTATGAGTCCGAAATTAGGGCGGACAATCTCAACCAAGGTCTTTATTTCTCCTGGATGGTTCGCTCCCATTTCAACAACAGCAATTTCATGCTCCTTCGTCAGACGAAGCAATGTAAGAGGAACACCAATATGATTATTCAAATTGCCCTGCGTATAAAGCGTCTTATACTTTTTTTGCAAGACAGAAGAGACCAATTCTTTGGTCGTTGTCTTTCCGTTTGTACCCGTTATGCCTACGATTTTGATACCCAATTGTTGTCTGTGGTAAGATGCCAATTGTTGCAAGACAGTCAAGCAGTCATGGACAAGGAATATCCGCTTCCCGTCAGCATATTGCTCTTCATCGACAAATGCGTATGCGCAGCCCATCTCCAACGATTTCTTTGCAAACTCATTTCCATTAAACGATGCACCTTTCAAAGCGAAAAACAAAGAGCCTTGGGGGCAATTGCGGCTGTCGGTCGTCACACATGGGTGAGACTGATATAATTCATAAATCTTTTCAATTTCCATACCTATAAGATATCCGAAATAATGAATACGACACAATCAAAAAAAGCCCCAAAATATGGGGCTTTTCTTGAACTTTATTAATTGTTGATTATCGGTTATCATCCTCTGGACCTACCTTACCCATTGCGCAACGGAAGCCAAGGTCGCTACGAGACAACTTTTGCTCAAGGTAACGTCTTTGACCTGGGTTCAACCAGTAAGCACGGTCTTTCCAACCACCACCCTTGTAAACACGAGTAGTATTTGAAATTTGAGAAGTCAACATGCTCTCAGCGTCAGTATCAGGATTGTAAAGCTTCTTAGTCAAAGCATCTGGATCACCAACATCCTTCCACTTGTTTCTATCCAAAGCACTTGAAGCGTCACCATCCTTATAGTTACGGACATCAAGTCTTACATACTTATCCATCTCAGTTTCCTTGTCAGCAGGGATTGCGAAGATTACGCGGCCCAAGCTATCGATCTTAGGAACTGGAACTGACTTACCATCAATAGTAGTCTCTTCGAATACTGGAGACACATACTCATTACCACGGAATGGGTTGTACTCACACTCATCGTCACTTGTCAAGACACGATAAACATCCAACACCCACTCGTTAACGTTACCAGCCATGTTGTACAAGCCGAACTCATTTGGCCAGAAAGCATATACAGGAGCACAGATAGTAGCGTGGTCATTCAACTTACCACCCATACCCATCATATCACCTCGACCACGGACGAAGTTAGCCTGCATTTCACCTCTAACCTTCTTCTCTGGGTTTCTCATTTGGTGACCATACCAAGGATAAATCTTCTTCTCCTTGTAGTTTTCCTCACCTTCGAGAGCCTTAGTACCATAAGCTGCATACTCCCACTCAGCCTCGGTTGGGAGACGGAACTTAGGAAGGAGGATACCGTCAGACATTGTTGTTCTTCTTGCATTTCCGTATACATCCTTCAAAGGTTTCTTACCCTCAGCAGGCTTGTAATCACTCTTCATGATATACTTAGAAGTGTTGAACACTTGGTTTTGAGCCACGTCTGCAGCATCAGTGTTACCCTTCAAAGCTTGGAAATCCGGATATTGGATTGTACCAGCATTTACCATTCTCATCTCGTTAACACGGTCAGTACGCCAGATTGTATAATCTACTGCTTGCTCCCAGTTAACACCTACAACTGGATAATAGTTGTATGCAACGTGTGAGAAATAGAAGTCCAAATATGGTTCGTTGTAAGCCAACTCCTCACGCCATACGGTTGTATCAGGATAAGCGGCTCTTACATATTCAGGATTGTTGTGGTAAACATTACCCATCCAATACAAATACTCACGCCAGTTCAAGTTAGAGATTTCGTATTGGTCCATATAGAAAGAAGCAACAGTTACTCTACGAGGAATGTTGTTCCAATCTCCAATAATATCCTCAATCACACGACCCATTGTAAACGTACCACCTTGTACGAATACCATTCCTGGAGGTGTATCCTGATGATAGTCAGTAACCACCTGGAATCCTCCGTTCTTCTTGCTATTGTACTCCCAGCCAGTAGCATTAGATGACTTGGAGTTCTTAAGCTTGTTATCACCGCCTCCGCAACTCGTCAATGACGTACCGAAAAGCGCGACCAATATTACAGTCCTAAAAAGCCTTAAGTGTTTCATAGTACTTAATATGAATTATTTTTACTTAATTATTTTATTCTTTTTTTAGTAAAACTACTTTCCTCACATTTTATTGTGCGGCTTTGACATTTTAACCATTCGACTCAATTTTAATTATCAAGTCAGTGGACAAAGATATATATTTTCTATCTTTGCAAAAAAGAAAACAGAGAATATTTTTTTAAGTTTTTTCAACAAATAGAATTCCAGCATGAAACTTAATATCAACGGCACCCTTTGGGACAGCAATAAACCTTTGGTAATGGGGATACTCAATGTCACCCCGGATTCGTTCTTTGCAGACAGCCGATGCCAAAACGAAAACGCCATACTAAAAAGAGCGGAAGAAATTGTAAATCAAGGAGGTAAAATAATCGATATCGGGGGATACTCCACAAGGCCAGGTTGCGAGGAGGTGGATGAAAAGGAAGAAATTGCTCGCGTTACAAACGCCGTAAAACTCATAAAAAAGGAGTTTCCTGAAGTCCCACTATCGATTGACACATTTCGTTCCAATGTCGCAAAAATTGCTGTGAAAGATTTCGGTGCAGACATCATCAACGACATCTCCGGCGGCAACATTGACGAAAAAATGTTCGAAACCGTCGCCGAATTGAAGGTGCCCTACATCCTTATGCACATGAGAGGGACACCCCAAAACATGAACAAAGATCTCAACTATTCGGATCTGAAAAAGGAAATTTTCACTTACTTTGCAGAGCGTGTCAACCGTCTAAGGCTACTCGGAGTAAACGACATCATCATCGATCCCGGATTTGGTTTTTCAAAATCAATGGAGCAAAACTACGAGTTGATGGACGACATGGAACTATTCGCCACATTCAAAATGCCTATCTTGGTCGGCATTTCAAGGAAAAGGATGATTTGGCAACTGCTTGACAAGAATCCGCAAGAGAGCCTCAACGGAACCACCGTCTTGAACACGATAGCTCTCATGAAAGGGGCAAGCATATTAAGAGTCCACGACGTAAAGGAGGCGGCAGAGGCAATAAAGATAGTCGAAAAAATGAAGGAATGCTCGACGACAAAGAGTTCTTCTTCTTTTTCCTTTATATAATTAAGGTATGATTCAATTAAAAGACATAATTGATATAGTAGTCGTCGCACTGCTGCTTTTCAAGACATACAAGATGCTGAAGGGAACATCGGTCATCCGCGTGTTCGTCGGCATCCTCATATTCATACTAATTTGGCTGTTAGTGACCTTCGTGTTCCAAATGGAGCTGTTAGGCGCCATCATGGACAAAATCATGAATGTCGGCGTAATTGCCATCATCGTACTTTTCCGCGACGAAATACGTCGTTCTCTTTCCCTTTTAGGTTCAAGGAACAACTTCATCATCCGCCAATTGGAGAAATTCATGCCCAGCATAAAGACAAAAACCGACACTGGCGACATCTCAAAAATTGCCGATGCTTGCGCCAATATGTCCAAAGAGAAAGTCGGAGCGCTAATCGTCATAGAGAACAAAACCGATTTGAGCGACATTGTAAAAACCGGCGAAATCTTCTCAGCCGACATCAACACGCGCCTCATCGAAAACATTTTCTTCAAGAACTCACCACTCCACGACGGCGCCATGGTCATCTCCGGAAACAAAATCATAGCCGCAGCCTGTATCCTGCCCGTCACCAAAAATCTTTCGCTCCCCAAATCATTAGGGTTAAGGCACAGAGCCGCACTGGGTATTTCAGAAGTAACAGATGCGCTCACCATCGTCGTATCGGAGGAGACGGGCAGCATCTCCATCGCTCAAAGAGGACATTTCCACTTACACATCTCCCCTAAGGAGTTGGAAATACACCTAACAAACAACAAATCGGACAATGATAAAAGCAAGTAACATAAACAAAAGTTTCGGCAGGCTCCAAGTCCTAAAGAACGTGGACATCTCCGTTTCGCAAGGCGAGTTTGTCACCATCATGGGTGCCAGTGGCGCAGGCAAGACCACCCTACTCCAAATACTGGGCACATTGGACAAGCCTGACGCTGGATCCGTATCAATCAACGATACGCCCGTGTTCGACCTCAAGGAAGAGGCCCTCGCCGCCTTCCGCAACAACCACATCGGCTTTGTGTTCCAATTCCACCAACTCCTTCCCGAGTTTACTGCCTTGGAAAACATCATGATTCCAGCAATGATAGGCAACCGCCCTCAAGAAGAGGCCAAGGAAAGAGCCGAAGAACTACTCGAATACCTTAATATTAAGGAACGTGCCAACCACAAGCCCAACGAACTTTCGGGTGGCGAGAAACAACGTGTGGCCGTAGCAAGAGCACTCATCAACAAGCCCGACGTCATATTTGCCGACGAGCCTTCCGGCAGCCTCGACTCCAAAAACAAAGAGGAACTGCACAACCTTTTTCTCGACCTTAAAACAAGGTTCGGGCAAACACTGGTCATCGTAACACACGACCCCGAACTGGCCAAAATATCCGACAGAGTCATTCAAATGAAAGACGGACAAATCATCAAATAAGTCTGAAAAAAAGCAATACATTCAACCTCAAGACTTAAAAAGGGAGAAAAAAAAGATGATTAATCCATCAAAAGGATTATTTTTGCAGTTAATCTTTAACACAATTATAATAAGGAGGAATTAAAATGAAAAGAACATTTAAGTACATATTCGCGCTTTTGATTTCCGCAGTTACATTTACAAGCTGCGACGAAGACTCTATCAGTCAAATATTTGGAGAAGGTGACACCGTAGCCGCTTTGAAAGAAGCGCTCTCTATTGGTGCAGAAGCAGCATCCAACGAGTTGGGCAAAGAAGGCGGATACTTGCAGGACTCTCTTGTCCGAATCGCCATGCCAGCAGAAGCAAATGCCATATTCGACGTTGTCAACTCTTTGAACAAAAGTGATGCAGGAAAAGTCGTTTTGAAAGCACTCAACATCGACGACAAATTGGAGAGCACAATGACAACCCTAATCAACCGTGCAGCAGAAGATGCCGCACCTAAAGCTGTCAACGTATTCAAGAGTGCCATTACAAACATGTCAATGAACGACGGAAAGAACATCCTTTTCGGTGCGAACAATGCGGCAACCTCTTACTTGCACGACAACACATTCTCAAGTCTGCAATCAGCATTCAACCCTACGATCTCGGCATCACTCAGCAACGTATCATTCGGCGGATACGACGCCAACGAGGCTTGGGAGGCTGTTTCAAACATCTACAACAAAATTTCAGACTACAAGAGTTCAACTGCTGGAACCTTTGCCATGGGTGCTTTGAAAATTGCAGACAGCAACACATACAACAAGGTAAATTCCATCCAAGCAGTGAACACCAACTTGGCAGACTATGTAACTGGCAAGGCTTTGGACGGTCTATTCAGCAAGGTGGCCAACAAAGAGTTGGACATTCGCACCAACGCTGCATCTCGTACTTCTGACCTGCTTAAAAGAGTATTCGGTCAATTGGATGAGCAATAAAAAAGCATGACTGCAGGCATATTCAAAGAGATAGGTTTCGACTTGCTCAACTTGTTCTACCCAATCACCTGCTGTGGTTGCGGCGAGACACTCGTAAAAGGAGAAACGCACCTATGCCTTTCTTGCATTGCGACCCTTCCTCGGGCCAACTTCCATAATATGGAGGGAAATCCCATAGAGACAAAATTCTACGGGAAGGTGAAAATGGAATATGCCTCTTCATTTTTGCATTTCGAGAAGAAGACGATAACACAAAAACTGCTTCACGAAATCAAATACAACGGGAAAAAGGAATTAGGGAAAATGTTGGGGCACTACTTCGGCAGCGAATTGGTCCAAAGCCGATTCTGCAACATCGACCTCATCCTCCCCATCCCTCTCCACCCCAACCGACTAAAGTCCAGAGGCTACAACCAAAGCGAATGGATCGCCATGGGAATCTCGGAGGCAATGGGGAAACCATTGGTGACCGACGCCGTAATCCGCGCCGTAGAGACCAACACCCAAACCAAAAAGAACGCCTTCGAGCGATGGGAGAATGCAGATGGCATTTTCAAGGTTGCCCGCCCCGACAAACTCAAAGGCAAACACATCCTCATCATCGATGATGTTGTCACGACAGGCTCGACCATAGAGGCCTGCGCCAACGTGATTTCAGAAATCGAAGGGGCAAAAGTCAGCGCAGCTGCATTAGCCGCTGCCGAATAGTTACGATTTATAAACAACTAAAATTTGATAGATATGAATACTAAGTTTTTTTCTCTTTTGGCCATGCTATTTTTCAGCATGAGTTTGACATTTGGATTCGCATCATGCTCTGATGACGACGATGATGACAACGGCACTGAAAACACATCAAGCGCAGACCAAGGAAAATCAGCAGGAGAATCTTTCATCCATCATCTTGAGGCTTACAAAGCCATCGAGGGCGAGGGCATAGAAGTAACAGCAAAGAAGCTTGAAGCCGGAGCAAAGATTTATTCCGACTACCAAAATTACAAAAAGAACAAAGAGGACAAAGCGTGGAAAGAGGCATTCCTTAAGGGTGCAGCAAAAGAGGACGCAAAGCAATACGAGGTATTGAACAATTTCCTTGAGAAGGACTACAGTTCTGCAACTGACATTGCAACTGCGCTCAACGACATTCTTGGTCTTTTAGGTCAAAAATAATAAACAAAGGCCATGAGACACTTATCTATTTATGCCACAGCATTGATTTCCGCATTAGCGCTCTGTGCTTGCGAAAAGGATGGAACCGAGGTTGAAAATCCAGAAATAACGGATAGGATCCAACCCATCCCGACCACAGACTACAAGGCGATAGGAAAAGCCAGAGGTGAATCTTTCGCATCTGGAGTATTGGAAGTCAAAGATGTCGTGACGGACGCTTACAACGCTGCACAACGAGGATTTCCATATGATTCCCTCACGTTCTGCAAGAACATGACACCAGCCCTTGCTTCGTGCCAGTTCTCATTCAAGAAGTACATGGAAGCATCCGAAAACGACTCGATTTTCTCATCCTGGAACGAAGGATTCAGCCAAGGATTCAGAGAAAAAACTGGAAAGGACGATTTGACAATGAATTCATTGCTCAACACTTATAGAGAAATCGACATGGACAGTGTCGCCAATAAGAGTAACATTAAGAAAGTCATAGAAATGGCACTCCGTTTAGGCGGGCAACAACCTAAAATCACAGACCAAAAGGTTCTCTAATTCCAAATGTAAGCAGGTGGGGAATAATCCTCACCTGTTTTTTTATGCACCTGCCTCAATTCTTAATTCGCAATTCATAACTCATAATTGTTCATAAAACACTACCTTTGCCTAAACATTAAACAAATGCACGATGAACATAGTTATAATCAAATATAACGCAGGTAATATCTTTTCAGTCGATTATGCGCTGAGGAGAATCGGCGTAGAGGCCGAAATCACAGGCGACATCAACAAGATACAAGCGGCAGACAAAGTCATTTTCCCTGGTGTAGGCGAAGCTGAAACCACGATGAATTACCTCAAGGAGCACAAACTTGACCTTGTCATCAAAGATTTGAAGCAACCGGTGTTCGGCATCTGCATCGGCATGCAGCTCATGTGCAAATCGTCGGAAGAGGCCAACAATGGCAAAGTGGACTGCTTGGGCATCTTCGACGAAGAAGTGAAGTTGTTCGTGCCGAAACTTCACACGGACAAAGTACCTCACATGGGCTGGAACACAGTAGAGAGCAACGGCAACGTCCTCTTCAAAGGCGTACCACAGGACCCATACTTCTACTACGTCCATAGCTACTATGCTACCGTAGGGAAGGATACGATTGCCACGACAGACTACATTCACCCATTCAGTGCTGCCTTGCACAAAGACAACTTCTACGCCGCACAATTCCACCCAGAGAAGAGCGGCGAAATGGGCGAAATCATCCTCAAGAACTTCCTTTCTTTATAACCCCTAAATAGATTTGACGTGTTAGCAAAAAGAATCATCCCTTGCCTTGACATCAAAGACGGGCAAACAGTTAAAGGAATAAACTTCGTAAACATCCGCAACGTGGGCGACCCTGTGGAGTTGGGGGCTGAATACAGCCGATTGGGAGCCGACGAGTTGGTCTTCCTCGACATCACAGCCTCTCACGAAGGCCGTAAGACATTCGTCGATCTCGTTAAGAGAATCGCCCAAAACATCAGCATTCCCTTTACCGTAGGTGGAGGAATCCACGAATTAAAAGACGTTGATACTCTTCTTGGTGCAGGGGCAGACAAGGTTTCCATCAACTCGGCAGCGATTAAGAATCCCAACCTAATCACCGAGGTGGCAAAGAACTTCGGAAGCCAAGTGGCGACCGTTGCCATCGACGCGAAATTTGCCGATGGAGAGTGGAAATGCTACCTGAACGGCGGACGCATCGAGACGGACAAGAAACTCTTCGAATGGGCCAAGGAGGCACAAGAACGTGGTGCTGGCGAGATCCTTTTCACCAGCATGAACCACGACGGAGTGAAGCAAGGATTTGCCAATGACGCATTGGCAGAGCTATCCAACACACTCTCCATTCCCGTCATTGCCTCTGGTGGTGCGGGCGAAATGAGCCATTTCAAGGATGTATTCACCAAGGGAAAGGCAGACGCAGCTTTGGCAGCAAGCATTTTCCACTTCCACGAGATAGCCATCCCCGACTTAAAAGATTACCTCGCCAACGAGGGGATTCCTATGCGAAGAATTCATCAACACAAATAATCTCACGGCTTGATTACCAAAACATTTTTTACGTTTTTTGCCAACAGATTATACTTTTTTACTATTTTTGCAGTTGATGCTTTTTGCGTCAATTGAAAAAAACATCAAATATTATGAAAAAGATTTTCTTTATAGCTATCGTAGCCCTATCTCTATTTTCTTGTAGCAAAGAGGTGGAAATGGAAAGAGCAAGTTACACTTGGGTAGAGGGAGACTCTATTCCTAAGCGAAATTTCATTATGTCAGTTGCTACCATTTATGATTTGGACACTCTTAGCACTAAACAGAAATTGGAATGTCAAGTAACGCTTGGCGACTCAACCGACGCTAACCTCATAGGTAGTAAACTTGGCCTTGACATAATCTTCGACAACGGAGCGGACGGCACATTCAAGATCGGATCCAACTGCGAAGGAACCGCCACTTACATCAAGTGCAGACCGGGAGAAGAGACCAACGTGACCTTCAACTCTGTCGTGTATGAATTGACCAGCGGTCAAATCATCCTCAAGAACTTGACGGCCAACCGCGACCATGTGCTTTTGGAGGTAGATTTGAAAGGCACTGCACAAGTGGCAGGCGAAACAGAATACGAGGAAAAAATGGAGATCACGGAAGAAGGCGACACTATCTTCGTCCAAAATCCAATCGAGAAATTCGAAACCAAAGAGATTCGCATCAACGGAGAGATTACCGCTCTTCGATAACCGAATACTCTTTACAATCGCATAAAAAAAGGCGTATCATAATGATACGCCTTTTTTTATTAATCAATGTTGGAATAACCCTGTAGAAACGGTGTGCACACCGTCTCTACTTCTTCAACAACGTACCCAAAACAGAACGAACCAACTGGTTACCCAAATTTCGGCCTATTGTAGTAAGCAATGTGCCCAAGAACTTGTCTGTAGAAGACTCCAACGTCGATTTCTTAGAACGAGAAGATGTCGTTGTCGTCTTGGTCGATGACTTGGTCGTCTTCTCTGCTTCTTTACGAGCCTTGGCTATCTCCTTCTCTCTTGCCACACGCTCTTTCTCTTCCAATTCGGCTTGCTTTTCCGCTTCTTTACGTTTCTGCTCTTGAAGGTTCTGCTCTTGTAGTATTTCATACGCAGATTCGCGATCAAACGACTTCTCGTAAGTACCATAAAGAGGTGATCGTTCGATAGCTCGCGCGCGTTCGTCGCTTGTCAACGGACCTATCTGTCCTTGCGGACAAAGCATTTTGGCACGTTCAACGACAGAAGGCGCACCCTTTTCATCCAAGAAGGAAATCAAGGCCTCACCCGTTTCCAACTCAAGAATTGCCTGCTCCGTATTGAAGTCCTTATTCTCTCTGAATGTTTGGGCAATGGCATGAATGGCCTGCTTATCTTTCGGTGTATAGGCACGCAACGCATGTTGGATTCTATTACCCAACTGACCCAAAATAGACTCTGGAATATCCATCGGATTTTGTGTGATGAAATAGACACCCACGCCCTTCGAACGAATCAATCGCACAATCTGCTCTATCTTCTCCAAAAGAACTTTAGATGCATCCTTGAACAACAAGTGAGCCTCATCAAAGAAGAACACAAACTTCGGCTTAGGCTGGTCGCCCACTTCCGGCAACTGATTATAGAGCGAAGACAAAAGCCACAACAAGAAGGCTCCATACAACTTTGGCGCATTGAACAACTTGTCGGCCGCCAAGATGTTTATCACACCCTTACCTGCCTCTCTCTGTAGAAAGTCCATAACATTAAATGCTGGCTCTGCAAAGAATTTCTCTCCCCCCTCTTCTTCCAAACGCAACAAACCACGCTGGATGGCACCGATACTGGCCGAAGAGATATTTCCATACTTTACGGTATATTCGCTCGAATGCTCTCCCACAAAGTGGAGCATAGCCCTAAGGTCTTTCAAATCTATCAACAACAAGCCATTGTCGTCTGCAATGCGGAAAACCGCCGTCAAAACGCCCGTCTGCGTCTCGTTCAACTCCAAAAGGCGAGACATCAGCAATGGTCCCATATCAGATATCGTCGCACGCAAAGGATGTCCTTGCTCGCCATAGACATCAAAGAAGCGAGCCGGATAAGGTTGGAAATCGAAACGCACGTGAAACTCATCCTGACGCTTCTCAATAAACTTCGACAAAGATCCAGCCTTATACACGCCTGACAAATCGCCCTTCATATCGGCCATAAACACAGGAACGCCAAGTTCACTGAACGATTCGGCCAAGACCTGCAACGAAACCGTCTTACCCGTACCTGTCGCTCCAGAGATCACGCCGTGGCGATTGGCCATTTTTGAACATATATATAGTGGCTTATCCGAATGGGCCACATAAAGGTTATCATTTCTATCTAACATATTACCCCAATTTTTTCTTTTTCATTTCTACAAAAATAGCAATAAAAATCGGAAACAAGGAAGGTTGAATGGAAATCTAAAAAAAGAACGACCTATTTTTCGGTCAAAGGGCAATGCGCTTTCTACCAAAACTTTCTATTTTTGTATAAAAGAATTTCTATACATCGCGTAAAAAGACGACAAAAATTCGGCATGGAATTCAGCGACTTACTCATAAATTGGTACTGGGAGCACAAAAGAGAACTCCCTTGGAGAGAGACAACCGACCCTTACAAGATTTGGATTTCGGAAATCATTCTCCAACAGACCCGTGTTGTCCAAGGAATGGAATACTACCATAACTTCCTTCAACATTTTCCCGACGTAAAATCGTTGGCCGAAGCCGAGGAAGAAGAGGTCCTAAAATGTTGGCAAGGCTTAGGCTACTACAGCCGAGCGCGCAACCTGCATTTCGCCGCCCAAACGATTATGGAAAAACACGGAGGGACATTCCCCCTAAAACACGAAGAGGTGCTGGCGCTAAAAGGCATCGGAGATTACACGGCGGCGGCCATCTGCTCCTTTGCCTACGGACAGCCCTACGCTGCTGTTGACGGAAATTTCTATCGAGTGTTGGCTCGCGTCTTTGAGATAGAGACCCCAATAGACAGCACAAAAGGCAAGAAGGATTTTTACGCATTAGCACAAGAACTCATCTCCAAAGAACACCCTGCCCTGTTCAATCAAGCCATGATGGACATCGGTGCTACGGTCTGCACCCCCACTTCGCCCAATTGCCAAGAGTGCCCGCTCCAAAACATGTGCCTTGCTTCTGCGCACCGACGCATCGCCGAACTGCCCGTCAAAAGCAAAAAAAACAGCAGCAAAGACCGCTATTTCTACTATTTCCTCATCAAAGGGAATGGGCAGACCTACTTGCACCGACGCGAAGAAAACGACATCTGGAAAGGTCTCTACGAACTGCCGTTAGTGGAAACGCCCGCCCCCATGTCGATTGACGAAGTGCTTGCTTTTGCCCAAGGAACAAAATTCTCAGATTCGTTCTCCATCCGCAAAATAGACCATGTCCACGCCTCCATCACTCACATACTGAGCCATCAACGCATACATGCCACATTGATAGAAGCCACCGCCGATTTCCATCCACAACAGAACGCCGTTTATAAACAAATACCAGAAACAGAGATGGGTGACTACCCCGTCTCCCGACTGACAGAGATCCTTTTAGGAGATAATTTTTCATAGAGACTTGTCAAAATAGGTAAAGAGTGGTCCGAAATCTCAAAAAAAACTATACTTTTGCCATTAATTTTTCAAACTCAACACCGAAAAAAAAATGAGGCGAGTTTTAGCAACCACCATCATCGCTTTTTTGCACATCGCATTAGGCTTTGCCCAAGACACCAACAACGCCACGATTCTCGGAAGAATCATGGATACGAACGGAAAGGATCCATTGGAATACACAACCATCCAACTTCTACAACTGCCAGACAGTTCGCTTGCCACAGGAAGCACCAGTAACCTCGACGGATCGTTCGAAATCAAAAACGTCAAAGCCGGTAAATACATCGCCCGCATCTCATTCGTGGGATATGTCACGTTAGACAAAAAAATCACCATCACAGACAACACCCCCAAAATAGATTTGGGTGACATAAAAATGAAAACCGATTCGGAAGTGTTGAGTGCGGTAACCGTCACAGGCAAAGCCACACCTGTCGTCATGAAAGAAGACACCATCGAATTCAACTCCACCGCCTTCCGCGTTGCCGACGGAGCAATGTTGGAAGAGTTGGTCAAAAAACTCCCAGGCGCAGAAATCAACCAAGAAGGAAAATTGTTGGTCAACGGAAAAGAAATCAAAAAAATATTGGTGGACGGCAAGGAGTTCTTCTCCAACGACCCGAAAGTATCCCTAAAGAACTTGCCTGCCAACATGGTGGAGAAAGTCAAGACATACAACAAGAAGAGTGAAAATGCCACACTGACTGGCGTGGACGACGACGAGGACGAAACCGTACTCGACCTCTCCGTAAAGAAAGGCATGAAGAACGGTTGGTTCGGCAACGTCTTGGGCGGATTGGGCAACAAGGAGCGTTATGAGGCGGGAGCCATGATGAATCGATTCTCAGACAACTCCAACTTCTCGGTTTTGGCCGCCTTGAACAATACGAACAACTCCGGATTCTCCGAATTTGGGGACACCGACTTCGGCCGCTTGGGGTCTGCAGGTTCAGGCATCACCTCCTCCCAACTCTACGGAACAACCTTTGCGCAAAACTTCAAAAAAACAGAATTTGGCGGAAATGTCCAATTCGGACGTTCGGACAACGACTCGCGCAAGAAAAGTTCAACGGAAACATTCCTCCGAAACGAAAGTTCATTCCGAAACGACACGACCAATGCCAACAGAAAGAGGAATGACCTTGCCACAAACTTCAGAGTGAAATGGTCGCCAGACTCTTCCAACACGATCCTGGTATTACCCACTCTAACCTACAGCAAAACTGACGCATTCAGCGACGGAATTTCAGAGACAAGGAACGGATTGCACGAACGCGTCAACCGAAAAGAATCCTCCACCATCAACGAAGGAGACGCCTTCAATCTGAACACCACATTCCGATACATTCATAAGTTTAACAAACGCGGCAGAAGCCTCTCCACAATGGTTCGATTAGAGTATTCGAACAACGATTCGGAGACTCACTCGACATGGGCAACACACCTATACATGGAAGGCGACAGCATCATCTCCACCGACCGAGAAACTGACCGAGACAACCACCGTTTCACGGGTACGGGAGAAGTAACCTATACAGAACCCCTAAACAAATGGCACTCTTTGCAATTCAAGGTGGGATTCCAGGAACGCGTGTCAGGAAACAACTCTTACGCCTACGACCTCAATTCCGACCCGACAACCTATGTGGATTCATTGAGCAGCGAGGTGAAGAACACCTACATTCGCTACACCGCAGAGTTGGGATTGCAAGGAAAATACTCCAAGGTAAACTATAACATCGGAGCCGCCATCCTCCCTCAAAGCACCACTTCGGAAACGAACGTAGGTCCCAACGCAGGAAAAGAACTCTCTCAAAAGGTGGTGAACTTTTCTCCAAGCATCCGATTCAGATACAAATTCTCCAAGAAGAGTTCCCTCAACTTCAACTACCGAGGACAGAGCAGCGCTCCAAACATCGAATACTTACAAAACATCATCGACCAAGACGATCCGCTGAACATTCAATATGGAGATCCTGACTTGAAGCCTTCGTTCACCAACAACATCCGATTGCGTTTCAACGAATACGACTCCGAGAAACAATTCAGTTTCACTGCCAACATAGGATTCAGCAACACACTCAACTCGGTCACCAACAAAATGATCTACAACACGACGACAGGTGGCAAGGAGACTTACAAGGTCAATGTGGACGGCAACTGGAACACCAACGCCTACCTCACGACGACCTTCCCTATTCTATATAGAAAAATCAACGTATCCAACTCGCTCAACGGCAACTACGCGGAACGTGTCTCTTTTGCCTCAACCGCAAGCCAAGACAGCAGCAAGGCGTTCGTCTCACAAGAGTGTACCACCCAATCGTTCACACTCAACGACAAACTTTCGCTAAGTTACAGAATAGAGAACTTCGACATTTCTGGAAATGCAGCCATTGCCTACCAGACGGCCTACAATGAGATACAGCGGAACAGCAACCGAGAGACATTCAACTACTCTTTCGGAGGTAACGCCAACGTCTATTTGCCCTGGTCGGTTTCCATCTCAACCGATGCCAACTACGACCTCTACTCCGGCTACACTGACGGATTTGGAGAGCCAAAATTCATTTGGAACGCACAGGTTGCCAAGAACTTCCTTAAGAACAACGCAGCCACCATTCGTTTCAAGATTTACGACCTTCTCCAACAGCAGACCAGTCTTACAAGAAGTGTAAGCAACACAGAAATCTGCGACACGGAGTACAATACATTGGGCAGTTACTTCATGGTTCACTTCGTCTATCGCATCAACACCTTAGGCAAGAAAGCCAGCCAAGAAGCCCGAAACAATGGAGAGCCGAACTACGAAAGAATGGCACCAAACTACGGAGACGGGCCTCGTCAAAACGAGAACGGTGGTCGCCCTCAATCCAGAGGCGAAGGTTCAAATAGGATGAGATAAGACCGTAGAGACGTCCCCATGGGGCGTCTCAGCCTTTTTCTATTATAGGTTCAGAAAGTCCAACCCGCCACAAAGAAATGACCCTAAAACCTTGTCAAAAAGGGCTACAAGATTTTGTTTATCAAAAAAACATCCATATCTTTATGGACATTAACCAAGAAAAATTTTTACGAAAATGAAACAAATGCTGAAACTATTTGGAGGCATCCTATGCGCCACATGTCTGATATCTCTAACTCAATCTTGCGGCGACGACGGTCCAGACCAATTAAAGGGCTATCAAAAAATCCGCAAAGACTCATCGTTTTACAATGCCGTAACAAGAATTGAAAACATCCAGTTGGTGGACATCCGTTCAAAGGAAGAGTATGACAAAGGCCATATTCCCGGTGCAACAAATGTCGAGGCAAACTATGCCAATTCGGAAGATGTAAACAGCGAATTCTGCAAAGAGATTCAAGCCCGCTTCGTCAAAGAAAGAGACATTTTCTTATATGGAGGGAAAGCGCAAAAGGCTGAAAACTGGTATGCACCAGGTTTAGTTTCAACCATTGGCTGGGGGCACGACCATACCTACCACTACTTGAACGACTACGAGCAATGGGTTGCTTGCGGCTTCCCTATCTGCCAAGAGGGTTCGAGGGCAGAGAATTGTCCATGTCAAAAGACAAAATAAAAGGATCTTCTATAAGAAGCCTTTGGTGTCATTGGGATTGTTTTTCAGTCTCAATGACCTTCAAATATTAACATAAACAGGGACCTCGGTCGTCCTCCAGTATTTTGTGCCAAATGCTATTGCCACTTACTGCTTTTTCCAAAAGAAACCTTGCATTCACGTCAAACGTACATTCGACAACCAACTGACTTTCTTTTAATTAAAATCCATCGAATTCAATTCACGTTAAACACACAGTCACAAAACGCTGAACGAAACAAACTCAAATAAGATTTTAGCCAAGAATATGATGGTTTTTCATTCAATTTTGTAATTGGGTTTATTGCGTTTTTGCTTTACCTAGCATTCAAAAATGCAAAAGTAGTCTAATTAGGCATAATGACAAGTCTATATTTCGTATTATAGTACGAAACGCAAACAAATTAAGCTTACCATCTAAGAAACAAGAATTTTTTTTCAAAAAATATATGTTCTCAGTATATCTTTGGATACAAAGGATTTATGCGAGAAGAACAAACAGATGAAAACGATTTACGACATTACCTTGTCGAGGTTGTACCGGGTTGAGCAGAATGCAAATTGCGCATGAATGATATAAATAAACACAAAAAACAGTCTTTTATGAATAACAACAACATAACCGACGAGGAAATTAGGCTTTATTGCGATTCGCTTAACAACAATGACAGTGTAGATGATTGCAAATCACCTAATGACGAACTAGTATTGTTCACCGCTCAAGATTTCCATCACAGATGTTGTAGATTCAATTGGGCTTCTCATTTTATCTATTGTCGAAAGGCAGAAGGCGTTCTTAAAGAACATACTTTACAATGGACTCTTCCGATGAACGGTTCAGACGTTTACGATGATGTTTGTAATCATTTAACTAATCGAACAAGTAAATTCAATATCAAATCAAAAAACAAGCAAAAATTAACCATTGACTTCTTTTACAAGATGTATTTGCCTATCTGCTATCCAGGTGAGATAGTCATAAACAAAGTGGACAATTCCACTAATAATCTAACTGTCAATTTTAAATACGATGACAAATATTTCACTGCAGAAGAGATCGAATATGAATTAGAAGATATTGGCAAAAGCCTGTTATGGGAGCTTAAAAAACAAATCGAAGCCGAACTTACCAAACTCTTCCAAGACTCAGGATTCTCTGTTGCTTTAGGCGATGGTGTACCTAATGGTTTTGAAATCGATGAGG
>JAKSLA010000004.1 GCA_024401455.1 Paludibacteraceae bacterium | reverse complement strand
AGGTGCTGTCCAAGTCTTTGAAAATATGAGATATAAGTTCCCTAAACTTGCAAAAATAATTGCAGATGGCGGATATCGAGGAGAACAATTATCCCAAACGCTTATAGCAACTTTAGGATGCGATCTTGAGATTGTACTCAGACCTGATGAATGCCCTTCTAAATTCCAAGTCTTGCCCAAAAGATGGATTGTGGAACGCTCGTTTGCCTGGCTTGAAAATTTTAGAAGACTAACTATTGATTACGAATTTTACTCTGAGCCTTCTGTCGCAATGATTCAATTAGCCTTCTGCTTTTTGACCCTTAACAAAATTTTCCACTAAAATTTAAACAGCTTCTAAAGAGCATGAAGGCTATAAGGAAGGCCTGAATCCTGCTTTCTCAACTCCTTGGGATAGCTTTGTCTTGACATTGCCTAAGTTCAATGTTGTGGGTGTTGAAGGTGTTTATATAAGTACTGGTGATGACGAAGAAAGCAGAAATGAAACAGGTGGTCAGACAGGTGGTCAGACAGGTGGTCAGACAACTATTGATGAAGTATTTCGACTTATCAGGGAGAATCCTAATATTACACGTAAATCTTTATCGGAAACCCTTGGCATCGCAACTAGTGCTGTTCAGAAACATATTAATCATCTAAAGTCTGAAGGCATTATTCGTCGCGTAGGGGGTGATTTTGGAGGATATTGGGAAATTACAAAATGAACTATAAAACCCAATTCATGCTACATCAACACCTCATCGTGAGTGCTCCCTAAGAGGGTGCTCGGTGTGAGCCGACCAGAAATAAAAGGAATTTCCGACAAAAAATGTTATCTTTGTGGAAAATCAGATATTATGGCTAAAGAAGAGATATTCCCATTGGTGGATGAGTCTGGCAACATTATAGGTTCGGCTACCCGTAAGGAATGCCACAGTGGCTCCATGTTGTTGCATCCCGTAGTGCATTTGCATATTTTCAATACGAAGGGCGAATTGTTTTTGCAGAAACGTTCGTCCAGCAAGGATATTCAGCCCGGTAAGTGGGACACGGCCGTGGGCGGCCATATCGACTTGGGCGAGAATGTGGATCTGGCGCTTCGCCGTGAGGCTCGTGAAGAGTTAGGGGTTCAGGCGTTTGAGCCTACCTTCAACTACTCTTATCTATGGGAGAGCACCGTCGAGCGTGAGTTGGTTTATTCCTATCGTACCGTTTACGAAGGGCCATTCACTATCGATCCGGTTGAATTGGACGAGGGCCGTTTTTGGCCTATGGAAGAGATTGAGAAACAGATGGACAATGATATCTTCACAGGTAACTTCAAGAAAGAGTTTGCTATGTTGAAGGAGTTGGACTTGTCTCAAAAATAAGGATGGGTTATGAGAAAGATTAGATGTCCGAAATGTGATATGTTTGTGCAGTTCGAGGAGTCTCGAATAGAACCCGGACGTACGCTTATTCTCCATTGCGAGGAGTGCGGTAAGGATTTCAATGTGAAATTCAAAACGAAGGCCGAAAAAGCCCCAGAGAAGTCTCCTTATGGGAGCATCGTCGTGGTGGAGAATGTTTTTTGCGAAAAGCAGATCATCCCGTTGTTTGAGGGCGATAATTTCTTTGGACGTCGTTGTAAAGGTACGGAGATTAACGCTCCGATTGATACGGCCGACAGAAGTATGGACCGCAAGCATTGCATCATCAATGTGAAACCGCAGCCCAATGGAGAGGCCATTTATACCATTCGCGATTATGATAGCCTTGTCGGTACATTCGTCATGAACGACATTCTACAGAAGAATGAGCGACGTATCATTTCAGACGGTGAGATCATCACATTGGGAGCAACAACCTTGATCCTCAAGGTGAAGGACGAGGAGTAGCCCGTAGGGGCGGTGCCTTGTGCCCGCCCATGTGCCCGCCTTTTGTCAACATCAATAATAGGGTTCACCCATTGGGCGGTTGCTGTCGTAAGCTTTTCTGTCGGTCGGGAATTGAACCGAGACGTTCAAGCCTACACCTATGTTGTAGGCGAAATAGGAGGTCGGCATATTGATGATGAACGAAGGGAGGTGGAACTCCACATTGAGCAACGGATATTGGCGGAAGAAGCGGCATCCAATGGCAGGGTAGAGTGTACCCATAAAATAGTCGGGTTTTCGGCCTACGTTGTCTGGCCTCTCCTCTTGCCTCTCTCCGGTGACTGGGTCGGTCGTCTTGACCAAATTGCTTGTAGCCAGAAGGAAATTCCACGAACTACCCATTTTGAAATAGAAACGGCAAGGTCGGCCTGGACGAGTGGCTAATAATCTGAATTCCACAGGGACTCCCCAATAATAGACGTGTTGCACTAATTGTGAAGAACGGATCATCTCCTCTTCGCCTTCGTCAGAACTGACGGTCATATTTTCATCAAAATCGTAAACATCTACCATTTGAGTCAATCGTGCGCCTGTGAGGATGCCGTAGCGCTCGCGGTGCCATAAGATTTCACCGTTCACACCCGCAAAGAAGCAGTGCATATAGGTTTCGTCAGAGGTCGGGAGTAGAGGGTTGTAATTGGTTGTGGGGCGATCGTTGTTGGCATCGCTTACACTACTCTCCGACTCGTCACTCTGTGGCATGAGATGTTCGCCCAAATATAATTGGTAGCCCGTTTCTACTCCTAATTTTAATTTTAGTTTCCCTTTCGCTTGTATGCTCAATAGGGAAAATGAGAAAGCAACTACTGTGAAAAGCCACTTAATTTTCATATCAATAATTTAATACGGTATTTCTACTATTAGGACAAAGATAATAACTTTCTTCAAAATATTGTGGCACAGCATTTGTTATAAATGTTCCCTTTTGGGGAAATGTCTATCTTTTTTATACATTATTTATTTGATTTATAATGAAATATGTAGTTGTTGAGGGAAGGTAAAAACCCTTTGTTAAAGTTGTCCGCCTGAAACTTTTTGATTAGAATAGAGCGTTAGATTATTTTTTTTTCCAAAAAAACACTACATTTGCATTGAATCTAAAACAGGTTGCTTATATATCAGTGATATGCTTAAACTAAACTTACAATCGACGCTTCAGCAGAAATTGTCCCCACATCAGATACAACTGATCAGGATGATTGAAGACTCTGCGTTGGTTATTGAGGAGAAGATTAAGCAGGAGATAGAGGACAACCCGGCACTTGAGGTGGCCGACGAATATCCGCAAGACGAGGATAGCGTTATGCCTGATTCGAATAATACGGACGAGCAGGGCTACGAGTATGAGGATGACTACGGCTTGGGCGACTATAAGAGTGAGGATGATATTCCCGATTATAAGCTCCAGTTGGTCAACGGCAATAATGAGGATAAGCGCGACGATTCGTTTTACTCGACGACCTCCTCTCTTTACGACCATCTGATAGATCAGTTGCGGCTAAAGGCCATCTCGCCAGAAATGATGGAGTTGGCAGAGTATGTGGTTGGCAATGTGGATCAGGACGGTTATCTGCGTCGTGAAGTTGAGGCCATGGTCGATGACTTCTCATTCCAGCAGGGCGTTCAGGTTTCTGATGAGGATATGGCAGAGGCGGTAGCGCTTGTTCAGCATCTGGATCCGGCAGGTGTGGGTGCCACTAACCTTCAGGAGTGTCTTGTGATGCAGTTGCAGCGTAAGACGCAGACGGAGAGCGTCACCTTGGCGATAAACATCTTGCAGAATTGTTTTGACGAGTTTAGCAAGCGTCATTACGATAAAGTCATCAAATATCTGTCCGTAACCGAAGATGCGTTTCGTGCGGCTGTGGCCGAGATAGTGCGGCTAAACCCGAAACCTGGTGCTTCGTGGACTGATGTCCTTGAGGAGAACAGCGTGCAGGTAGTGCCCGATTTCATTCTTGAGAACCAGGACGGAGAACTTTATCTCAGCCTCAATAACAAGAGTGTGCCGGAACTTCGCATCAGCAAGAATTATTCGGATATGTTGGAGGAGTATTCGACCAACAAGAATAATCAGTCTTCAGAGATGAAGGACGCCGTTTCGTTCGTCAAGCAGAAGTTGGATGCGGCCAAATGGTTCATCAATGCGGTGAAGCAACGTCAAGAGACGTTGCAGCGCACGATGCAGGCCATTGTCAATCGTCAGCGGGAGTTCTTCTTGGATGGCGATGAGACCAAGTTGAAACCGATGATTTTGAAGAATATTTCAGATGATACGGGTTACGATATTTCAACTATTTCGCGTGTAAGCAACAGCAAGTTTATTCAGACTAATTTCGGCGTTTATCCGCTGAAATTCTTCTTCTCAGAGACGATGCAGAACGACCAAGGAGAGGATGTCTCCACGATTGCCGTGAAGACGATCTTGCAGGAGTGCATCAATGCGGAGGATAAGCGAAAACCGTTGACTGACGACCAGTTGACTGATATCCTTGCCCAAAAGGGGTATCCGATAGCGCGAAGAACTATTGCAAAGTACAGAGAACAGCTTAACATTCCAGTTTCAAGACTAAGAAAAGAAATTTAACGAATTATATGGAGTTATTATCAAAGATTTTATCCGTTGTCTTTTTCCCGCTTTTTATGCCTATCTATGGTGCGGCAATGTTGTTTTCCATTTCATTTTTTAGTTATTACCCAATCAATTACATTTATGGTGCGTGGTACTACATCCTGTTGTTCGGGGTGGCTATCCCGTTCATTTGCATCCTGTTGCTCAAGTTGTTGGGCGTAATTGCGGATATACGGTTGAGAGACAAGCGTGATAGGCTTTTGCCTTATGTTATGACAGGAATTTCATACATCGTTTGTGCTGTCATCTTGTATGCTTTGGGGCTGCCATTTTTTGTCTCTTTGATTGTCGGCGGCGTGGCTTTGGCGTTGATAATAGATGGGGTGGTGAGTTATTTTTGGAAGATCAGTGCTCATATGACGGGTTGCGGAGCCATTCTATCGGGCATTTTGATTACCAGTTTCGATATGCAGTTATTCAGTTTCCCTTGTGTCGCAGGATGTGTCTTTGTCTGCGGTTTGGTGGCTATGGCTCGTCTATATTTGCATAAGCATACGCCGGGACAGGTTTTGGCAGGATTCTTCAATGGAGTTCTTTCTCCAATATTGATTACTCTTTTCTTTTGATGGGAATAGTTGAATCAATAGAACAAGGATATTTTAGAGGTTTTCAAAATTGAAAGATGAATGATATAGTAGGTAAGCCTACCTTAAAGTGGGCTTACCTATATCGTTTCTTCTTGAAGCGAACCTGTATTGTGCCGAACGCGAAATTGGTTATCAACGGATTCTCTTTTGATTGTGATTAATCGGATCTCCCGTCGTTTATAGTTTGTCGATTTCTGAGATAGAGAGACCTGTTATCTTTGTGATCGTATCGTAATCAAGTCCCATATTTTTCATCTTTTGCGCTGTCTCAAGTTTCTCTTCAGCACGACCTTCGGCACGACCTTCGGCACGACCTTCTATGCGCCCCTCAGCACGTCCTTCCTCGCGACCCTCTTCGAGTCCGTCATTTTTTGCAGTGTTTATGACGTCATTTTGGATTCTTATATTATCCAAATGTCGTTCGTAAGCTTGCTTCTCTTCGTGTGTCATGGAGATGTACTTGAGTTTCTCCCTGGCTTCTTGCAATCCAGGCACTTGGGTGTCTTCTTTGATAATCCCGTCTTTGATATACTTCATCCATTCTTCAATGGGAGTCTTTGCTAATTCATTGAATTGATTTACTCTAATGAGGTAATATTCAGGGAATACATTTCCTGCGGACCATCTGCGAAACGTGTTCTTTTGCTTGCGGCTTATTTGAAGGGTGTCATCCGTGAAGACTCCTTTAAACTCCGTTTTCCCATGATAAAGGTAATCCTTTCCTGTTCCCATGTCGAAATAGAGTATATTCACAGAATAAACTTTTTTGACCTTGTCATAATCGTTGCCGAGGGAAATGTGTTCACAAATAGTCTTGCTTACTCCATAAAGTATTCGTTCCAGGAAGTAAACTTCGCGCGACAATTGTACTTCCACGATGATGATCTCGTCTTCCGAATTTTTAGCTTTGATATCTACACGGTTAAACTTGTCATCGTAGCTTTCTTGGTTACTTTCGCTCTCCAAAATTTCCTTGATGACTATCTTCTCTTTCAGTAGTACTGTCAGCAATCCTTCCAATACGCCGAAATTCGCTTTGTCGCGAAGCATTCTCTTCACGGCCCAATCAAAATGTATGTACTTTTCTGTTGCCATAAGGTTTTTTATGTTTTTTCATTATGCAAAAATAGTTTTTTCCGGCAATAATTCAAATGTATGGAATCTTCTGTTCCGATTTCCTATCTCTCCTTTTGGCAATTTTTATGATTGGGTTCCCTGTAATTTTCTACGCCAAGCGAGCGGAGTCGTTCCCGTGATATTTTTAAAAGTGCGGGAGAAATTGGCTTGGTCGGTGTAACCTACTTGGAAGCAGATGTCGGCCAAAGATAGTTTGTTGTCACTCATCAATTCCTTGGCTTTGTTGATGCGTAGGTTGTTGATGAATGAGTTGAAGTTGACATTCTCGTTCTGGTTGATGGACGTTGACAACGTTGTACGGTTGGTGCATAGGATTTGCGCCAATTGAATGATGGTTAAGCCAGGTTTTTTGTATATCTCCTCGTCAATAATCTTGTTCTTCCATTGTGGCCAGTTCTCCATCTCATCCTTGACATTCTTCGTCTCATCGGGTACTGCAGTATTGATATAATACTCTTGGAGGTAATAGAAGTTCTTTGGATATTGAATGAAAATAAGTCCCACTCCGATGTAATTGATGAGGATGACGAAGTTTGATATGGAACTTGCCAGGTCGCTCAATGAGAACGTGCGGGCGATAGAACTCATTGCAATGGCCACTACGAGCGTGAAACTGAGTTGAAGGTAGGTTAGGCTTTTGTAATGGGCTTCAGATGTGTAGTTGTCGATTCGCTTTTTTGCCCTGCTAACCTCTATAAAGAAACATACGGAGTAGTGGATGCAAATAGCCAAATAGTAAAGTGTCATTAGTTCTCTTAGGAAAACATATGGTTTTTCTGCTGAGAAACAGTAGGTTATAAGGTCACTATACTCTGTTATTCTTGAATAGCCATAGATGTAAATCATAATGATGTTTACTATGATCATTATGATGGCGGGCAATGTAAGTATGAGTATGTTTCTCTTCTTTACAGCATTGGGGTTGACCATATTGATGAAGGTGTTGCCCAAGAAATGGGCTTGGACTGTAGCGTTGCAGAAGAATGGCAGTCCCAATAGGTCTTTGGGAATGTAGTGCTTGAATACGCAGAATAGGCCAATGATGGCGTAGCATATGGACAAGAATTTCAATGAATATTTGAAGCTTTGCATCCCTTCTCCTTTTGGGACGGGGAGCACCAAAAACACACATGAAAACAGCAGCAGCACCGTTACCATGGCATTATATGACATATCAAATAAATCCATTTTGTTAAAAGCTAAAAGTGAAAACTATCAAAATCAAAATCTATCCGGAATACTAAGCCCCTTTCTTGTGGCAAATATAATGGTAATATTTGCAAATGGCAACAATCGGAAAGACAAATTTAAGGGGGATTTTGTGAATTTTTCGATTTTTATGTCTGACATTTTATTATGCCTTTTGTCCACAAAGAAGGGAAATGTATCAAATCACTCAAAGAGAGGGAATGATTTTGTGTATGAAAGATTGGGGTAAAAAATAAAGACTCCCGTGGGGGAGTCTTATGTGTTATATTGTTCATTAAGGTCTTAAAATGTTAAAATAGGAAAATACAAAATAGAGTGCTATAGACAAACAATGCAGCCGATTCGGACGCTTCAGGACGAAGTTTGTCTTCGTCGGCTGCATTATTAATAGGTAGGTAACGTGTTGGATTTTGAATTAGAATTTTATGTTGCAAATATCTAACAATCTGTATTATTCCTGTTGTCAATTCGTGCATTTTGAAAGGTTGTCTCTTGCCCTGTTTTTTGCAAATCGTTGAGGTCATTCTTCTAATTGACAAATTTCAATAAAGTTAAATGTTCGCCTTTTTTTTATTGTTTCGATATTTATTTTCTCTTTTTTGTCATTTGTTGATTTGTTCTACAATTTAATTTCCAGTGAGTTATCTTTTATTTCGAGGGGAGACCATTGGCGTTATGGTAAACTTGGCGTCCTATAAAGCGCATTGTAACGGGCCGGTACCCATTTTGTAGAATTTTAGTTTACCGTTTTACAAAACGACCTTTTCATCGGTGATTTTGGGGTTACAAAAAATTTTTTCGTTCTTTCTTCCTTTTTTGATGGTTAATTGTGTTTCCTGCGCAACATTCACTGGGGCGGGCACGAGGCGGCGCCCCTATGCGCAAACCCGACGGGCAGACTGAAAATGCCAATCTACCGATGTTTCTTCCTTATGAGATGGAATAGTGAGAACATTATATGTCTTATTCAACCCCAAGAGGGAATGCGGTGTCGGCAATCAGTTATTCTTATGCTTGGATAGATGAGAAACTTTATAAGACCTTCTTTCGTGAATTTTAAACGGCCTCTAACTTTGAGCAATAAAAAAGGCTCCTGAAAAGGAGCCTATATATGTTGGTGTTTAAGGTTCATAAAATGTAAAAGTAAAATCCAACTAAAAATAAGTAGTAGAATAAACAATGCAGCGGCTAAGCCTTATTCGGACGAATAGACTTTCGCCCACTGCATTATTTAGGTAGATTCGTGTTGGATTTTGAATTTGATTTTGATATTGCAAATATCGAGCAATTCTCGCTATTGCTGTTGTTGAATCGTTTATTTCAGCACATTTTTATTTGACAAAATCAATAGGTTTTGTCCGGCTTTTTTGCAAATCGTCTATTCCTTATTCCTTAATCAACAAAAGGTGCGGCCGTAAAATTCAATCCTCTTCCTTTCTTCTCTCTGTTGATTGTTCGTTTGAAGAATGTTTCTTTTCTTTTTGATTTTCAAGTAAGTAGAAAAGGTCGCCAAAATTTAGCGACCTTCTTCTATCTCTGCTTTTATTCTTTAAGGGTCTGATAACCCCTTTGTCAATTTGCTTTTACGGTTTGACAAAATCGCCATTTCATCGGTATTTTCTTTTTTTTGCGGGTTTACGAGCGCTTTCTGCAGATATTTCGGAAGTCGCAGTAGGTGCAGTTCCCTTCGATTGTTGTCTGCTTGAATGGCTCATTGGCGTCGAATATCTTTGCAATGGCGTCTGTCAGCAATAGGGTGTATTCTTGTGAAATATCTGATATGTTCTCAACTTCCCTCTTCTCCCCTTCTTCGTTTTTCAAATAGATGGAAGGGGCTGCGTCTTTTGTAATGTAGAGGAGAGAAGGTGTGACCGTATATTCTGGATGTTCATCGGCAAGAATGCAGGCGTAGAGGAATACCTGAACAAGATAGTGCTCCCGCTTTTCGTCTGGCAAGAAAATACTATCCAAGGTGACGGCACTTGACGAACTACCTGAAGTTTTGTAGTCCACCGTTCGTAGAATGCCTTCCTTCAAGTCGATTCTATCCACGATTCCACCTACTTTCACTGTCGCATTGCCAGATGCGGTAGGTATCTCCAGCGTTCGAACGTGTTCTTTCTCCAGTTCGAAAATGGAGAAAGGTGCGTATTCGGCATCTCTTTTAAGGAGTCGCACCAACAAATCGGTCTCCACTTTCCTGTGGATAAGTTGCTCACCACTATATTCGGGTGTTTTTTCCCCTTCCTTGAGTTTGAAATATTCCGATCGGAAGGCTTCGTCCACAAATGCCTCCAGTTCCGGCCTGTTTTTATAGGCTTTCTCTTCCAAGAATTCTTTTGAGAATACTTTTGTGCCGTGGTTGTCCTTCCATTCTCCATATTTAATATAGAATAGTTCGGCGGCTCTGTGGAATATGCTTCCGAATATCGGAGCGTCAATCTCCTCGCTTAAGTCCTCGTCCACTTTTAGGCGAAGGACATATTTGAAATAGAATTTCAGCGAGCAGTCCAAATAGCAGTTGATGGCCGTTGGCGAAAGTAGTCTCTTCCCACCTTTTTGAATGTCGTAGTATTCCCTTATTTTCTCAATGATGCTGTCGGTCTTTTCGATGCTGATGATGTGAGGCTCGGCGACCGGCACGGAAGACACGATGTCCTTCACGTCTATCTTCAGGTTGTCGCTTTTCTCCACTAAAAGTTGAAGCAGGAAGCGACTCATCTGTCCACGGTTTATGCCGTCAGTTGCCGTATTGTATAATATGGTCACTCTCTCCGCTCTTTGTAGCAGGCGGTAGAAGTAGTAGGCGTAGAGGGAATTCTTGTGGTCGATGGTGGTCATGCCATATCCCTTACGCAGATTGTACGGGATGAAAGAACTCTCCTTCCCACTATTGGGCAGTTTGCCTTCATTGACCGAAAGGAGCACGACGTTTTTGAAGTCAAGATTTCTTGTTTCGAGGAATCCCATGATTTGTGTGCCTTTGACGGGTTCACCCTTAAACGGAATGCTGATGCTTGTCAGCAATCCTTTGATGAGGCGGATGAGTGTGGAGAGTTGAATCTCAAGATGCTCTTCAGCGATGACCTCCTTCATGCGGTTGAGTTGGGTGTAGAGGCGGAAAAGGGCTTCTTGGTAAAGGTCCTCGTACAAAGGAGAATCGTTGCCGTTAAGTTCATCTTTACGGCTTTCCCCTTTTTTGTGGAAGGTGGCGATGAACTTCATTATGTCAAGCAGCCATTGTAATAGGCTGTTTGAATTATCCGTCCATTGGAAAATGAGTTTCAGTCCCTCCGTTTTGTGGAGATCCTCTTCACTCGGGTAATATTTTTTTTCTTTGGCCAACTCTTTCAGTAAAGGGTCTGCTTCTGGAATGGATGTGCGGATGTAAGGGTGGCGCAATAGGGGCGCAACGTCCGAGTAGCGGTAGGAGTGTACTCCCTTCCCTTTCTTTGTCTCTCGGATGGACGATTGCATATTGAGCAAGTTTTGCACCAAACTATAAGCGGGAGTCTGCGAAAGCGGGAACCCCATAGTGACGTTCGTCTCTTGGATAGAGTCGGGGATAGAGTGTAGTACAGGAAGCAACAGACCTTCGTTGCAAAGCACCACGGCAATGTCAGAATCCTTATAGTTGTGCTCCTTCTTTTCGTTGTTGAGATATTGAGTCAAAAAGCGGGCTTGGGCATTTTCTGTTGACGCACTGATGTAGGTTATCTCTTTAGGTGTTTGGGATATATTGCTGAATAGTCGTCCGTCCAATTGGTTGTGGAACATCTCTTTGTTTTTATTGATGAATGTTCCTGCCTCATTCCTTCGGTTGTCGGTATAGTAGGTGTCGTAGTCCCAATAGAAGAGCGCTTTCCCAGCATTGTCCAATTGTTTGAAAAAGGTGGTCTCACACTCGTTCAGTACGTTGAATCCGACGAAGGCATATTTTTCAGACTCGAAACCATCCACACCCTTTCGCTTTATCTCTTCAATCACATCGCGGTATAGCATTCCCTCGTAGGCCAGGTTCCTCGCCCTAAGTTCCGCCTTGAAGTTGTTATATACATCCAAGAGTTTGTCCCATAGTTCGATGAAGCGTTCCTTTAGTTCTGTACTTTTGTCGGGCGAGAAGTTGTTGAAGAATGTTTGGAGGTATTGTTTCTGTTCTTCCGTGAGGTATTCAAGATTGTCTATTTGGCTTGCCATATCACGGATGTTTTGGAACAACATTCTGGCATCCACCAAGTTCTTGTCCACGTCGTCGAAGTCGGAAAGGAGAATTTCGCCCCAAAAGTAAAATTCGTCGAAACTCTCTTCCTTTACATAATTCCTATATACGGTATAGAGGACGCTGATGAGTTTCATCGGGTCGGCTACTTCTGCGTCCGAGAGGTTTATCAGCATATCCTTAATGGAGAGGTAGCGGGGTGACCATGTCGGTTTCCCGGCTATTTCTGCCAAATAGTTGCTGAAGAAGAGGCGAGAACGGTAGTTCGGAAAGACGACGGTGATTTTGGTTAGGTCGTCTTTATATTTGTTGTAAAGGTCCTCTGCCACTAGATAGAGGAACGGTTTTGTTCCATTTGAATTTCCCATCGAATATATTTTTTAGAGAATCATTGCACTCCATGCCTGGATCTAATTTGTGGGGCATGTCACGCTTGCATCTTTATTAAATTGATGCAAAAATAGGCACTGTGTGTGCCAAGGTGTGTCATATACTCAAAAAAAGTTACAGACATATTTCAAAGATAAGAAAAATAACTGATATAGCGACTCTGATTTCAATGCTTCAAGTCTCACTTCCTTGTCCGTTCAAAATTAGTTGTAGTGTCTTTCTTGAAAAATTTTTTAAGAAAAGAAAAATGGCTCAAAGCCTATAAATAAAGGTGCGAATGTTATACGTGACGTAAAAATAGAGGTGCTATTCGCATATTTTGAAAACTTTGGCACAATTTTTTCTTTAATATATTATGTGCGAAATATATAAAACTCTTTTTGTAATACGAGTATTATTTTATAATTTTGTAGAAAAATAATAAGAATTTTTATCAAATGGCTGATTCAAAGAAGATTAAGACTGCGTTAGTGTCAGTTTATCACAAGGATAAATTGGACTTGATCATCAAGAAGCTCCATGCAGAAGGAGTAAAATTCATATCAACAGGTGGAACACAAACTTTCATTGAGTCGTTGGGCATCCCATGCGAGGCTGTGGAGAACCTTACAGGTTATCCGTCAATCCTTGGTGGACGTGTCAAGACTTTGCACCCAAAGATCTTTGGTGGTATTTTGGGCAGAAGAAACTTGGCTGAAGACCAGGCTCAAATGGCAAAGTATGAGATCCCTGAAATTGACTTGGTGATTGTTGATTTGTATCCGTTCGAGGATACTGTGGCTTCAGGTGCTGATGAGCAATCAATTATTGAGAAGATCGATATAGGTGGCATCTCGTTGATCAGAGCTGCTGCTAAGAACTTCAACGATGTTGTCATCGTGGCATCACAAGCTCAATACGAACCATTCTACAAGTTGTTGGAGGCAAAGGGCGCCGCTACTTCTGTAGATGACCGTAAGTGGTTTGCAAAAGAGGCATTCGGAGTATCTTCACACTACGACACTGCTATTCACGCATATTTCGAGAAGAATTCAAAGGCTTCCCTCTAATCGGGAACTCCTTTGTTCGTGACTTTTTAACTTAAAAATGAGGGGAGTGGGATTCTCCCTATGAAACAATGGGTCGATTTTCATTTAAACAAGAGATAGCCATTGACTTGGGAACGGCGAATACGATTATCATCCACAATGATAAGATCGTCGTTGATGAGCCTTCGGTTGTTGCGTTGGATCGTAAGACCAACAAGATGATCGCAGTGGGTGAGAAGGCTCGCCAAATGCATGGTAAGACACACGAGAATATCCGTACGGTGCGCCCGTTGCGTGATGGTGTGATCGCAGACTTCGACGCTGCACAACAGATGATGAGGGGAATGATTAAGATGGCTTTCCCTGGAAATAGATGGTTTTCTCCACACTTGAAGATGGTTGTCTGCATCCCTTCCGGTAGTACGGGAGTAGAGGAGCGTGCTGTGCGTGACTCTTCTGAGCGTGCTGATGCCCGTGAGGTATATTTGATTCAAGAGCCTATGGCTGCCGCAATCGGTATCGGTATCGACGTTGAGGCTCCAGAGGGTAACATGATTGTGGATATCGGTGGTGGTACTACTGAAATCGCGGTCATCTCTTTGGGCGGTATCGTATCAAACAAGTCCATCCGTATCGCCGGTGACGACTTGACGGCCGATGTCGTTGAATATATGCGCCGTCAGCACAACATCAAGGTGGGTGAGAGAACTGCTGAGTTGATTAAGATAAACGTAGGTTCGGCCCTTACAAGTTTGGACGAGCCACCTGAAGACTATATCGTTCGCGGTCCTAACCAAATGACGGCCCTCCCTATGGAGGTTCCGGTTTCTTATCAAGAGGTCGCTCATTGTATCGAGAAGTCCATCTCGAAGATCGAGGCGGCTGTGTTGAGCGCATTGGAGCAGACTCCTCCTGAATTGTATGCCGATATCGTAAAGAGCGGTATCTGGATGACGGGTGGTGGCGCTTTGCTTCGTGGCTTGAACAAGAGATTGAGCAACAAGATCGGTATTCCTTTCCATATCGCAGATGACCCGTTGCACGCTGTGGCAAGAGGTACAGGTACTGCTCTTAAGAATGTCGATAAGTTTGCCTTCTTGAAAAACGGTAATGAGATTTAATGCACCTTGGTGCATCCCTTATTCTGTGTGCCTCAAAGGCACCCCAACAAAAACACGGTGTATTTTTGCAGCGTGTTTTTGTTGTTATTTGGGAACGTGTTCGGCATAAATGGGACTCTGATTCCCAAGTAAGGTTTATTTAGTTAAAATACAAGAGGTTATTAATATACTCACTCGTCGGATTGTATGGCATCAATAATCCGTTTTTTTGTTAAGCATAGGATATTCATACTCTTTTTGTTCCTGGAGTGTCTATCCTTATTTTTCGTGGTCAAGCATAACCAGTTCCAGCGAACGGCTTTCGTAAATTCGAGCAATGTGGTGGTGGGAAACATTTATGCTATGTCTAATTCCGTTTCCGAATATTTCGGGCTGGGTAAGGTGAATCAGGCGTTGGCGGCAGAGAATGCCGAGTTGAAGCAACGTCTTTGCAAACTGGAGGAGGACCTCCGTTTCTTGAAACAGGATTCATCCTACCAAGGTCGAAAGGATATGGCGTTGCAGATGAAATACACTTTTGTTACCGCAAAGGTCATCAACGCTTCTACCAATAAGCATAGGAATTATTTGACCCTCAATAAGGGTACGGACGAGGGAATCAGAGAAGATATGGGTGTGGTCAACGAGAAGGGTGTGGTCGGCATCGTTAGCGCGACCAATTCCTACTTTTCTGTGGTGCTCCCAATTATCAATCCCGATGCGAAGATCAATGTGAAGTTGAAGGGCGAACGAGGCTCGGGTCCTTTGGTTTGGAAGGGACCAGATTGTAAGACTGCCATTTTGGAGGAGATGCCTCGCTATGTCAAGGCGGCAGTGGGCGATACGGTGGTGACCAGCGGCTACTCGTCTATCTTTCCCGAAGGACTTAACGTCGGTAGGGTGAAGTATCTGAAGCAGAAAAATGATGATAACTATTACATCGAGGTGGAGTTGTTCGCAGACTTTTCGCAACTCTCTTATGTGGATGCTATTGCTTTTGACAAGTTGGACGAGCAACTCAAGTTGGAGGCTGAAAAAGCGGAAGGAGGTAAAAAATGATTGAGGTTTTGATTAGGCGTAGTGGCGCTTTCGTTTTACTCATCCTATTGCAGGTGTTGGTCTTGAACAATGTCTTGTTTTACGGCTTCATCAATCCGTATTTTTATGTTTTGTTTTTGATCACACTTCCTATGACTCTTTCGCGAGAAGCGTTTCTGATGATCGGTTTTCTGATGGGAATCATCATAGACATCTTTTCGGGCACATTGGGCTATCACGCCTCTGCTTGTGTCTTGCTTTGTTATTTGATTCCTTATTTGCAGGATTTGTTCGGTCCGCGCAACGACCACTCTTCCAATGTGGAACCTTCTTTCAAAACATTCGGGTCGGGTGCCTTTATGCAGTATGCACTGATTTTAGTGGTGATTCATCATTTCTGTTTCCTACTGGTGGAGCATGGCTCGTTCTCTGATATTCTTTGGGTATTGCTGAAGACGATTTTGAGTTCTGTCTTTACCTTCTTGATGATTTGGGTTTGGGAAATAGTCAAATCGAAAAAATGATATGCTAAACGACCAATATCAAAATAGGAAATACGTCATTGCCAGTTTGGCTTTGTTGCTTGTGGTGATTTACATCGCGAGGCTGGTCAACTTGCAACTTATTGACGATTCCTATCGCGACCAGGCGGAAGGCAATGCCTTTTGGCGGAAGACGCAATTCCCTGCTCGTGGTTTGATAAAGGACCGTAATGGGAAATTGTTGGTTTATAATAAGCCCGCTTACGACATTATGGTGGTCGAGCGAGAGATGGCAGACCTGAATGTCCCTGATTTCTGCAAAACGGTTGGTATTACGGAAGAATTCTTCAACAAGCGAATGAATGAAGTCCGCCGTAAGCGTGGATATTCTCGTTATACTCCGCAACCGTTTATCTCGCAGTTGTCTTCTATGGAGTATGGCATCTTGCAGGAGAAGATGTTCCGTTTCCCCGGAATATATGTGCAAAAGCGTACTTTGCGAGAGTACAACTATCCGAATGCCGCCTTGCTTTTGGGTAACATTGGTGAGGTGAGTAAAAAGGTGGTTGAGGCGGAAAACAATGATTTCTATGTGCCTGGCGATTTCGCGGGGTTGAACGGCGTGGAGCAGACTTACGAAAAGGTGTTGCGTGGTGAGAAAGGTGTAGAGATTTTGCTTCGTGATGCGCATGGTCGTATCAAGGGAAGTTATGACAACGGAAGCAGTGACATTCCCTCCAAACCAGGCAAGAATTTAACCCTCTCTATTGATATTGATTTACAGGCTTATGGCGAAAAACTGATGCAAAACAAGGTGGGAAGCATTGCGGCCATCGACCCTTCGACGGGTGAAATTTTGGCGTTGATTTCCAGTCCGACTTATGACCCTTCCATCTTGGTGGGCCGTCAGCGTGCGGCCAATTACGCGAAGTTGCAGGCAGACCCGTTAAAGCCATTGTTCGACCGTCCGTTGATGGGAACCTATCCTCCGGGTTCGACCTTCAAAACGGCCAATGCCCTCATTTTCCAGCAAGAGCAGATTATCACGAAAAGTACGGCCTATGGCTGTTCGCACGGATTCCATGCGGGGGCATTGACGGTGGGTTGCCACGGCCACGCTTCGCCGCTCAATCTGGAACAGTCCATTCAGCATTCGTGTAACGCCTACTATTGTTCAGGCTTCCGTGCGATGATCGACCATAAAAAGTACAAGAAGGTTGCTGATGCTTTTGAGGTATGGAAGAATCATATTGTTTCTCTCGGATTTGGTTATACTTTGGGGGCCGATGTGCCTAATGAGAAGCGTGGATACATTCCCAACTCGGGCGTTTATAATAAGATTTATGGAGAGAACCGGTGGAAGGCTTTGACCATCATCTCTCTTTCCATCGGTCAGGGTGAGGTCTTGGCCACTCCTTTGCAGATTGCCAACTTGGGCGCTACTATTGCTAACCGTGGTTATTTCATCACACCGCATCTTGTCAAAGGGATAGAGGGTAGTCAGATTGATTCTTCATTTATTCAGAAGCGTGTGACGACCATCGATTCGAAATACTTCGAGCCCGTGGTGGAGGGTATGAATATGGTAATGACCAACGGTACTGGTTATGGGGCAAGAATAGATAGCATTGAGGTTTGTGGTAAGACGGGAACGGCGCAGAATCCGCACGGAGCAGACCACTCCCTCTTTATGGCTTTCGCACCGAAGGACGAACCGAAGATTGCCATCTGCGTGGTAGTGGAGAACAGTGGTTTTGGTGCTACTTGGGCAGCCCCTATTGCCTCTCTGATGATGGAGAAGTATCTGAAGGGATATATCCCTAACCGAAAGAAGGCGATGGAGGAACGAATGTTTAACGCTAACTTACTTCCAAAAAATTGAGACAAGAAACAAGCATAATAAAGAATGTAGATTGGTTTACGATAGGAATCTACGTGGTGCTGGTCATCTCAGGATGGTTTAGCATCTATGGCGCTGTGTATAATTTCGAGGACACTCCCTTCTGGGACTTCTCCTTCCGTTATGGAAAGCAGTTGCTATGGATTGGCTGTTCTTTGGTGATTGCCACTATTTTGCTTAGTTTGGATAACCGAATCTATAGTATTTTCGCTTATGTTATCTATGGTGCCGCCATTTTATTGTTGCTTGCCACCTTCGGGCTGGCGCATGATATTAAGGGCTCGCGGTCGTGGCTGACTTTGGGCCCTGTGAGTGTCCAGCCGGCGGAGTTTGCCAAGATTGCCGCCTGTCTGGCCGTGGCCAAACTGATGAGTTCCTATGGATTTAAATTGGGCAATCTCGCTGACACAGCCAAACTTTTGGCATTGATGCTTCTTCCTCCTCTTTTAATTATTATGCAGAAGGAAACGGGTTCTGCTTTGGTCTATTCTGCTCTTTTCTTGGTGCTTTATCGGGAAGGAATGCCCGGTGTCTTCTTGTTCTTGGGGTTGTGTGCGACGGTGTTCTTTATTGTGGCTATTCGTTTTGGAGGTGAGCCGATCATTCCATTGGTGCCCGAAGGCGAGTCGTATGGAACCTACTTGGTTATGCTGATGATACTTGTCATACAGTGTGGTTTCCTTTATGTCTTTTTGAAAGATATGACTTCGATAAAGATATTGTCGGCTGGAAATGCGGTGATTTTTACGGTGGCTTATCTTTTGTATAAGTTGTTTGACCTTCCGATACATTTCACGTGGGTGGCTTATGGTTCCATTTTCTTTTCGATTTGTTACATGGTGGCCATGACTATTTCTCGAAACAAGTTGACTTATTTAGGGATAGCGGCCTTTATGCTTTGTTCGGTCGCTTATGCACATATTGCCGATCATGCCTTTACGAAGGTTCTTCAACCTCACCAGCAGGTGCGTATCAAGGTGACACTCGGAATGATCAATGACCCGAAAAAGGCAGACTATAATGTGAATCAGTCCAAAATTGCCATCGGTTCGGGTGGTTTCTTTGGGAAGGGCTTTCTGCAGGGGACGCAGACTAAATTGAAGTATGTGCCAGAACAAGATACTGACTTCATCTTCTGTACGGTGGGCGAAGAGCATGGTTTCCTTGGCTCGACGTTCGTTTTGCTCCTTTTCCTTGTCTTGATATTGCGGATTATTTATTTGGCAGAGCGGCAGCGGGCTCTCTTCAATCGAATATACGGATATGGTGTCGCCTCTATCTTCTTTTTCCACCTTGCCATCAATATCGGTATGGTGCTGGGCTTGACGCCGGTAATCGGTATCCCGTTGCCATTCTTCAGTTATGGAGGTTCTTCCCTTTGGGGATTCACCATCTTGCTGTTTATCTTCTTGCGCTTGGATGCCAGTCGTACGGAGTATATGGCCAATTAGTGGGAAGTTTATAGGTCGATTATAATTTATTTAAACGATGGATACAAAGAAAGCCGTTGGACATGCCGCAGCGTTTGGCTCCTATTTGATTTTCGGGCTTAATATCATTGCCTGTAAGAATGTGGCCAATTCAGGTTTGGTGCCGCCTTTCTGTCTCTTTACCATTCGTGCGTTGGGTGCTACTCTTTTGTTTTGGACCACTTCGTTTTTCTTGCCGCAGGAAAAGGTTGAAAAGAGTGATATGTTCCGCATCTTCCTTGCTTCCATGTTGGGACTTTTTCTGACGCAGATAGTCTTTCTGGAAGCGATCACCATCACCACCCCGATGGATGCCTCCATTATTGCCACATTGACTCCCATCATGACGATGTTTATTGCCGCCTTCTACCTCAAGGAGCCTATCACGGTCAAGAAGGTTGTGGGCGTATTGATAAGTTTTTGTGGCGTTATGTATCTGATTTTGAATTCCACGCATGAAACTGGTGGCATTGAGAAGTCGGCTCCATTGGGTATTTTCTTCATGGTTTTGAACGGTCTGTTCTTTGCCCTCTATTTGGGAATATTCCGTCCGTTGACGGTAAAATATAATGTCATCACCTTTATGAAGTGGATGTTCCTCTTCTCGTTGTTGGCCGGACTTCCTTTCTCTGCGAAGGAGATGGTGCAGATGGACTTCGCTTCCTTCTCTACGGAGGTGGTGCTCAATTTGGCGTATGTTGTTCTCTTTGCCACGTTTATCTCTTACTTCTTGATTCCAATAGGTCAAAAACTCCTTCGTCCTACGATAGTTAGCATGTACTCTTATGTTCAACCGATAGTGGCGGCTTGTTTGAGTATCTATTTGGGTATGGATGAACTCTCATGGCAGAAGGTTTTGGCGGCGGTTCTTGTTTTTGTGGGTGTTGCTGTCGTTAATAAGAGTAAATCATTGTAAAGGCGTGGCGTGCCATGTCTGTATTTGCGAATTGAAAAATCATGAATGATAGTGTCCTTGATAAGTTGAAAACCCTGGCTGAGTCGGCCAAATATGATGTTTCTTGTTCTTCGAGTGGAACCACCCGTGGACACAAGGCAGGCATGTTGGGCAGCACGTCGGGGTGGGGCATCTGTCATAGTTATGCCGAGGATGGGCGTTGCATCTCACTTCTCAAGATCATGCTGACGAACTATTGCATGTATGATTGTGCCTACTGCATCAACCGACGGAGCAATGATATAAAGCGCGCTACGCTTTCGGTGACGGAGTTGGTGGAACTGACTATGGAGTTCTATCGCAGGAATTACATCGAGGGTTTGTTCCTCAGTTCGGGTGTGGTCCGAAACCCTGATTATACGATGGAAAGGCTTGTTCGTGTGGTGAAAGACCTCCGTTTGGTGCATCGCTATAATGGCTATATTCATTTGAAGAGCATACCTGGTGCCAGTCGAGAATTAGTCGATGAAGCGGGGCTCTATGCCGATAGAATGAGTGTCAACATTGAGATTCCGAATGAACGGAGCCTACAGGTGTTGGCGCCTGAGAAAGATTTCAAGAGCGTCTTTCTGCCGATGCAGTATATTCAGCAGGGTTCTCTTCAGAGTTTGGAAGAGCGAAAGCGTTATCGTCATGCCCCTCGTTATGTTCCTGCTGGTCAAAGCACGCAGATGATTGTTGGAGCCACCCCTGAACGGGATAGGGATATTCTTACTTTGAGTGCCAACCTATATAAAGATCCTTCGATGAAAAGGGTCTATTATTCGGGTTATGTTCCGGTAAACACTAATGACAGTCGTTTGCCTGCGGTGGTGCAGCCTCCGTTGGTCCGGGAGAATCGTCTTTATCAAGCCGACTGGTTATTGCGTTTCTATCAATTTTCTGTCGATGAAATCGTGGATGATGCCTATCCTGACCTTGATTTGGAGATAGACCCCAAGTTGTCGTGGGCGTTGCGTCATCCTGAGAAGTTCCCGTTGGATGTTGATACGGCAGATTATGAGATGCTGCTTCGTGTTCCGGGCATTGGCGTCAAGTCGGCCAATTTGATTGTGACTTCACGCCGTTTCGGTCACATCTCCTCTTGGCAGTTGAAGAAGATGGGGGTGGTGATGAAGAAGGCGCAATACTTCCTTACTTGTCGTGAGTTGCCTATCCGTACGGTCAATGAGTTGACACCCGAGCGTGTGAAGCGTATATTGACAAAGGGGGCGAAAAATTCGATGAATACGCAATATTCTCTTCAGTTTTCCGATGATTGATTCGTTATGATAGTGTATAGATATGATAAGACGTTTGAAGGACTTCTGACGGCTGTGTTTGAAGCCTATGCCTCCAAAATGTTTCCCGATCAGTTGTTGGGCGAGAACGATATGGTTCCGCTTTTCTGCGATGAAATCGTGGAAATTCAGACGGATGAGGAGCGTTATTCTCGAGTTTGGAAGGGTTTGGAACGTAGGATTTCCAAGTCGGCTCTCTATACGTTGCCCGATTGCTGGCTTTCCGAGTTGCCTGAAGTTGACATGTTGATTTTCCGTTATATTCGGAAAGCGATTGATGCGCCTCAATCCATTGAGTTGAATTTTGGTGATCCGGATGTGATGGAGTTGGCCAAGATATGGCGTCAGGTGCAAAAGGAGCGAGAACGTGTGTTGCAGTTTGTTCGCTTCCAGAAAACGGCGGATGGTATGTATTTCTCTTGCTTGGAGCCGGCGTTTAATGTTTTACCTATAACATTGTCCCATTTCATCGATAGATTCCATGACCAAAAGTGGATAATTTATGATGCCAAGCGTGATTATGGCTATTATTATGATATGCAGAAAGCAACCGAGATTCATCTGGATGACAAACAATGGGATGACCGTGGCATTCTTTCTGAGAAGGTTGCTGATATGGACGAGCAACTCTTCCAACAATTGTGGAAAGGCTATTTCAATGCCATAGCCATCAAGGAGCGTCTTAACCCGAGGGCGCATAAGCGGCAGTTGCCTGTCCGTTTTTGGCGTTATCTTCCCGAAAAGCGATAAATGCCCATTTTATCGAAAAAATCCAATCCTTTTATTTTGGTTAGGCGCTTCTTTGATGATGGTTAACCGCTCCCTGTTGATTATTTGGTAAGAAAATGATAGAACAGTTGGATGGAATATAAATAACCATAAAAAAGTAGCGTTTAAAACTTTTTATGTGTATATTTGCAGATATTTTAAAATACAATTGACAATTGTTTTATTTTATGAGATTAAATTTTCTATTTGGTTGCATGTTGATAGGATTGCTACAATCATGTTTGAAATCAGGAAGTAAACCATCAGGAGTGACTAATGCTAAAATTGATTTGTTGTTTAAAAAGTACGAAGAGATATGGTAAGAAAATTATTGATTCTATTTATGTTGGCAATGACGTTGGCATGTTGTGATAATGGGGAAGAAGGGTTAAGAGAGAGTGTGACTTGTGTTGAGATAAAGAATGAGTCTGATTATGATATGTTTGTAACAGAATATGACAGAGGATGCGAAAAGTCTTATGAGATTAGGCACGGTTCGAAGTATTCGTTTGAAACGTGTGATAGAGGTGTTGTCGAAGCAGTTCCTTACTTTTTCTTCGTGGATTCTGTGAAAATAGTTTTCTCAGATACATTTATTGCGGTTGGTTCGAGGGGAAATAGAGTTTTTAAAATATTTGACCTTGAAAATGGTGATGTGTTTGATAAGTCTAAATATTATCATATCGTAACCTACACCTTCACCAATGCGGACTACGAGTATGCAAAGGAGATGATGGGCGGAATGGAATGAATTTTTAGTGGGTGGGCGGAGAAGTCTCTCTGCCTGTTCGCTTTTTTAGTGACCTGTAATTGTATGATGATTCAAAAAATCCTAAAAAAGTTTGTACTCCTTTTCTTTTTGGTAAGATTATTGTAACTTTGATAATATAGGTTTTGACCATAAAATGAAGTATAACGGGCATAGTCCCATAAAATAGTAGTAAAGATGAAAAAGATTGCAATAGCACTTCTGGCCTCCCTTTTCTCAGTCTTGCTTCATGCGCAGGACATATATGTCTATTCTTCGACGGGTGTGGCCGAGGTTCAGAAAGGTTCTGAATGGACCAAGTTGAAAAAGCGTGATGTCCTTTCGGCGAACGATGTGGTCCGAATTGCTCAAAACTCTTCGTTGACGCTCTTGGATAAGAAGGCGGAAAAGATGTACGCCATTCCACAGAGTGGTGCCAAGAAGTTGGCAACGTTGCTTGACGAGTTGAAGGGCAAGCAACAAAATGTGACCGCTCAGTTTTTTAATCATGCGATGAAATCGATGTTTAATGGTGGTTCTGACCGAATCAGTCACGAGGCGGCTGGTTGTACCTACCGTGGGGACATCGTGGAGAACGACATTGCCAAATCACTCTTTGCAAAGATGAATGGCACAAGCCTAAAAGGCGCAACCAATCAGAGAACCGATTATGCCATCTCTTTTGAGTTGGTGGAGCGTGAGGGCGACAACAGTATTCAAGGTGAGGCAAAGATCGGTGGTCAAGCCATCTTCAGGGTGAAGAACAGTGGAGACAAGCCGATGTACGTCAATGTGCTCGACCTTGATTCGGAAGGTGAAACGTACGTTTGCCTGCCGATGGACGATGCCCAGACAATGGCCCATTTGCTTATCCCTGCTGAGAGCACGATTGATTTGGTGGATTTCCCGATTGAGTTTACGGAGCCTGCCGGTGAAGAGCGTATGGTCTTGATTGCAACCGAAGAGCCTTACGACCTTCGTATCGTCAATAGATACTTGAAGGAGAATCGAGTAAAGCAATCTTCAAACTATCCTGTCGGATTGTATGTAAAAAACTTGTCTATCAAGAAATAAGATATTATGCCCACGATGGCGTTGCAAAGCAATTCCGTCGTGGGTTCTTTTCTCTTTTTGCCTGGTTGGGGAAGGGCTACACTATGTTGTTTTCAGTGCATGGGTGATGCACAGCCCCTTCTGGCTTATTAAAAAATCTTTTCCCTTGTTCTAAATCAATTTGTGCGTAAGGTTGAATTTTTAACGGACTTCGTGGCGCAATTTTAGATTTATTCCCTATATTTGTAGTGTTGAGCCAAATGAAATACGGCTCGACAAGAGATAGGATATAGTAGTAATAGATTTTTATATTAAAATTATGGTAGGAATAATCATATCAATTCTTATTGGATGTGTTGCTGGTTACGCTGGCAGCAAGTTGTTTTCAGGATCAAGCAATGGCCTTTTGATGAATTTGATCATTGGTATCATTGGTGGTTTCATAGGTAACTTTGTATTCGGGTTGTTAGGACTCGGAATGGAAGGCATCGTTTGGAGCATTGTCTCTGCTACTATTGGTGCTATTATCCTTCTTTGGGTTATCTCATTGATAAAGAAGTAAAAGTTTAGTTTATACAAAGATATAGGCATAAAACGAACTTATAAACTAATTTAGTTTCTGTAAGGCGGCTTTTCTGAGGGCCGCCTTTTTTTATTAAGAATTAAGAGTTAAGAATTGTTCCTTCCCCTGTAAAGACATCCCCATGGGGCGTCTCCTCTTAAAAAATAGGAGGAAGTCAGAACTCGGTTCTGCTTCCTCCTATTACAATATTATTTTATTGGTTCAATCAGAAGTTGTCTTCCAACAATCTCTTGATCACTGTCTCTGCAGAAATCTCGCGGTTGGCAGCCTCTGGAATGACCAAAGAGTTAGCACTCTCGATCACGTCGTCCGTTACGATCATATTACGACGGACAGGCAAGCAGTGCATGAACTTACCATTGTTGGTCAAGGCCATCTTCTCGGTGCTGATGGTCCAATTCATATCCTTGCTGATGATTTGTCCGTAGTTAGGATCTTGGTAAGCCGACCAGTTCTTCGCATAAACGAAATCAGCGCCCTCTAAGGCCTTATCTTGGTCGTACTCGACCTTGGCGCCGCGCACGAACTTTTCGTCCAATTCATAGCCCTTAGGATGGGTGATGACGAAATCTACGTTTGCCTCGTTCATAAAGTCGGCAAATGAGTTAGGAACGGCTTGCGGAAGAGCGCGTGGGTGAGGTGCCCAAGTCAACACCACTTTCGGACGAGCCACCTTCTTGTGCTCCTCGATTGTGATGAGGTCGGCAAATGCTTGCAAAGGGTGAACCGTAGCAGACTCCATGCTGAATACTGGTTTGCCGGAATATTTGATGAATTGGTTCAAAATCGTCTCCTCATAGTCAAATGCCTTGTTCTCGAAGCGGGCGAACGAGCGAACACCGATGATGTCGCAGAACGAAGCCATAACCGGAATGGCCTCCAACAAGTGCTCTGACTTGTCGCCGTCCATGATGACGCCACGCTCAGTCTCCAATTTCCATGCACCTTGGTTTACATCGAGCACGATTGTATTCATGCCCAAGTTCATACCTGCCTTTTGGGTGCTGAGACGAGTACGGAGGCTGTTGTTGAAGAATACGCAAAGGAGCGTCTTGTTTTCGCCGAGGTGCTTGTAACCATAACGGTTCTTCTTCACCTCCAAGGCCTCTTGAACAGCCTTGTTCAAATCGCCCAAATCGTGGGCAGTCATTAAAGTCCTCATAATATTTATATCTTTTTATTTTATTACCTTTTAATCGAAAGATTTGGCTTACGAGCGCATTTGTCCGTTACCCTTGATGATCCACTTGTAGGTGGTTATCTCGTCCAAAGCCATAGGGCCGCGGGCATGCATCTTTTGGGTGGAGATGCCTATTTCGGCACCGAGTCCGAATTGTGCGCCGTCCGTCCAGGAAGTAGGGGCGTTGGTATAGACGCAAGCGGCGTCCACCATTTTGTCGAACTTGGCGATGCTTGCTTCGTCTTCGCTGACGATGGCTTCGCTATGTTTTGAGCTATATTTTTCGATGTGGGCCAAAGCTTCTTCGATGGAGGCAACGGTCTTGATGGCAAGTTTGTAGTCCTGGAACTCTGTTCCGAAACTCTCCTCCGTGGCCTTCTTCAAGAGGGCGGCAGGATATTTTCCGTCCAATACGGTGTAAGCCTTCACGTCGGCAAAGATCGTCACATTCTTAGTGGCCAACCGTTCGCAGAGGGCTGGAAGGTCGAGTAGGCGCTTCTCGTTGATGATGACGCAGTCGAGGGCGTTGCAGACGCTCACGCGGCGTGTCTTTCCGTTGAATATGATGTCGGCTCCCTTCTTCAAATCGCCCGTTTCATCGAAATAAGTGTGGCAAATGCCGGCACCCGTTTCAATGACAGGCACCTTGGCGTTTTGGCGTACGAAGTTGATGAGGTTGGAACTTCCGCGAGGGATGATGAGGTCCACATAGTCAACAGCGTTGAGCAGGTCGCCTGTTGCCTCACGTCCGGCAGGGAGCAGAGCGACGATGTCGTTGCAGATGCCGAACTTGTCGAGCACCGAATGGATCACCTTGATGATGGCTGTGTTGGAGCAGTGGGCATCCGTTCCGCCCTTCAAAACGCAGGCGTTGCCTGATTTGAAGCAGAGCGAGAAGACGTCGAACGTCACATTCGGACGAGCCTCATAGACGATGCCGATGACGCCGAACGGAACAGTGATTTTGGAGATCTGCAAGCCGTTGGCCAATGTGCGTTGAGCCAATGTGCGGCCGAGCGGCGACGGAAGTTTCGCCACGTTGCGGATGTCGGATGCAATGCCTGAGATGCGTTCTTTCGTCAACATCAAACGGTCATACATCGGATTGGCCTTGTCCATCTTGTCAAGATCTTTCTGGTTCTCCTTGAGGATGGCATCGCATTGAGCCTCCGTTTCGTCGGCCAAGGCGAGCAACACTTTGTCTATCGTCTCTTTCTCGATGAGGTTAAGGGTGCGAGTGGCTGCCTTTACCTTTTTGAATACTTCCAAAGTCTCCATTGTTTCCTGTTTTTAGTGGGATTCTCTCCCGTTTTATAACAAATATAAGTAATCGTAGTGGACGATTGGTTTTTCTCCCTTTTTGCCCATCATGCTGATGGCCTCGGCGCTGCTGTATTGGGTTTTGCCGACACCTATCTGATTGCCCTTTTCATCGAAGATTTTCACGATGTCGTCCTTCTCAAAGTTGCCGATGACGTTGGTCACGCCTACCATCAAAACCGAGTTGGCAGCCTCTTCGTCCACCAATGCCTCAGAAGCAGGGCCGTCCAAATGGATCTCCCCTTTGGCGAAGCCTTCGCTGTGGGCAATCCATTTCTTGACGCTTGACACGGGGTCGGGTGAAGCGATGAAGCGGGTACAGATGGTATCGGCTTCATTGTCGATCAAATCGATCAAAATGTTATCTCTCTTGCCATTGGCGATGATGACCTCCAAGCCTTCGTCGGCCACCTTGCTGGCGATATTGGTCTTTGTCTGCATACCGCCGCGTCCGTAAGTTGATTTGCCCGTCTGGATATAGGCGGAGAGGTCGCGCTTGCCTGGGAGCACCTCGCGGATGACGGAAGCCTCGGGGTCATTGGGGTTGCCGTTATAGATTCCGTCGATATTGCTGAGGATGATGAGTTTCTCGGCATCCATCATGGTGGCAACCAAGCCTGAGAGTTCATCGTTGTCGGTAAACATCAATTCTGTGACGGAGATGGTGTCGTTTTCGTTGACGATAGGAATCACGCCGTGTTCGATCATCACCATCATGCAGTTGCGTTGGTTGAGGTAGTGGCCGCGGGTTCCGAGGCTCTCCTTGGTGGTGAGTACCTGGCCGCAAGTGATGCCGTTGTCCGTGAAGAGCATGTGGTAACGGTTGATCAATTCAGCCTGTCCGATGGCCGAAAAAAGTTGTCGGGCTGAAACAGCGTCGAGTTTGTCTGCTTGCACTTTAGAGCGGCCGGCGGCAACGGCTCCCGAAGAGATGAGGATGATTTCCACGCCTCTGTTGTGAAGTTCCGCAATCTGGTCCACCAAAGCCGACATGCGGGTATAGTCCAACGTGCCGTTTTTCTTTGTCAGCACATTGCTGCCTATCTTAATCGCAATCCTTTTGTTCTGCATCGTCAATCTTTTCTATTATGTTTCAAAACGCAAAGTTAATTAGAATTAAGAATTAAGAGTTAAGAATTAAGAATTAATTTGGTCGCTCCCGTAGATGTGTCCCCTTGGGGCGTCTCTCTTTGAATTAAGAATTAAGAATTAATTTGGCTTCTATAAATCGCTTAGCGATGTAAAATTAGAAAATCGGGGGAATTTATAGAAGCCCCCTACATATATATCCTTGTTTTGTCATTCGAAATTCAAAAGGTTTTCCCTATCTTTGCATACTATTGCGTTGTCATCCGGCCTATTGGAGTGGCATAGGTGATTAGCATTGAATAGAATTGAATAAAATTAATTATAACTTTTTTGCCTTTTGAAATTATGCGAGAGATGAAAGATGTTAAAATAGCTGTGGCTGGAACCGGCTATGTAGGCTTGAGTATTGCAACGCTTTTGAGCCAACACCATGCTGTGACGGCTGTTGATGTCGTGCCTGAAAAGGTGGAGATGATCAACAACCGCAAATCGCCTATCCAAGACGATTATATTGAGCAGTATTTGGCTGAGAAGGAGTTGAACCTTACGGCTACGCTGGATGGTGCCAAGGCCTATGCTGATGCAGATTTTGTAGTGATCGCCGCTCCGACCAACTACGATACGGTGAAGAACTATTTTGACACCTCTCATGTGGAGGAGGTTATCGACCTCGTCCTCTCTGTCAATCCGGATGCGGTGATGGTGATCAAGAGTACGATTCCTGTGGGTTATACCCGCTCACTCTATGTGAAGTATGTGAACCGTTTCAGAACCGATCCTGCGTTGAAAGGCAAGAAGTTCAACCTTTTGTTCTCTCCAGAGTTCCTTCGTGAGAGCAAGGCCTTGTATGACAATCTTTATCCAAGCCGTATCATCGTGGGTACTCCTAAGATTTCCGACCAGTTGGATTGCGTTGAGAATGAAGCAATTCGTGAGATTGGAGGTCAGAATTTGGAGGAGGCAGCCCGTCTTTTTGCCGCGTTGCTTCAGGAAGGCGCCATCAAGAAGGACATCGATACGCTCTTCATGGGCATGAAGGAGGCCGAGGCGGTGAAGTTGTTCGCCAACACCTATCTGGCTCTTCGTGTCTCTTATTTCAACGAGTTGGATACCTATGCTGAGGTGAAGGGGTTGGATTCGCAGGCCATCATCCAAGGTGTGGGGCTCGACCCTCGTATCGGTAGCCACTACAACAATCCTTCGTTCGGTTATGGAGGCTATTGTTTGCCCAAAGATACCAAGCAGTTGTTGGCCAACTACCAGGATGTGCCCGAGGATTTGATTCGTGCCATCGTTGACAGTAACCGCACGCGTAAAGATTTCATTGCCGACCAAGTCTTGAAAATGGCTGGTTATTATGATTATAACAATTCGTTGGATTATTCGGCTCAACGCGAAAATGAGTGTGTCATCGGCGTTTATCGTCTGACCATGAAGAGTAATTCCGACAATTTCCGTCAAAGTTCCATTCAAGGTGTGATGAAGCGCATCAAGGCAAAAGGCGCTACGGTCATCATTTACGAGCCGACGTTGGAGGATGGCTCCACCTTCTTCGGCAGCAAGGTAGTCAACAACTTGGATGAGTTCAAGAAAAAGTCACAAGCCATCCTTGCCAACCGTTTCGACGCTTGCCTCGACGATGTGAAGGATAAGGTATATACCCGCGATATTTTCCGTCGGGATTAATCCCCCGTACGGGCAACCCTTGTGGTTGCCCTTTGCCCATCATTAAAAATAACGAAATTAAAATCATGCAGATTGTTCTATTATCCGGTGGCTCGGGCAAACGCCTTTGGCCGCTAAGCAACGATATTCGTTCCAAGCAGTTCATCAAGATATTCAAGACGGAGACAGGCGATTATGAATCGATGGTTCAGCGCGTCTATCGTCAGATTTGCAAGGTGGACGCCAATTCCAAGGTGACCATTGCCACGTCTGAGACGCAGGTCAGTGCCATACACAACCAGTTGGGCAACGCCGTGGGCATCAGTGTGGAACCATGTCGTAGGGACACGTTCCCGGCCATTGCTTTGGCTACGGCCTATCTCCATGATGTGATGGGCGTTCGCGAGGATGAGGCGGTGGTGGTCTGCCCTGTCGATCCTTATGTGGAGGATGACTATTTCGCTGCCCTCAAGCAGTTGAGCGACTTGGCAGAGAAGGGTACGGCCAATCTGACCCTGATGGGCATCGAGCCAACCTATCCGAGCGAGAAATATGGCTACATCATTCCCGAGGGGAAAGAGAACGTCAGTGTGGTTCGCACGTTCAAGGAGAAGCCGACGGAAGAGGTGGCCAAGCAATACATTGCCGAAGGTGCCCTCTGGAACGGAGGTGTCTTCGCTTACAAGTTGGGGTATGTCTTGAACAGAGCGCATGAGTTGATCGACTTCACAGACTACAACGACCTGTTTGCTAAATACGATACGCTCACCAAGATCAGTTTCGACTATGCCGTGGTGGAGCATGAGAAGAGCATTGCCGTGATGCGTTTTAGGGGCCAATGGAAAGACTTGGGTACTTGGAACACGTTGGTTGAGGCTATGGATGAGCCGACGATGGGTAAGGCGATACTCAATGAGGATTGCCAGAATGTGCATGTCATCAACGAGTTGGACGTGCCGGTGCTCTGCATGGGATTGAAGGATGTCATTGTCAGTGCCAGTGCCGAGGGAATCTTGGTCAGCGAGATAGAGCAGAGCAGTGCCATCAAACCCTATGTGGATCATCTCGACCAACCCATTATGTTTGCCGAGAAGTCGTGGGGCGAATACCATGTATTAGATGTGCAATCGGGTAGCAAAACGCTCAAACTCAATATGAAAGCAGGTGGTCAGATGGAGGCCCAAATCCAAGAGGAGAACAGCCGGGTCTGGACCATCCTCTCGGGCGAAGGCGTGGCAACCATCAACGGAAAGGCGCAGTCCGTCAAGGCTGGCGACGTCCTCTCTTTTACCAAAGGAGCATCGTATGCCCTTACGGCACAAACGGCCCTCTCTCTTATCGAGACGGTGGTCATTTAAAACTCGAAGACGCGGAAACCCCACCGTAATTCAAAATTCATAATTCAAAATTCAAAATTCGCAAAAGGATGCTACAATCAAATATATCTCTCTCAGGCAAGACCGTTTTGGTGACGGGGGCTGCCGGTTTCATTGGAAGCAATTTAGTGAAGCGTTTGTTTCACGATGTGAGCGATATCAAAGTGGTAGGTGTCGATAGCATTACTGACTATTATGATGTGAATATAAAGCATGAGCGTCTGCGTGAGATCGAGGCGTTGGGCCGTGATTGGACCTTCGTGAAGGGATCCATTGCTGACAAGTCACTTATCGACCAACTTTTTTCGGATTATAAATTTTCGGTGGTGGTCAATTTGGCTGCTCAGGCGGGTGTCCGTTACAGCATCACCAACCCCGATGCCTATATCGAGTCCAATTTGATCGGATTCTACAACATTTTGGAGGCTTGTCGTCATCACGAAGTGGAGCATTTGGTCTATGCCTCTTCCAGTTCCGTCTATGGATCGAACAAGAAGGTGCCATATTCGACCGACGACAAGGTGGACAACCCCGTATCGCTCTATGCAGCCACCAAGAAGAGCAACGAGTTGATGGCGCATGCCTACAGTAAACTCTACAACATTCCGAGCACGGGTCTCCGTTTCTTCACCGTTTACGGGCCTGCAGGTCGCCCCGACATGGCCTATTTCGGCTTTACGGATAAACTTCGTGCGGGCAAGACCATCCAGATTTTCAACTACGGCAACTGCAAGCGCGACTTCACCTATGTGGATGATATCGTGGAGGGCGTGGTGCGTGTCATGCAGCATGCACCTGAGAAGGAGAATGGCGAGGACGGTTTGCCTATTCCGCCATACAAGGTCTATAACATCGGTAACAACAATCCCGAGAATTTGCTCGATTTTGTCACCATCCTTCAAGAGGAGTTGATTCGTGCCAAGGTGTTGCCTGCCGACTACGATTTCGAGGCACACAAGCAGTTGGTGCCTATGCAGGCGGGCGACGTGCCTGTGACCTTTGCCGACACCACAGCGCTTGAGCAAGATTTCGGATTCAAGCCGAGCACCTCTCTTCGCACGGGCCTCCGCAAGTTTGCCGAATGGTATGCACAGTATTACGGCACGTTGTGATGGAAAAGGATAAATACGGAATATACAATATTCTGTGGTACACAGGATGAAAGCCTAATATGCTTAACCCAGGGCAAAGCGAAAGCGGCACCCTGGGTATAAGCCGAGGCTTTATATAAATAGGCATTTCCCCCATTAAACCCTCCCTTGTTTGTTAAGGGCATTGATCAACTTGCTCAACTCCTTGACGGAACACAAACCATCAGTCAGATCTATCGCAATCCCCTCCTGGCTGAATGATAGGCATCAACAAGCCAGTTTATTAACGACAAACAAAACCAATATATATGTCCAACGACAATAACAGCATAACCTCGGCAGATAGCGAAAATAGCCAGTATAAAGATATTATGGATACAGCAATAAATATAACAGACGCGTATATGGAAAGTTTATATAATCTTTCTGACGAGGAAAAAATAAACATAGCAACTAAATTGTTGAACTCTCTTAAAGGAACATTTAAGAATACTGTCAATGCGTCGAAAAAAGGGAATTCAACTTCCTTTTTAGATTTGAAAGGAGTCCTTTCGAAAGACATAGATGGCAATAAACTTTATGATGAATATATAGAGGATAAATACGGAATATGAAAATTTTCTGTTTGATGCGTTGCGTAGAGATGTCCCCATGGGGCGTCTCAATAAATGATGCCCAGGAGTATGTTGCTGCATCACGGTTCAAAACCGTCACCTGCTACAATAGAAAACAATAAACAATATTACCCTTATGAACATACACGATCTCTCTCAATACATAGTTGCCATCATTGCTGAATTTGCAAAGCGCTATCAACTCACCGATCAGCAAGCAGCACGATACCTCAACCGTTATCATGCCATTGAAATGTGTCAGAAGCATTACGGCTTCATGCACACTCAATCATTTGAATCCAACATAGAATACCTCTCCGTCTATTGCCAACGCATGGGAGGTCAACTGTAAGTCTTACACAATGAAACTTTATCACGGATCTACCAATACGCCTTCTGTACCCCACGTGCTATCTCAAAACTTCATAAGTTATGACAATGAATATCACCCCTGAGGAGTTTCGCTTCATGATCGAAGACATCACATCCGACCTCATTCAGATGCTCATCGAGCGCGAAGGCTATAATCTCCCACAAGCAGTAGAGGCCGTCTATACCTCTGATACCTATGCTGCCTATATTCGTCCCGAAACAGCCCTCTATTACCAATCCTCCGGCTACATCTACGAGTATCTCCTTCGCGAGATACGTACTGGCAAACTCCAGTAACCCCACGACTCAAAACATATTCCTACCGCCCCCATAATAAATTGACCTCCCCCATTAAACCCACCCATGTTTGCATTGATTTCCCAACAATTTCTTAATTTTGTAATGTGAAAGAGTATCTTTCTCCCTCATTTTGGAATTGATATTGGCAATGTACCTTTACCTCTGTAAGATTTGCTTCTCCCTCTGTTCCAGCTTGAAGTGTATCGTTCTGTTGGTCCGACTGTGACTAACATGGGCGAAGCCGTGGAAGGACGCCGAGGCAAACCTCTCGGGGCTGTCTTGCAAATCATAAATGGATATTGTGGCAAGATTGGATTCCTTACGATAAATGGCCAATATCGCAACCGTGCATAATTGAAGATTCTTTGTAATTTAAGAGAAGGTGGTGTGAAATAAAGAATGAACTGCAAATGTATTTATATTATTCTGCAAATGTTTGTCGTTTATTTTTTGTTCTAAACCACTGAAAATTAATTTGTAATGTATTGGTTTTTGCAAATAATTTGTGTATGGTTTGCAAATAGCATACAAAGTATTTTGAGAATTCAATGAATAAAAATGAAATAAAACTTTCTATTCCACATATAGAATTCGATATGCCAATTATTGATCTCATTATGGAATTAGAAAAATTAAGATATAAGCATCTTCAAGGTTCAACGCATCCATTAGTTTTTATGCAGTTGAAAGCTTTGTTTCACATGCTTGAAAGTATTGGGTCTTCTCGAATTGAGGGAAACAACACTACAATAGTTGATTACGTAGAAAGTGCAAAACTCAATACAGCAGAACCTGTAGATATAGGCAAAGAGCAAATTCGAGAGATTACAAACATCGAAAATGCCATGCGTTATTTAGAGGAAAATATTGAAAATTTAGAGATTTCAGTTCATTTGGTTCGAGAACTTCATCAGCTTACTGTGGATAATTTAAGTGTGGAACGCGAAGGAGCTATGCATCCCGGCGCATTTCGCAATCAGGATGTTCATATAAAAGGATCAACGCATGTTCCACCGACATTTTCAACTGTAGATTATTATATGGGAGAGTTGATTGATTTTGTTAATCGAGAAGATCCTCCAAAATATGATTTGCTAAAAATTGCTATTGCGCATCATCGATTTGTTTGGATACATCCATTTGAGAACGGCAATGGGCGAGTTGTCCGACTTTTTACTTATGCAATGTTGCTTAAGAAGATATTCCGAGACAAAAATAGAATTATCAATCCAACCGCTGTTTTTTGTTCTGATCGTCAGGCATATTATGATAATCTTTCAGCAGCCGATTCTGGAGATGATTCAGGAATGATACAATGGGCTGAGTATATGTTAGAAGGACTCAAAGGGGAGATAGAAAAGATAGATCAACTTTGTGACTATTCGTTTCTTCGTCAGCATATACTATTGCCCTCACTTACGGATGCAGTTGCTAAACATTATCTTACGCCAGAGCAGGCGATTGTACTTAAGCAGGCAATTTGTGGAAATACTCAGGAATTAGTGTCGTCCGATTTAGTCACGTTACTGCCATCCATGAGTTCATTCAACAGATCGAGACTTATTTCAAGTATGAAAGAACAAGGATTATTGCTTCCCGTGTATCCTAATGCACGTAAGTATGTTGTCTCATTTAGTAATAACTATTGGATGCGAAGTGTTCTTGCAACTCTTGATAAGCTTGGTTTTTTGCCTGTTAATGAGAAATATAGAAATAACTAATTGTAATATATAACTTCAAGTTCCCAATATACGGAAATGTTTCTATCGTTGATTAATAACCACAATTCAGCATATGGTTTTGATGCGGTCGTTGCCCCCCAAGGTGCCGCTTCGCTTGCCTTGGGCTTTGTGGGAGTTGTCCTTCAGGCCGTTGTCGCACTTCGCCTCTAAAACCGTTGCGACGTCACTTTTTAGGTGTACTATTCGGATAATCTACTAATTAATAATTTCGCCAAAATTTATCTCTGCCTCATAATCCCCTCCGCCTACCGCCCCCATAATAAATTGACCTCCCCCGCCATTAAACCCTCCTTTGTTTGCACAAATTTCCCAACAATTTCTTAATTTTGTAATGTGAAAGAGTATCTTTCTCCCTCATTTTGGAATTGATATTAGCAATAGACCTTTGTTTCTGTAAGATTTGCTTCTCCCTCTGTTCCAGTTTGATGCGTGTCGTTCTGTTGGCCCGTCTGTGACTAACAAGGGCGAAGCCGTGGAAAAACCGCCGGTGGCAAACCTATCAAGCAAAGTAGTTTGAGGAATAATAGCGTTTGAGAATTTAATGAATAAAAATGAAACTTTCTATTCCACATATAGAATTCGATATGCCAATTATTGATCTCATCATGGAATTAGAAAAATTAAGATATAAACATCTTCATGGTTCAACGCATCCGTTAGTTTTTATGTGGTTGAAAGCGCTAACAATAAATAAGTATGAAAGAAACGATTGAAGTAAGGAATTTCGGTCCTATACCATATATAAATATCGAAATAAAACGGCTCACCATTATTATCGGTGGGCAAGGCACAGGAAAGAGTACTATCTCCAAATTGTTGACCATATTCCGAGATGCCTTTTGGCATTGGTGTGTTCTTACAGAACAGAAGCAGTTGCGCCCTTTTGTCTCTTTTAAGATTGATCAGTATTTTAAACCTGACACATATATATCTTACAAATATGGAGATATTGTTATAACATACAAAGATGGGGTATTTGGATATACTGATGCTCTTTTAACAAAAGAGCAAGCACGCCTAAAAGTCCAAGGAAAAATCAATAAAGTATGTGATTCCGTATTACCTAAACTCGGTTATAGTAAGATAGAGAATATGCAAGAAAGGGATTTTGAATTGCTATTAGCAAACTTCCGAACTCTCTTATATATACCTTCCGAGCGAATTATGTCAAGTCAGCTATCTTCTTCATACGCAAGCATACAACTGGCAAATATTCCCCTTGGAACACCGATTCTCGAATATATGAGTTTGTTTGAAAAAGCGCAAAAGGCGACTCCTAAATTCGAGGTGCCATTCTTAAATGTTATATTCGAAAATAGAGATGGCAAGCAATATGTGGGTGTGAAAAATGATTCACAAAATGTTTTTGTTCCTCTTGATGCGTGTTCTTCCGGAATTCAATCTGTCCTTCCTTTGGTCATGGTAATGGATTATTGTTGTCGAGAGCATTATTTTGAGTCTTTTGTTGTTGAAGAACCGGAACAGAATCTATTCCCTATAACACAGAAGGAACTCCTTCGACTCATATTCCGACTTTGGAAAAACCAATGTAAGGAAAACGCCAAAATGGTTATTACCACCCATAGTCCCTACACACTCACTTGTGTCAATGTTGAACTTCTTGCAAGTATCGTTGGGCAGGATCCTTCATATTCTGATACTGTTGCAGAAATAATCCCGAGGGAAGAGTGGTTAGATCCCAAGAAAGTTGCTGCATATTCTCTCGATAAAGAAACATCAGAGTATGCAACAAGTCTTATTAACCCCAAAACTCAACTCATCGGAGCCAATGCTATCGATGCCGTGTCAGAGATTATTAGTAGCGAGTATGGCAAATTGTATAAGCTCTACTTAAAGCAGTTGAAGTCATGATTTTAGAACCTATACCACAGGCAATCACTCAACTTAGGCTTCGATATTCTTTTCGCCAGTATAATCCATCAATATTGGATTGTATAGATTCTACTACAGATGCAAATGCAATGGTAATCGATGATGAGGAACAATTCTATTCCCACTTCACCAATCAGGAAGAAGAACAATATAGATGTGTCATAGTCAATAATGTAAAGCGTCATGAAATATATTTGCTTGCTATTGACAATAGATTTATCTCTAACTATCCTGGAGGTGTTGCCGATTGTGCATTGTTTGATGAGTCACAGTTCAATTTCGTGGAGTTCAAGACAAATGCAGAAGGACACACTTTAGCACAAGTTGAAAAAACCTATCGTGACGCAATGGCACAGATAGGGAATACATTTCAACTATTCAAAAAAAAACTGTCAGAAGCGGGAGTTGATTTCGAGAAAGTTGTCAATATTCAATGTTTTGTTATCGTATCTAACAGATTTCCTCGTATGTCTGCTACCGAGCAGCAACTTCAATTAGAGTTCGCTCAATCGCTTCATCTCGAACTTAGTTTTGAGAACGAGATAGTTTTTTGAGGAAACTCTCTAACAAGGGATATCTTTGCGATTCATTTCCAAAATATGAATAACGAGATAAACAATATAAAGCCTCATATAGTGCATTCCCACGATGTGCATCTGGATACTGACTATACACAGTGGTTAGTTGAATTGAAGGAACGTTATCGTTCTGCTCAGGTAAAGGCTGTGGTAAAAGTCAATGCGGAGAAACTTTTGTTCAATTGGCAACTCGGACGTGATCTTGTGCAAAAAAAGGTAGAAGAACGTTGGGGCAGTGGAGTTGTGGAACAAGTTTCTCTAGATTTACAAAACGAATTTCCTGGAGACAAGGGATTCTCTGCACGTAATCTTTGGTATATGAGGCAATGGTATGAGTTCTATTCCACATCTGAGGCTTCAATAAAATTGCACCAACTTGGTGCAGAATTGCTACTCTCCGATAAGGTTCAGCAATATGGGGTGAAAAAAACAACAATAGAAGCAGATGAAAAACTGCACCAAGATGGTGCAGAATTTCCTTTTGCATTAGCGTTTATCCCATGGCGACATCATGTTGAGATAATCAGCAAATGTAAAGATATTGATGCTTCGCTATTTTATATGCGCAACGTTATCCAAAATGGTTGGAGTCGGCAAACTCTTCTCAATTGTCTTCATACGGATTTATATCAAACCAAAGGTAAGGCTATCACGAACTTTGACGGGATTCTTAAACCTGCACATGCAGAGTTAGCTAATGAGATAATCAAAGAGAACTACGAATTGTCTTTTGTTTCAGTAAATCATAACGAATATTCTGAGCGTGAACTTGAGGATGCTCTTGAACAAAACATAACTCGGTTCCTTCTGGAGTTAGGTAATGGATTCGCCTTTATTGGACGTCAAAAAGAAGTTCTAATATCTGGTACTGATCGAAGGGTAGATCTTCTATTTTACCACATTCGCCTACGTTGTTATGTAGTTGTTGAATTGAAAGCAAGGCCTTTTATGCCAGAATTTGCAGGCAAACTCAATTTCTATGTCAATGCAGTTGACCGTTTTGTGAAACTTCCAGAGGATAATCCGACTTTAGGATTGCTTGTCTGTACTCAATTCGACCAAACAGAGGTAGAATTAGCATTTGAAGGTGTGACCACTCCACTTGGCGTCGCCACATACAACGGAATCAAGGTTTCTGATGTGCTACCGTCGGAAGAACTTCTTCGCCAAAGAGTAAAACAGTTGGAGCAGGAACTACGATTGTCAAAAAGATTGATTCATAAAATGACGGAGGGCGATTAACACGGTTGGTGGGACCCAAAATGAGAAAAATAGAAAAATCGGAGCGTTTTTAGAAACCCCGTAATGATTATATTGAAAATGACATACTTATGTGCGGAATTGTAGGCTATATCGGGAAGCGTCAGGCCTATCCCATTTTGATGGACGGACTTCACAAGTTGGAGTATCGTGGTTACGACAGTGCAGGTTGTGCATTGCTTAATGAAGGGGCGTCTGACCTTCGTGTATATAAGGCCAAGGGAAAGGTGGCCGATTTGGAGGGTCATAATAAAGTTTGCAAAAGAAATCGTTGTGGCCTTTTTTTTCTACATAATAGAAGGAACGTATTAAAGTACAAGGGTTTAATAGATTCAATAGAATAAATGGAAAATACAATATCCACTTGGCTTATTCCGATATTGACTGCACTCATTGGAGGTGTAATTGGTACTTTCTTAGGTGCTTGGCTTGTATCTTGGTTTCAAGATAGGAAACTAAATGGAGTAAGAAAAATTGCGATTAAAGCATTAGAGTTGTTTGAAAAGTATGATAAAAAGTCTTTTCGTGATGCTTCAAATGAATTTAATTCAACCCTTAACATTAGTGAAAAGCAAATGATATTGGTCTCATTACATAAAATTGGACTTCCAATAGACATTGCTGGTGAAGATGCATTTAACATTAATTTTATAAGATTTTTAGATAGAACGATAGATAAAGAGATGATCAAAGGAATGGTCTTACAAATTAAGAATAAATATTGTGATCGTTTCTTTTTCTCTGATGTTCAAGATTATTTTGTTGCAAACAATAGAATATATGCTTTAAGAGCAACAGGAAAGCGATTTGTTAAGGATGTGTTAGCGAAAAGTACGTCAAAAAATAAAACCACTTTTTTGCCGGAGTCTTGGCAAAATGATTTTTCGGATGGTGAAATAAGGGGTATTTTAGTTTTAATGAAACATCTAAATGAAGAATCCAATTTCGATATCAACGGCTATCCAAAAATGGAAGTTATTGGAAAAATGATTAGGGATATAGATCGAGGTCTTTACGATAATTATCTTGTATGGGATTATGAAATGTATGAAAACATGCTTTTGCAAAAAGATACTACAAGAATAATGCAGCTAATGACAACAAAGGTAGAGAATTCTTCTAATCCTAACATCAAATAAAATTTTCATTATGGGAATGGTTCACTTAATATCATCCACGGAGCAAGTTTGAATCTAAGGTATATAAAATAATGAATATTTCCATTACAGACTCGTTTAAGAAAGATTTTGCTGATATTTGTCGTAAAGAGTTGGAAGATGTTGGTTTTGTAACTTCAAGTATTTCAGATAAAGACATTGCTATTCGCTACTTTACTATTTTTCTTCGTTTAATTGTATCAAAACCAAGGAAAATAGTAAAATCAAAAGCCAAGGCAACCCCTCGACTTCGACAGAATTTTGACTTGCGTAATAGCGAGAATGATGGTTCTCAGCGAATGCTTAATGCCATAGAGCCTGGAACTATTATGCCCATTCATAGACATCCTAACACATCTACCACAGTGATCATTATTCGTGGAAAGATCCGTCAGAATTTCTATGATGATAAAGGTGTTCTCACGGAGGCTGTCATCTTGGATGCTGGAGGTTTAATAAGAGCTGTCCAAATAGAACAAGGCCGTTGGCATAACCTTGAGAGTTTAGAAACTGGCACTATTCTTTTTGAGGCAAAGGATGGTGTATGGGAACCTTATGAATTGATGAATAATGCCTGATTAATATTTTACCTAAAATTTATGTTTGCCCCTCCTCTAATAAATTGACATATCCCCCCCATTAAACCCACCCATGTTTGCATTGATTTCCCAACAATTTCTTAATTTTGTAATGTGAAAGAGTATCTTTCTCCCTCATTTTGGAATTGATATTAGCAATAGGCCTTTGTTTCTGTAAGATTTGCTTCTCCCTCTGTTCCAGCTTGAAGTGTATCGCTCTGTTGGCCCGACTGTGACTAACATGGGCGAAGCCGTGGAAGAACCCTCGGGGCTACCTTGCAAATAATAAATGGATTGTAGCAAGATTGGATTCCTTCCGATAAATGACAAATATCGTAATCGCCTAAATAGACATAATCCATCAGAGTGAATGAATGATTTGTTTTTTGAATTGATACAAGTTTCGTTAGGTAACCGAAAATCTCTTTCTCGTGCTCCTTCGGGCAAGGAATGGAAAGCTTTGTTCGAAATGGCCCAAATACAGTCTCTTGTGGGGATTACTTTTGCAGGTGTCCAAATCTTAGAGGCTCAGGGGCAATGTCCGGATGAAAGTTTGTATTTTCTTTGGATGGGTTTGTCTGTAAAAGTTCGATTGCGAAATGAGATTGCTAATAAGCAATGCATAGAACTTCAAAAACGACTATCCGATGAAGGTATTAAGTCTTGCATATTGAAAGGACAAGGGGTGGCATTATCTTATGGTAAACTCTCAACATTGCGGCAATGTGGTGATATAGACATATGGGTAGATGAAACGATTGAAGAGTGTGTGCGGAAAGTACGGAGTTTAGGCGTAGAGGTGCATAACATTAATATAGTACATGCCAAAGCTAAATTTTTTAAAAGTACAGAAGTAGAAATCCATTTTCGGCCATCTTGTTTTTATAATCCCATAATTAATAACCGTTTTATTCATTGGATATCAGAAATGAAGACGGAACAAATGGGGAATCAAATGCATGAAATGGTGGTTCCTACGGTAGAGTTCAATCTTGTCTATTTACTAATTCATATATATAGGCATCTATTGAATGAGGGGGTTGGTTTACGTCAATTGATGGATTATTATTTTGTACTTCAAACTAATTCGCTTTCTGAAGAAAAGATACAAGATGCATATCGTATTTTAAAAAAGTTAAGGTTGGATGAGTTCGCTTCTTCTATTATGTGGATATTGGTTCATGTTTTTGGGGCCGCAAAAGTGCCTTGGCCACAAAATGAAAAGGGAGGTAGCAAACTTCTTGCTGAAGTGATGCGTCATGGTAATTTTGGCATTGCTACTAGAAAAAATGAATATAAAAATGCATTAGAGAGAGGCTTGGCTAATTTTAAGCGAAATCTTATTTTTTTACCTTATTTCTCAGGCGAAATCTTATGGTCTCCTATATGGAAAACTTGGCATTGGTTTTTTAGGAAGAAATATAATGATTAAAGTTATACATAATAATATGAAAGGAATTGTTCTCGCTGGAGGTTCAGGCACGCGCCTTTACCCTATCACCAAAGGGATAAGCAAGCAGTTGATGCCTATTTATGACAAACCGATGGTTTACTACCCGATATCCGTTTTGATGTTGGCTGGTATTCGTGAGATTTTGATTATCTCCACTCCATATGATTTGCCTGGTTTCAAACGTCTTTTAGGCGATGGCTCCGATTATGGTGTGAAGTTCTCTTATGAGGAACAGCCTTCTCCAGATGGACTTGCTCAGGCTTTCACGATTGGAAAGGATTTCATTGGTAATGATTCTGCTTGCCTTGTTTTGGGCGACAATATCTTCCACGGAGCAGGTTTTACGAAGATGCTGAAAGAGGCTGTCCGTACAGCAGAAGAGGCTAAGAAAGCCACGGTGTTTGGCTATTGGGTGAGCGATCCTGAACGATATGGGGTGGCAGAGTTCGATAAGGATGGAAATTGCCTTTCCATCGAGGAAAAACCACAAAAGCCGAAGTCCAATTATGCCGTAGTGGGTCTCTATTTCTATCCGAATAAGGTGGTTGATGTGGCTGCCAATATCAAGCCGTCGGCAAGAGGCGAGTATGAAATCACAACTGTCAACCAAAAGTTTTTGGAAGATGGCGAACTGAAGGTGCAGACGCTTGGCCGTGGTTTTGCTTGGTTGGATACGGGAACGCACGATTCTCTCTCGGAGGCATCGACCTATATCGAGGTGCTTGAAAAACGGCAAGGCCTTAAAATCGCTTGTTTGGAAGGCATTGCCTATCGTCAGGGATGGATTTCGGAAGAGCGTATGCGTGAGTTGGCCCAACCAATGTTGAAGAATCAATATGGCCAATATCTTCTGAAGGTGATAGATGAAATGAAAGAAACAACGCATCCAAATTTAGATTAATATGAATATTCTCGTAACTGGAGCCAATGGCCAATTGGGCAATGAAATGCGTATCATTTCAAAGGGCTCTGCTGATAAGTATATTTTCACGGATGTCAGTCAGGTAGAGGGGTTGGAGACCATCTATCTTGATATCACCGATCTTGATGCTATTCGCAAGATGGTGGTGGAGAATGGCGTGAAGGCCATTGTGAATTGTGCTGCTTGGACGAATGTCGATGCATGCGAAAATGATGAGAAATTGGCCGCTCTGGCCGAGAAGCTTAACGCTGAAGCGCCAAAGAATCTGGCTATTGCCATGAAGGAGGTTGGGGGTGTCCTTTTCCATGTCTCCACTGATTATGTGTTTGGCAAGGAACCGTATAACACCCCTTGCAAGCCCGATCAGCAAGGCACTCCGACGGGCGTTTATGGGGCAACCAAGAAGCATGGCGAAGAGAATATTCTTGCCAGTGGTTGCGACTATATCATCCTTCGCACGGCTTGGCTTTATTCGGAATTCGGAAAGAACTTCTGCAAGACAATGTTGAATCTTACAGCAACAAAGCCGACTCTTAAGGTGGTTTACGACCAGTGTGGAACGCCAACCTACGCTTATGATCTTGCCGCAGCGATTTATGATATCATCGCCAATCGTAAATTTAAAGGAAATACAGGCGTCTATCACTATAGCAATGAGGGAGTGACGAGTTGGTATGACTTTACGCAGATGATTGCTCGTATCGCAGGGAATAGGGATTGTGATATTCAGCCTTGCTATAGCAGTGAATATCCGTCGCCTGTCACCCGTCCTTCTTATTCCGTTTTGGATAAGAAATCCTTTAAGGAGACATTCGGTTTGTCAATTCCATATTGGGTTGACTCTTTGGAAGTATGTATTAAGAACTTGCAGAAATAATGGAAGTAATAAAGACAAAACTTGATGGCGTTGTCATCATCGAACCGAAGTTGTTTGGTGATGCTCGTGGCTACTTTTTTGAATCATTCTCTCAAAGGGAGTTCGAGGAGAAAGTTCGTAAGATTAATTTTGTGCAGGATAATGAGTCGATGTCAACTTATGGAGTGATGAGGGGACTCCATTTCCAGCGTCCGCCATTCACGCAGAGCAAGTTGGTTCGTTGTGTCAAGGGTGCTGTGTTGGATGTGGCAGTGGATATCCGAAAGGGTTCTCCCACTTATGGCCAACATGTGGCGGTGGAGTTGACGGAAGATAACCATCGTCAGTTCTTTGTGCCAAGAGGGTTTGCTCATGGCTTTGCGGTGCTCTCCGAAGTGGCCGTTTTCCAATACAAGTGCGATAATTTCTATGCGCCGCAGGCAGATGGGGGCATCTCAATTGTAGATGCTTCGCTTGGCATTGATTGGAAAATTCCGCTGGAGAATGCGCTTCTTTCCGAGAAAGACACCAAGCATGCCTTGTTGAAGGATTTTGACTCTCCTTTCTCTTACGGCATGGATCTATATCCTGAATTTTCAAATAAATAAGATTATCATACTATGAGGAATATAGTAATTACCGGAGGTGCCGGTTTCATTGGGTCCCATGTGGTTCGTTTGTTTGTCAACAAATATCCTGAATATAAGATTATCAATCTTGATAAATTGACTTATGCGGGTAATTTGGCTAATCTCAAAGACATAGAGAACAAACCGAACTATAAGTTTGTGAAAATGGACATCTGCGATTTCGACGCTTTCTTCAAACTTATGCAAGATGAACAGATTGACGGCATCATCCATTTGGCGGCAGAGAGCCATGTGGACCGTTCCATCAAAGATCCCTTCACTTTCGCACGCACCAATGTGATGGGCACATTGTCGTTGCTTCAGGCCGCCAAACTCTATTGGGAGTCTCTTCCTGAAAAATATGAGGGGAAGCGTTTCTATCATATCTCTACGGATGAGGTCTATGGAGCCTTGGAGATGACCAATCCCGAAGGAATTGAACCTCCATTCACTACCACGGCAAGTTCTTCTGAACATCATTTGGCTTATGGAAAGGATTTCTTCTATGAGACAACGAAATACAATCCGCATAGTCCCTATTCAGCCTCGAAGGCAAGTTCCGACCACTTTGTTCGTGCCTTTCACGATACATATGGCATGCCTACCATCGTGACCAACTGTTCGAACAACTATGGTCCTTACCAGTTCCCTGAGAAGTTGATACCATTGTTCATCAATAATATCCGTCACCGCAAGCCTCTTCCTGTTTATGGCAAGGGCGAGAATGTGCGTGACTGGCTCTATGTGGTGGATCATGCTCGTGCCATCGACACCATCTTCCACAACGGAAAGATTGCTGAGACTTACAATATCGGTGGTTTCAACGAGTGGAAGAACATTGATATCATCAAGACCGTAATCAATACGGTTGACCGTTTGCTTGGTCGCCCTGAAGGAGCAGACCTTGACCTCATCACATATGTGACCGACCGTCTTGGCCACGATGCTCGTTATGCTATTGATTCAACCAAACTTCAGAGGGAACTTGGATGGGAACCCTCATTACAATTTGAGGAGGGCATTATGGAAACTGTGAAGTGGTACTTGGAGAACGAAGTTTGGATGGATAACATTACAAGTGGGGAGTATGAGAAGTATTACGAAAGTATTTACGCTAATCGTTAGTGTAGCCGTAAGAATGTTTAAAAGTCTGCAATAGGAATCCTTTCATAAGACCCAATATGTAAAAAATAGAAAGATAATGGCTGAAAATTCAAGCAATCAAAGGATAGCAAAAAATACAGTTTTCCTATACTTCCGTTCATTGCTCTTGATGATTATAGGCTTATATACATCAAGAGTTACGCTTCAAGTTTTGGGAGTGGAAGATTTTGGAATATATCAGGTCGTCGGTGGGGTCGTTGCTATGTTCTCTATTCTTAGCAGTACTTTACAATCAGCATCACAAAGATTTATTACATTTTCCTTGGGAGCTAATGACAAGATTCACCAAAAAACAGTCTTTTCGACATGTGTATCAATGCATGTGTTATTAGCATTGTTAGCCATAATATTCCTTGAGGTACTAGGTCTATGGTTTTTGAATACAAAGTTAAATATTCCCGCAGAGAGAATTGAAATTGCTCGGTGGGTGTTTCATCTCTCCATTGCAAACTTCTTTATAGGGATAGTTTCAGTGCCTTATAATGCAGTTATAATCGCCCATGAAAAAATGAGTGCTTTCGCATATATGGGTATATTAGAAGCAAGCTTGAAACTTTTCAGTGTTTATTTTCTTTCGTCAACTCTGTGGGATAAACTTTATTTCTATGCTTTTTTCCTATTCCTTGTGTCGCTGCTTATGCAAGTTATTTATATGTTTTATAGTAGATTACATTTTGATGAAGCAAAAAGCATTAGTATAAAAATAGACAATGCAGTATTTGCAGAAATGTTTTCTTTTGCAGGGTGGAATCTCTTTGGAAATGGTTCGATGGTTCTACGAAACCAAGGAGTAGATATCGTTCTTAACATTTTTTTTGGTGTAGTAGTAAATGCGGCTAAAGGTATATGCAATCAGGTACAAAATGCGGTTCAGCAATTAGTCGGGAATTTTACTATGGCCATGAAACCACAGTTAACAATTGCTGTAGCACAAAAAGACTATAATCGAGCATTTATATTGGTTAATAATGGCTCAAAGTATTCTTTTTTCTTGATGCTTCTTTTTTCTGTACCCATTATGGTATCTGCTCCACAACTTCTTAGCATTTGGCTAATAAAGGTTCCTGATTATACTATTGAGTTTGTAAGATGGACTTTGGTATATTTGCTTTTAGATACCTTATCAAGAATGCTAATACACTTGATTTTGTCTGATGGGCGAATAAAGCACAATCAGATAGCAGTTGGGGGAACAAAATTATTGGCAATACCTTTAGTCCTCATATCTATACAATTAGGATGTGGCCCTCTTACAGGAATAATTGTAAATATAATTCTAGAGATTATATGTTTGGGAGAGCGTCTGTACTTTACCAAGAAACTAGTGAATTTTGATTGGATGAACTATATATATAGGGTTATTATCCCATGTTGCATCATTTCCATCATAGCGGGAATTACTTCTTTTCTTTTTATGAAATATGTGACGGACTTATTCCTGCCTGAAGTGGCGGTTTCTCTTTTGATAACGGTTACAACAATTTGGGTGTTTGGCCTTTCCCCTAAAGAGAAGTCTATGGTTTTAATGCTAATAACAACAAAGGTGTTTCATAAATAACAAAATGATTAATAATATGGTATTTCAATTATCTGGCATTGAAACAAACAATAAAGGTGCCGAGTTAATGCTGTATGCTATTCTTCAAGAAATAGAAAGACGATTTGGTAAATGTCAAGTTTATATGCCTACATATTCCGGCAAGAAAAATTTATCTTATATTCAAACGAATCATACTCTTAAGTATAAAAAATGGTCGTCTATTGTTCGTGTCTGTAAAAGTTGCCATATAACAGGTGTTGTAAACAGGTCCAAGTATTTTAGTAGTATGCTTAACGATACTTATTTGGCGGAAGATGTTGGTTTCTTTATTGATGCGAGCGGACTTTTTTTCTCTGATAAAATGATTAAAGATTCTTATGCAGAGAAATATTGGGATTCTCTGTTAAGGAATGCAAAAAAAAAGGAATGCCATATCGTATTTTTACCGCAAGCATTTGGCCCATTTGATAATAGTTATTCTAAGAATACAGTAAATACTATATTACAATATTCTGATATTGTGTTCTCAAGGGATAAAGTGTCTTCTTCATACCTTGAAAGTATACAAAAACATAGTTTTACAGATAAAATCCTAGAATATCCAGATTTTACTTCATTGGTAGATGGGGTTATTCCTGATGGATACAATCACTTAAAAGATTTGGTATGTATTATTCCTAATGTGCGAATGGTAGAAAAAGGTGTGCTAACAGAGGATGAATATATTCAGTTTATTACAAAGATAGCTGCTTCGGTAAAAAACAATGGGTTGTCACTTTTTTTCCTGAATCATGAAGGTTTCAGAGATGAATGTTTGGCAAAAAAAATTAATGAAAGATTAAATAATGAATTTGAAGTGGTGTCTGGATTAAATGCGTTAGAAGTAAAAGGACTGATATCACAATCTTATCTATGCATATCATCACGATTTCATGGTGTAGCTTCGGCTCTTAATTCGTATGTTCCTTGCTTAGCCACGAGCTGGAGCCATAAATACAAAGAATTATTTAGAGACTATGGGCTAAATGATAACTTACTTCCTTTACATGATATTAGTAAATCACTTATTATGATTGAGAATCTGATTTCTCAGAAAGGAAATGTGGCACAACGTCAAATATTAGAAACAACAGTTCCTCTTATCAAATCAAAGACAAAAGAGATGTGGAACATAGTGTGGAATATCTAAAATATATGTAATATGAATAAACCTTTAGTATCAATTGTTATACCTGTGTATAAAGCAGAAGATTATATATTAGAGTGTGCTAAATCCTTATTTGAGCAAACTTATTTAAACATTGAGTTTGTCTTTGTTAATGATGCGACTCCAGACAAGAGTATTAAAATAATTAAAGAAGTTGCACGTCTTTACCCTAATAGGTTGGGTTCTATCAAATATTTCGACCATAAAATAAACCAAGGGAATGCTAAGGCAAGAAATACAGGATTGCATAATTGTCAGGGAGAATATATTATCCAAGTAGATTCCGATGATTGGGTAGAGCCAAATTATATAGAAACACTAGTGGATGCAGCAGTAAGGGATGATGCGGATCTTACATGTTGCGGCTATTTTATTGAAGGTGGTGGAACAACGACTTCTCATTTTGTCACAAAGGAAATGATGGGGCGGGAAGGGATCAAGAGTGGTGAATTTTCTTTGGGCTATTGTGTCCCTTGGAATAAATTAGTTAAGCATTCTGTACTTATAGATAACAATATTTATTGCATAGAAGGAACAAATAATTGGGTTGACGTGGGCATTGTTGTACCAATGCGATTTATGTCTAAAAAAATTACTATTGTCGATAAATGCTTGTATCATTATAATTGGGGTACTCAGAATTCTGTGAGTAAAAAAATAACAGATAAGCGAATTAACGACATGGTCAAGACTGCTCAAGTTCTTACAGACTTCATATCTTCTAGGTCTAGGGGGTTTGAATATGCATTGAACTATCTTCAGTTCTATTCAAAAGCCCCAATGATTACAGGAACTAATCATCAATATAACAGGTGGCGCGCAACATTTCCTGAGTCAAACGAGTATATCTTAAAATATCCAATTGACTGGTTCCATAAAATAATGTATATACTGTCCACATATCATTTGTCCTTCGTCTATGAGCTTGCCAAGAAAATAAATAAGCATTAAAATGGAATTATACTTCATCATACCTTTTCTATTGGTCATTGGATGGATCAGAGAGGCTAAAGGTAAAGACGTATCCTTGCCAATAGTATATCTGCTTACATTCATGATGTTGATGTGTGGATTTAGGGATACTTTCGTAGGAACTGATACAGAGAGATACATGGAATTCGCCACAACAACAGGTGGAGAAACTCGCTTCGGTCTATTTTATGAATTCCTACGAGATCTTGGTCAAAGACTTGGCAACTCCCCTAGTATATATCTAATGGAGTTAGCGATATTGACATATATTCCTCTCACTTATTTTGTAAAGAGAGAGTCGTTATCACCAGCATTGACAGTATTGCTGTATGTTATAGCAACTCCTGGTTTTTTCTTGGAAACTTTTAATATATCGCGTCAAGCATTGTCAATAATTTATTGTTTAGGTGCAATGATTTTCATTGAGAAAAAAGACTATAAATTAGCATCTTTTTTCTCACTACTCGCTGTTATTTTTCACCAGTTTAATATATTATTCCCCCTTTTTATATGGATCAATAGCGTAGGCATTAGCAAAAGAACAGTATATGTGCTACTTGCATTTTCCATGATAATAGGATTGACTGGAATTGCCGAATACCTGAATCTGTTCTTCATGCAGCTTGAGTTTCTGTCTGGTTTCGGAGCCTCTTCTGAAGAATTTTTAGCTGTATTTACAAATTTCTCTGATCGGGAAATTATGAATGATAATAATCTCACAGGTCAATTATCACAAATTTTACCGGTTACAGCCCTATGTGTTCTATCCTATACAAATAAAGAGACCCTTAGTTTTTATTATAAGTGTTTTTTTATTGGAGCTGTCATCACAAACTTATTTGTTACAACGGAATACGGAGCGCGTCTGGCTTCATCACTGACGATAGGATTAATATTTGCAGTTCCAATAGCAATAAAGGAATTATCTGCTACAAAAAAATATCTGTTGACATTCTTGATAGTTTTAATTGGTTTAATGTACGTTAGGAATATTTTTATTCTTAATACATACACTATCAAAGAGACGCCTGTCCCATATAAGTGTATATTGTATAACTGATAATATTTACAATTATGAATACCAAAGTTATAGCGTTTTACTTGCCTCAGTATCATCCTACTCCTAATAACGACAAGTGGTGGGGGAAAGGATTTACTGAATGGACTAATGTGGCAAAAGCCAAGAAATTGTACCCTGGTCATTATCAACCCAAAGTACCTGCCGATTTAGGATTTTATGATCTTAGAGTTTCAGAAGTAAGAGAAGAGCAGGTAATACTTGCTAGGGAGGCTGGTATTTATGGATTCTGCTACTATCATTATTGGTTTTCTGCGGGTCATGAAGAGCTGGATTTACCATTCAAGGAAGTTGTGAAAACAAAATCACCAGATTTCCCATTTTGTCTATGTTGGGCTAATGAATCATGGTATTCTAAATTCTGGAACAAAGATGGTTCTGTGTCCAAGAAGGCTCTTGCTGAGCAGAAATATCTCGGAAAAGAAGACAATGAAAAACACTTTTATTCATTACTTGATGCTTTCAAAGATGAAAGATATATCAAAGTAGAGGGTAGATTACTATTCTTGATTTATCAGCCACTTTTGTTTGAGGGATTCGAAGCTTTTAAGCAGCAATGGAACGAATTGGCTAAACAAAACGGAATCCCAGAATTTTATTTTGTCGGTCAGACTTTAGATGTGACAAGGTCAACCGAAATTCTTAGTAATGGGTTTGATGGTGTTAATCATTGCCATAGATTGGATTTCGCATTCCAATATGACACTTTGCTAAAATACATGTGGCATGCAATGAATGTAATCAAACGGGTTATCCCCTTCCCTTACATTATTCCTTACAAGTATGCAATCAAGAAGTGTATTCGAGAGGAAGACTATCAAGAGAACATTTTTGCTACTATGATGCCTAATTGGGATCATACTCCGAGAAGTACAACTGGCGGTGCTGTTTTGCATAATGCGACTCCGGAATTATTTGAGATTCACGCTAAAGATGTGATTAATACAGCAATTGGTAAGAGCCAAGAGCATCAATTTGTTTTTCTGAAATCATGGAATGAATGGGGGGAAGGTAATTATATGGAGCCAGATATGAAATATGGTAAAGGATTCCTGAAAGCATTACGGAGGGCTATAGAAGAAGTTAACAAATAAGAATGTATGAAAAAGATACTTTTTATAACACCATTTACTCCAGATGACCATGGAGGTGGAGGTACATCATATACTAAATGCCTTTTGGCAGAGTTATCAAAAAAATCAAGAATTGATTTGATTTATTTTAGATATGCGAATAAAGGTTATTATGAGAGTTTGAGTCCTAACCTTTCTATAGTTAAAGAATATACTATTAGTAAAGTCGACAAAATATTTAGTTTACTAAACGTTCCTTGGGTATTCCCATTGTTCTCTGCAAGATTCAGATGGAGTATTAGAAATGAGATTCAAAGGATAATAGATAGGGGTGGGTATGATTTGGTATATTTTGATTTCGGACAAACATTCACCTATGCAAAGTATTTGAAACATCCGAATAAGTTACTGATGGCTCATGATGTAATTGGTCAAAAATATTCTAGAAGCAAGAAATATTTATATAGATGGGCACGCTTGTCTGAAAAGTCTATGCTTAAATCTGCAAATGCAATTTTTACATTTAGCGAAAAAGATTGTGCTCTTTACAGGGATTGGTATGGAGTGAATTGTATGCCAACAACGTTTTTCCTCAATGATAATGTGCAGAAAGCAACTCCCCAAGGTTCTGGTGATTATTTTGTAATGTTCGGATCTTGGAAGCGTTACGAAAATTATGGCGCATTAGAGTGGTTAATGGACAATGTTTCAGAAAAGTTAAACAAAGATATTAGAATTAAAATAGTAGGTGGCGGTAAAATGCCTGATGAAATTATGGACAGAGTACAGAAATCTGAATTCTTCGAGTACGTGGGTTTTTTGGACAATCCATACGACATCATAGCTAATGCAAAAGCTGAAATAGCACCACTTACAAAGGGCGCTGGTGTTAAGGTTAAGTGTGTTGAAGCTCTTGCTTGTGGCACACCAGTGATAGGCTCAGATGTCGCATTTGAGGGTATTTCTACTGTTTTTTGTGATTTTATGTTATATGCAAATACCCCAGATGATTATGCGCGATTGATTAATACAATTAATACCCCCATCCCCCAAAGACTCTCTTTTAAAAAGTTTTTTACTACTCATTATAATGAGAAAAATGTTCTCAAGTACATTTATAATTAATTAGCTTATGTCACAAATGGATCTATCAGTATCATTAGTTGTGTATAACAACGATGCATCAGTACTATCGAGAACAATATTCTCTGTCCTACAATCGAAAGATATTTCGTTTAGGATTTATGTAGTGGACAATTCTCCTAATCAGGACTTAAAGCAACTTTGTACTGACTCAAGGATAGAGTATATTTATAATAATGCTAACATCGGATTTGGTTCTGGTCATAATGTTGTTATTAATGGAAACTATGAAAAAGGTCGATATCATCTTGTTTTGAATCCAGATATTTATTTCCAACCAGATGTCTTAAAACGCAGTATAGATTTCCTTGACGAAAATTACCAGTATGGATTAATGATGCCAGCTATAAAAAATCCCAATGGCACGTTCCGCTACGTTAGAAGACGATTACCTGGGGTGTATGATGTCTTTACAAAAATTATTTTGCCACATCTTTCCTACACAAAGAAAAGAGATACTTTATATAGGACAAAAGATTTCTCTTATGAAAGAGTGGTTGAGAATATCCCTTTTATCAGTGGATGCTTCCTTCTTTTTAGAACGGAAGTTCTGATTGCTGTTCATGGTTTTGACCCAAGGTATTTCATGTATTTTGAGGATGCTGATCTTTGCAGAAGAGCTTTACAAAAAGCAAAAAATGTGTATAACCCAGCAATATCAGTAGTGCATACAGCCAATCAAGAGTCTCATCATAGTTTACGACTGTTTAAGATTCACCTACGTTCTGCTGTTCAGTATTTCCATAAGTGGGGATGGTTCTTTGACAAGGAGAGAACTCTTTTGAATAAGAACATAAAACAGCAATAACAACTAGACATGTTTTTTAATAAGGAATTTATCATCAACCACAAAATGGTGGTGTCATCTTTATCTTTGGTTGCACTTTTTTTATTGGTATTTAATCCTGTGCAAAGTGAAATGTTTTGTACAAAAGAATACGTGGTGTCTGCTAACCAGAAGAATTATACAATAATGTTGAATTCTCCGTTAGGTGCTGGAATAGATATGCGCGTCATTCAGATGATTGATCATGCTGAAGAATATGTTTATGCTGCTAAGAAAGCAGGCATTAATGTAATAAATGTAGGCTTAATGGATTATGATGATAAAATAGCGGAATCTCTCGAACCTTTCATTTATGAGTGCAATAAAGAGGGGATAGATGTAGGTGTCTCGCTCTATGCACTTCCACAACTTGAAGGAAAAAGTCTTGGCATGTCACAAAAAATCAAACCTATGAGTCATTGGGAGAAGAGTGTCCGATTATTGGCTAAATATGACGGAGAGCAAATTCACGAAATCAGTAAGACTGGCAAAAGGTATAGAATAAAAGTAAAATACTTCACCTGCGGAGATGAACTGGTTGATAATTATGAGAACTATGGGTGGTCTATACAAGATTGTTTATTATATTCGAAAATGTTTTATAATCTGATAAAAGCTGGTAATCCTCGCAATATTATTCGTTCATCTGCCAATAATCATTACGTTAGCAGTTTCTATGATATTCTTCTAAAAACAGAGTTGGAAGACGGTACCAAGTATGTAAACACTTTTGATTATTTATATCTTGACCCATATACTGCACCTGAGGAAAGGGAAAAATATAAGAAACAACTTATTGATGTTTTTGAGAAGAATTCCTGTCCGGTCTCAGAAAAGGGTTATTATGATGTATGTGGCTACAACCTATGGGAATATACTGATGAAGAGGCAGCCAATAAGACTATAAGAAGCTATATACTCAGCCTTTCAGAAGGCGCTGAAACATTTGCTGTTTTTCGTCTGGTGAACTATTTCTTTGGATATTCCAAGAGTGCTTTCTACGGACTCTTATATCCTTCTGTAGGTAATACAAGATTATCACTGAAACTAAATGACAAAAATAAAAGCTGTTTGTCATATGGAGATGCCTCGAAGCATATATACGTGGGTTATGCGGTAGATAAGTCTTTTAAACACTATTCTCCTTTTATTCTGGATAAGGAAGTCTCTTCAAATTTGAAGAAATATGGTCTTGTAATTGATGGTGACGATTGTGCAATAAACAAGATAACGTGGGGAAAAAGTTATTCTTCTGATAATGGTGATATTCTATTGTGGAGCGGTATGAAGGATATAAGCCATATTAATAATCTCATAGTCGAAACAGCCTCGTTCAAAAGGATAGAGAATTCAGGATACTTGAAAATATACCATACAAATGTACGAGTTGATAATGCAGTTGGCAAAATTACTCCGACAGCGGCTTATCATAAACTTGCGGCTTTATCGCAGTTACTTGGTAAAGGTTGTTCAAGGCCAGAAGTAGAAGTGATTGACAAAAAAATATATATTGCTCATTGGATAACCCGAAATCGTAAGAGGGTTTATGCAATATGGTCACTTGGTCCTCAGAAGGTCGAGATAAATTTTAAAGGCCCCAATGGGAAATTATATGATGATTACATGAACCTAATTACAATAAAAGAGAATCGGATTCTTATAGATGAGGGTGTAAAATATATAGTTGGCCCCAAGAAACTAAAAATTAAGATATTTTCGAATAATTGAGAATGTAATCATACGTTTCCTATATATCTGATTTCTCTCTGGTACCTAAGAAAAGTAAGTAATTAGAGGATTTTTGTCATGGATATGCCGATAATAATCCAGCTCAAAACTCCATACGATGGATATAAGGTAACTAGTTTATGCTGATGGAACAAACTTCAAATATTATCAAATATGAATCATGATAATGTAAAAGTCCAAGCTATTATAGATACAGACTTGGAAAAATTATTAGCTCAGTCTAATCAACTTGATGATTTTATCGAAGGTAAAATCATTTGTCCTGTATGTGGTACAGTGATTACTGAGGATAACATAGGAATCCTGTACCCAATTGAGCATAGCGGCAAGATAATTTTCGAAATGCATTGTAACAACTCAAATTGCCTTTCAAAATAATTAAATATGACAAGTACATTGTTAAGTTTTGGACTGCCTGTATTTATGGTTTTAGCATTATTTTGTATTGCTAAATACTATAATAACGTTAGGATTTTCATTAATGATCTTTTTCATCTTTTCGTTTCCATTTTTCATTTGGGTAAACGTACCTCCATTAAAGGGGATATACATATCTTATAATTTGAAATTTATGAATTATACATTGTAAAAATATGGAAAAGAAAAAGCTTAGTCTGACATATAAATTTCTTAGACTTATAGGTCTTAACTTCCCAGAGGAGGACTATGGGCAGGTGTCATTGTTTAAGGTTGTTGGGCAGTTCTTTGCCTCGATATGGCATCGTTTCCTTCTGAACACGATGAATTGGGCCATCTTGGAACCTATCAATCCTCGTCTCTTGCGCCCGTTCGTATTGAGAAGATTGGGTGCTAAGGTGGGTAAGGATGTGTTCATTGGCGAGCATGTAATTATTGATTTGAATCATGCAGACTTGATAACGATTGGTGACCATTCGCACATCACAGCTTGCACTACTTTGCTTTGTCACAAGAAGGATCTGTCGGATTACTATATGGGCGATGATTACGCCAAGGTGAAATATATGTTTGCGCCGATTACGATTGGCAAAGGCTGTTCTACAGGTACAGGCACCTTGATTATGCCAGGAGTGACGATAGGCGATGGTGCTATTATCGGTTCAGGTTCGCTTGTGACAAAGGACATTCCGGCATGGACAGTAGCCGTGGGAAGGCCAGCAAAGGTAGTGAGGTCTATTTCGGCGAGAGAGGAAACTAAAGGTTAAAGTAGATAAGAGAAGACAGATATGACCAAAATCTTAATAACCGGCTCTGCCGGTATGATCGGCTCTTGTGTGGTGAAGGAACTTTTAAATAAGGGTTACTCCATTATTGGGGCAGACAGAAGAGAGTTGGAGTATGAGCATGAGCATCTGAAGCAGGTGGTGATTGACCTTGCAGACAAGAAGGCTTTGGATGAGTTATTCGACAGAGAGCAGGTAGATCGTTGCATTCATTTAGCGGCGTTGGCTCACTTTGCTGGTGAGAATGATCTGAGTCTAGAGCGTTTCATGTTCGTGAATGTGACATGTGCCGAGAATGTATTTGAGGCATGTGCGGCTCACGAAGTGCCAATACTCTTCATCAGCACGGTGGATGCCATCGGTATGGTGAAAGGATTGATTACACCAGAAACAAAGTTAAATCCTATATCAAACTATGGTAAGAGTAAAGCGATAGCCGAAGAAAGATTGAAGGCTATCTGTCAGAAGTGGAACATCTATCGTTTCTCACCAGTATATACTTCTTCACAGACTCGCGACATTGAAAAGCGTTACTATCTCAAATCACCTAATTGGGCCTATAAGATTGGCAAGGGAGAGAAGTTTGAGGTGTTGGAGATGAGTGGTGCTGTGAAGGCTATGGTAGATTGGGCAGATAAGGAGGTGGACAACACCATCCATATCATCAAGGATGCCGCCTTACTGGATGTCAATACGCTCATTGCTCATGAAAAGGCGCAAGGAAGAGCAAAGCATGTGCTGTGGATCCCGAAATGGTTGGTGTTATGTGGATACTATTGCATCAAGGCGATATTTGGCAATAGTAACAAGACATATCTAGTGTTTAAGGCACTGTGGCCATTTAGAACTTTAGAACGATAACGATATTAAAAAAATGACTATGTATAGGATTTGTAAACGTATATTTGATTTCGTATGCGCATTGATTGGCATCATCGGAACTTCGCCAGTGTGGATTGTGACGATTATCATGATTGAGTTGAGCGACCGCGGTCCATTGTTCTATTTTGCGAATAGAGTAGGAGAAAGGAATGAAAAATTTAAAATGTGGAAATTTCGTTCCATGCGAGTGGCTCGTGGAGCTAATGAGGCTTCGCTTCGTCCGGATCAGGATCGTATTTTCTGGTGGGGCAAGGTGATGCGTAGGCTGAAAATCGATGAGTTGCCTCAACTACTCAATATCCTCAACGGCACGATGTCGATAGTAGGTCCTCGACCAGCAGCAGTAGATCAGGTGGACATCACCCGTGGTGGCGAGAACGCCATCTGTGCGAGTGTGCCTTGCGGATTGACAAGTCAGTCGAGTTTGTGGGACTATATCTATGGTGACCAGTTTGAGGAGGAGGCTGAATACAACGAAAAAGTATTGCCTATCCGTTTGAAACTCGATGTGTATTATGTAAGGCACGCCAGCTTTTTTGGAGATGTGAAGTTAATCATCTGGACGGTGGTCGCTATCCTCTATACTGCTTGTGGGAAATATCCGCAGTGGATGCATGAGAAGTTGGTGGCATACAGCGAGACTGTTTAAGAGGTATTCAATAGTTTTTCATTCTTTTCAATATAGGTGGTCGCATTTTACGACTGCCTTTCTTTGGACGTATTGAGATTAAAGAACGAGAGCTCAATCGGCGATGCTGCTGTCAGAGTATTGGTTGAGTGTGTTTAATAGGGAATAAGATAGTTGTAAATATCAAATACAAAAGAATATGAAATACTTACTTGTAGTAGCTCATCCTGACGATGAGGTTTTGGGGGCTGGCGCTTCCATGTACAAATGGTGTAAGAGTGGTGACACAGTTGATGTTGCCATCATGTGTACGGAGGCAAAAGCTCGGGCCTTCCGCCCTGATGACAAGGAATTGGAGGACGATACGCACAACGCTATCAAGAGCCTTGGAGTGAATAACATCTATGAGGCGACTTTTCCAAACATCGAGATGAACACTGTCCCTCACTTGAAGTTAGTGCAGTTCATAGAGAGTGCTATCAAGGAGAGTGAACCGGACATCGTAATCACACATCATCCTGCCGATACAAATAATGACCATATGCAGACTTCCATGGCCTGCCAAGAGGCAGTCCGTCTCTTCCAGCGACGTCCTGAAGTGAAGCGAGTGAAGGAGTTCTGGTACATGGAAGTTCCTTCGTGTACGGAGTGGAAGATTAACAACGCAATGGTGTCGTTCAATCCTAATTGTTTCGTGGAGGTAGGTAAGGACGGCGTGGATGCTAAGATTCAAGCACTATCAATGTACCGTGGGGTGATGCGTCCGTATCCACATCCTCGTTCGGCTGAATATATCACTGGATTAGCAGCCATGAGAGGCGGTCAGTGGGGGTGCGATTACGCCGAGAGTTTTGAAGTGGTGTTGAGAAAGTACTAAGATTTAGGCTCTTCTCATAACCTCGGATCGCATTAGTATGTATAGCTATAGCGTTTTTATTGCGAATAGCAGTATAGCCTCTTCTCTATTGAAATTCAACGGAAAAATTGTAATTTCGCAGTAATCTTTGAATGTAGAAAGGAGAGATAAAGATATGAGGCGACTGACAATTCACAATTTCGGACCGATCGAGACGGTTTGCATTGATCTGAAACGCGTCAATGTGATTCTTGGACCACAAAGTTCAGGCAAGAGTACTGTGCTCAAAGTGGCCTGTTTCTGCGATTGGATGGAACGGCAGATAGCCTTGTCGCAGAATCCCGACAAATATTGCCAACCGGCATTCTTTGTTCAGAACCTGCTTCAATTTCATAAGTTGGAAGGGTATATGCATCAGGATACGTTCATCAAGTATGAAAATGATGCTATCTCGTTTGCTTACGATGCTAAGACGAACAACTGTGAGTGTCTTTGGGGCAAAGCCGCAAAGAGGTGGAGTTACCGTCGCACGAAGATTGCTTACATTCCGTCTGAACGTAATCTTGTGGCTGCTATCCCCAACTGGTACCAGGTGTCTATGAATAATAATAATATCCTGGACTTTATGAAGGAGTGGGAGTTCGCCAGAAAAAATTTCGCAAAGAAAGAACGAATTCTTGGCCTTCCGTTCAGCTATAGATACAACTCCCCGGATAAGTCGGATCGTATCGTGATGCCTAACGGAGGTGAACTCGACCTCACCAATGCTTCCAGCGGTTTGCAGTCGCTGACTCCTCTTTTTGTCATGTTGCGATATCTCACAAAAGAGTTCTTTGCAGAGAAACAGACAAAAGTGGAGGAATCCATCTTGCGTAATAATCTTGAGGAGATTGTGGCATGCGACTGTGCCGAATTGCCTTATGAAAAACAGAAGGAGATTGTTGACAACATGTTGACTCCTCATCACACGGATTTGTTTATAGAAGAGCCAGAAGCTCATATCTTCCCCTCGACGCAGAAAGACTTCGTTTACTCGTTGGTAAGTATGCTTAACGGCAGAAAGAAGCATTTTTGCTTTGTCGCAACACATAGTCCTTACATCATGACGGCACTCAACAATCTTATAATGGCAGGGGAGATGATGGCTTCATCCAAAGAGATGGCCGAGAAGGTGGGGCGTCGGTTTGAAAAACGTCAGACATTGACACCAAGCGACGTGGCTGCTTTTGCAATAAAGGACGGAAAGGTTACGTCGATCATGGATGAAGAACTTAATCTGATATCCGCAGATGCACTTGATTCAGCCTCGCAGGAGATATCCGATGATTTTAATTTCTTGTTGAGCCTATGAGAAACGTATCAGCGGAATTTGTCCAGCCAACATCCGATACAAATATTAAGTTTGAAGAGAACAATCGGAAGATTATTTTTTTGAATCCGGAACGTCGGATGTATAAAAAAGTGCAGGTCGATGGAGGGGCTGTCAAAGACACGAAATGTAGTAAATGTGATAATTTATTGGTGTCTGATGACGAAAGAGAAGAACGGTATGTTGAGCTTAAAGGTTCAGATGTGATGCATGCCATTGAGCAATTGGAGGCAACTATATTGATGCTTGGTGAATGCGACGAAAATCGACATGCATATGTGGTCGGTACGAATGTCGCACCGTCATACACTACAAAGATTCAGCAAAAGGCTCTTGTCTTTAGGAAAAAGTACCGTTCGGAATTATTGGTTCGAGAGAAACGGTTGGATGTAAAATTATATTAAGTCGCTGTGCCTAAACTTGGAAGCGAACTTATGAATTTATAGGTGTTAATAAAAATCAGGAATGGTTTATGGTGACATATGCGATAATTTTTACGATACATCTTGTGACAGAACTTGTTTTCAAAATTGTAGGTATGTTTAATATCATCAACAAACTATGAAAATCGATAAAGTGTTGTTGGACGAGCTTACGCAGCAAGCCCAGAATTCGCCTCGTCTGCGGATGAACTTTGATTTGCGCACCTCTTCGCAAGATCATAGCCAGCGCATGCTCAATGCCGTTGAACCTGGTACGGTTGTTCCGATACATCGTCACATGATGAGTACGGAGGTTGTGATTCTACTAAGAGGCAAAGTGCGCCAAAACATCTATGATGAGAATGGTTGCCTAACCCAATCGGAGATATGCGAAGCGGGAGGTGACAATTTCGGATTTAGTGTTCCCGTAGGTGTTTGGCACAATATGGAGAGCCTTGAGTCAGGAACTGTCTTCATGGATTGTAAGGACGGAGCGTATGCCCCTCTTACAGAAGACGATGTAATGACTATTCCAAAGGTTATTTAGCATTAGGATGCAGAAAATTCTTTGGTTTATAGTTGGTAAAGGTCTAAAAAGGAATACACTGAATTGTTAGGGAAACAGAGGTTTGGGGAATACCTTCGAAGACTTCAGTCTGAAGCACAAAGGGGGCTTCTTCTTCTCTCCCAAGTTCAAAAATATTTATCATGAACAAAGATTCAAAAATATATGTGGCGGGTCATCGGGGGATGGTGGGCTCGGCCATTGTGCGTGAGTTGGAGCGTCAGGGCTATACCAACATCGTGACACGCACACACAAGGAGTTGGATTTGACACGCCAAGATAGGGTGGAGGCCTTCTTCGCTCAGGAGAAGCCCGAATATGTATTCTTGGCCGCAGCCAAGGTGGGGGGCATCATCGCCAACCAAAATGCCCTGGCCGACTTCATGTACGACAATATGATCTTGGAGATGAACGTCATACATAGTGCCTGGAAGAACGGTTGCAAGAAACTGGAGTTCTTGGGCTCCAGTTGCATCTATCCTCGCATGGCTCCTCAGCCTATGCCTGAGTCGTGCCTGCTCACCTCCGAACTGGAGAAGACTAATGAGGCGTATGCTCTCGCCAAAATCAGCGGCTTGAAATATTGCGAATACCTCAACAAACAGTACGGTACGGACTACATCTCCTTGATGCCGACCAACCTTTATGGGCCGAACGACAATTACCATCCCGAACATTCGCATGTGTTGCCGGCCCTTATCCGTCGTTTCCACGAGGCGAAGGAGGCGGGCTTGAAAGTGGTCACTTGTTGGGGCGACGGCTCTCCGTTGCGTGAGTTCCTTTATGTGGACGACTTGGCCAACCTCTGCGTCTTCCTCATGAACAATTATAGCGGCAATGAGACGGTCAATGCCGGAACGGGAAAAGAGATTACCATCAAAGGCCTCACCGAACTGGTGGCCAAGGTGGTTGGGTATGAAGGTGAAATCCAATGGGACACCACCCGCCCGAACGGTACGCCCCGCAAATTGTTGGATGTCAGCAAGGCCGAGAAGTTGGGCTGGCACTACAAGACGGAGTTGGAAGAGGGTATCCGTCTGGCATATAAGGATTTCCTCGAAAATCCGATGCGTGCAGAACGTTAATGTTAAGGGGAACTTCTAAGTTCAAGAAACCCCTAATGAATAAAATAGAAAGACATGTCAAAGAAAAACATAGCGCTTATTACCGGTGTGACAGGCCAGGACGGCTCCTATCTGAGCGAGTTCCTTTTGGCCAAAGGGTACGAGGTGCATGGCATTATCCGCCGCTCGTCGGTCGATTACCGTGAGCGTATCGCACATTTGGAAGGGACCCCTAACTTCCACCTCCACTATGCCGATATGGGCGATTCCATGTCGCTTGTCAAGTTGGTCGGGGAGGTGCAGCCTACGGAGATTTATAACTTGGCGGCACAGTCGCACGTGCAGGTGTCGTTTGATGCACCGGAATATACGGCCGACGTGGATGCCGTAGGTGTGTTGCGTATCTTGGAGGCGGTGCGTACCAACCATTTGGAGAAGACGTGCAAAATATACCAAGCCTCCACTTCCGAACTTTATGGCAAAGTGGAGGAGGTGCCGCAGAACGAGGATACACCGTTCCATCCCTATTCGCCCTATGCGGTGGCTAAACTCTATGGATTTTGGATCATCAAGGAGTATCGAGAAGCATACGATATGTTCTGTTGCTCCGGCATCCTGTTCAACCACGAGTCGGAGCGTAGGGGAGAGACATTCGTCACCCGTAAAATCACTCTGGCGGCAGCGCGAATAGCGCAAGGCAAACAAGATTGCCTCTATTTGGGCAACCTCGACTCTCTTCGTGATTGGGGCTATGCCAAGGACTACGTGGAGTGTATGTGGCTCATCCTTCAGCACGACAAGCCGGAGGATTTCGTCATTGCCACGGGTGTTCAGCACACTGTGCGTGAGTTTGCCACCTTGGCGTTTCATCATGCCGGCATCGAGTTGAGATGGGAAGGCAAAGGGGTGGACGAAAAGGGCATCGATGTCAAGACGGGCAAGGTGGTCGTTGCCGTGAGCGAGGACTTCTACCGTCCGACGGACGTTGTCAATCTTTGGGGTGATCCGACCAAGGCGAAGCGAGAACTGGGATGGAATCCGCAGAAGACCTCGTTCGAGCAGTTGGTGGAGTTGATGGTCCGTCATGATGTGGCAAAGGTGCGGGTCGATAGCGAGGCATCCAAAGTCCGCGTCAATTTGGCGGAATATTTGGAGAAGGGCGTGGTGAAGTGAGAATTCCGATTTCGGATTTTAAAGAAAATAGAACGACCTTGCCTTTGGAGAGGTAAGGAACATCCAACGAACGAAGAAAGGGGCCATCGGTGCCCCTTTTTTGTTGCATCATACAAAAATGATAGAATGAGTTTATAATGTTGATTGCAAATTCATAAATCATCATTATCTTTACATCGGGATTGATTTGATAGAAAGATGACGAAAAAATTATTAATCGTAGGGGCTTCTGCATTACAACTTCCGGCAATTTTAAAAGCAAAAGAGATGGGGTTAAATGTAGCCGTGGCGGATTACAATCCGAATGCGGTGGGCATTCCTTGTGCCGATAAGTATTATAATGCCAGTACGATTGATATTCCCGCTATTTGTGCTGTCGCCCGTGATTATCAGCCCGATGGTATCATGACGCTTGCGACGGATATGCCGATGCGTTCCATTGCGGCAGCCACGACGCTCTTGGGTTTGCCAGGCATTTCGGAGGAAACGGCACTGAAATCAACGGATAAGTATGAGATGATCAAGGCGTTCAAGGCAAACAATATCGAGTCGCCTTGGTATTACTACCTAAAGGATCAGGCTGACTTGTCGTCTTGTTGTAGTGCGTTCACGTATCCATGTGTGATGAAGCCAACCGACAATGCGGGTAGCCGAGGTGTGGTCCTGGTCACTGATGCCTCAGAATTGACGGACGCTTACCAATATAGCCGTTCGCAATCACGCGCTGGCCATGTCATCGTGGAAGAGTATATGCAGGGCAAGGAGGTTAGTGTGGAAATTATTGTCTATCAAGGCGTTCCTCATGTACTTGCTGTAACCGACAAATTGACGACTGGTGCTCCATATTTTGTAGAGATGGGGCATTCGCAACCTTCGCAGTTGGCTGAAACAGATTTGGCCCGCATTCGGGATTTGGCTTCGAGAGCGGTGCTTGCCGTTGGAATAGACAACTGTCCGGCGCATGTGGAGATAATACTGACAGCCGACGGTCCAAAGATGGTCGAGTTGGGAGCCCGCATGGGTGGCGACTGCATTACGACGCATTTGGTGCCCTATTCTACGGGTATTGATATGGTGAAGGCCGCCATTGAAATATCTTTGGGCATAGAACCCGATTTTACCCCCACTCTTCACAAGGCAGGAGCCGTCCGTTTCTTAGGCTCGGATATAGGGGTAATCCGCTCTATCGAGGGGAAAGAGAAGGCTTTGCAGGTGCCGAACGTAAAGTCTGTTCAGATGTTCAAACAAGAAGGAGATGTGGCGCAGTGCGTGCATAATAGTTTGGATCGTGTGGCATGTGTTTTGGCACAGGCTGATGCTGTCCCTGTGGCTGTTGAGGCTTGCCAGAAGGGGTTGGACTTAATTGAGATAAAGTGAGGAAAAAATAGAAGAAATGCCCTGTTTTTCGACCGAAAACTCTACCAAGAAATCATTCCAATTCGAATATATTGACTATTTTTGTAATAATTCCGTATTTTGGCGATATGTCCCCCATCCAAAGGCATGTTAGTCAGAAAGGCGAAGCTGTGCAATGATGTGAATAAATCCTTGAAAAATCCATGAGTCAGGAGAAAATAGGAGTAATCGGGTTAGGTTATGTCGGATTGCCTTTGGCACGACTCTTTTCTACGAAATATGAAACGGTCGGTTTTGATCGGAATCAGGCGCGTGTTGATGCGCTGATGGCGGGGCATGACGCCACGCTTGAGGTTTCGGACGAGTTGCTGAAGCAGGCTTTGGCGGCAGGATTCCGTTGTACGACAGACGAGGAGGAGATTCGTGGGTGCAACATCTATATTGTGGCGGTTCCTACGCCTGTGGATGTGAACAATCGCCCCGATTTGACGCCTTTGCTTTCGGCTAGTCAGACCGTGGGAAGGGTCATCTCGAAGGGAGATGTCGTGATTTACGAATCGACCGTCTATCCGGGCGTCACCGAGGAGGAGTGCATCCCCGAGGTGGAGCGTGTCTCTGGATTGACCTACAATGTTGACTTTTTTGCCGGCTATTCGCCTGAGCGAGTCAACCCGGGCGACAAAGAGCATACGGTGGAGAAGATCAAGAAAGTCACCTCTGGCTCTACGCCTGAAGTGGCCGACCGTGTCGATGCACTTTACAACAGCGTTTTGCTCAACGGTACGCACAAGGCACCGAGCATTCGTGTGGCAGAGGCTTCCAAAATCATTGAGAATTCGCAGCGCGACGTCAACATTGCCTTCATGAACGAGTTGGCGAAGATATTCAACGCCATGGGCATCAACACCAACGATGTGATTGAGGCAGCCGCCACGAAGTGGAACTTCATCAAGATGAAGCCCGGTTTGGTCGGGGGCCACTGCATTTCGGTCGACCCCTACTATCTCATCCAGAAGGCGCAGGTCTATGGTGTGCTACCGCGCATCATGTCGTCTGCCCGCCGTTTGAACGATGGCATGGGAGCCTATGTGGCCGAGCAGACCATCAAGTGCATGAACAAGAAAGGGGTGCTGGTGAAAGACGCACGCATCCTCATCTTGGGCATCACCTTCAAGGAGAACTGTCCCGACATACGCAACACGAAGGTGGTGGATATCTACCACACGTTCGCGGAATATACATCAGCCATCACCATCTACGACCCTTGGGCTGACCCAGCACAAGTGAAACGCGAGTATGGTATCGAGGTCACCACCACTTTGCCCCAAGGTCCGTTTGCCGCCGTCGTCTTAGCCGTGGCCCACAAGGAGTTCCTTTCACTCGACCTCCGTGCCCTCGCCACACAAAATGGCGTGGTATATGATGTGAAAGGCGTGCTGGAGAGGGGGGAGAGTGATGGGGAGTTGTAGGGGAATATGTGCATTTGAAAAGGAACATGTTTTTTTTATAAAAAATAAATTCAATAAACATTTTCTATTGGATTTGCAAGTGAAACAACTAAAGGAGAGATTGTTGAATAGCAATCTCTTCAAGGATTCGTTTTGGGCTGTATTTGGCAATGGGGCGGGAAATGCCTTGTTGTTGCTTGCCGGTATCATAATAGCTCGTTTTTTGGGCAAGGATTTGTATGGTGAATATGGAGTGGTAAAAACAACGATGTTTTATGTTGCCTCATTTGCAACATTTGGGTTAGGTTTTACTTCTACTAAATTCATAGCATCATCTATCCAAGAGCATCCTTTTCATGTGAAGAATATTATTCAGGATGCACTTTGGATAACATTGTCTTTTAGTGTTTCTGTTGCATTGGTTTTGTTTGTGTTCGCTCCTCAAATTGCCGATTATTTAGAGGAACCAAAATTGGTGCTTTCTTTTCGCGCATTGTCCATTGTTATCGTTTTTAAAGCGTTATCTACCACCCAAATAGGCATCCTTTCGGGGGCTAAAAAATTTAAGGAAGTAGCTCGTAACAATCTTTGTGCCGGGTTCTCATTGCTAGTTTTAAGTGTTCCTTTGACCTATTTAGGAGGATTGAGAGGTTCTCTTTTGGCTTTACTTTTATCGCAAGCATTTAATGTGCTTGTTAATTGTCTTTCGATTCGTAAGATAGAAGCAATGTATGAAAGGCAGGAGAATTTTAGTTATAAAAAGAAACTGCTTCAGTTTTCGTTGCCTGTCGCATTACAAGAAAGTTCTTTTGCCTTCTCTCATTGGATGGCTATAATGTTATTGACAAAATTATCTTCAATGGGAGAATTGGGACTCTATTCTGCATCTTCTCAGTGGAGTACAATAGTTTATATGATTCCCTCTTTGTTAGGAAATGTGGTATTGTCTCATTTGTCAAGTACGGTTTCGGATGGAAATGCGCATCAGTCTACTATGAGAAAAATTATTATGGTCAATTTGTTGTGTACATTTGTGCCATTTGTATTTGTTTATTTTATGGCTGGTTTCATATCATCTTTTTATGGAACATCGTTTGCAGGAATGCCGTCAGTTTTAAGGATATTGACTTTTGCAACGATTTTCGATGCTTGTTCGACTGTATTTCGTTCGGAACTAATGGCTCAAGGGAGGCCCTGGACTTTATTTGTAATTCGGTTGATTCGAGATCTGTTATTGGTCATTTTAGTCTATGTCCTCTTGACGATTGGTAAAGGAGAAAATGGTGCTATATTTTATTCTTGGTCAGTAGTATCAGTGTCGGTCATTTCTTTTTTCCTATCATTAGGAGCTTGTAAGATGAGTCCTTTTAATTCACCAACCAACTAAATGAAAAGAATTTCATTGATACATAGAACAGGAGATTTCTCTTTAGACCGAAATCTTACAGATTGGATGAAATTCTTATGTTGTTTGATGGTCGCATCCCATCATTACGCTGTGGCTGCAATAAATAGTGGGAAAGAGGTCGGACTGTTGATGAAACTTTTGTCCACGCAAGGAGGCTTTTTAGGCGTTTCCATCTTTTTCTTTTTGTCAGGGTATGGGTTAATGTATAGTACTTTGTCACAAGAATTAAATTTCAAATCGTTTATTAAAAGAAGACTGACTAAGGTATATTTGCCCGCAGTGTTTATTTCCCTATTGTGGGTATTAATTATCTTTTTTTTCCCTACTTTACAAGATGTTTATTTTGGCTTGACAGAAATGGTGGATTTGAGTAATTTACCTGCTTATCTGTTAGGAGTATTTGCATTTAAATTTTGTGATAGTGTCCTTTGGTTTGTTAAGGTTATCTTCGTTTTATACTTGTTATTATATGTTTATCTTGCAACAAGAAAGAAAAGGAAGGGTATGGCATTGTTGACATTGTTGATAGGGCTTATTTGTGTGACAATTGCAACATACTATTACATAGCACCATTTGCTTCTGTCTCTATATTTGCTTTTGCATTGGGAGCGTTGGTCGCAGAATATAAGTCGCAAGTGGTGAAAATAAAGTATTGGTATTTGTCTCTAATCGTAGTAATATGTGCGTTAGGATATTTTCTGCGATGTAATCATCTTTTATTACATGGATTGATTAACTATTGTATTTTATTCCTTGCTCTTTTTTTCTTTTCTTGTTTTGATGTAAAATGTAATATTTCAAGTAAATGGGTAACCAACCTGTCGTATGATTTATATTTGTCTCACAACAAAGTAAAAGTTGTTATGTTATCCGTTTTCCCAACCATGAATTTAATGACATTTTTATTGTTGTCTGTAATTGTGGCGGTATCCTTAACGAATATTCGGAAGTTCATTCGTTTGTTATGAATTCTATACGGAAGGAACGAAAGTTGCATAACTATATGGTAGTCAATTTTTTGGCTGCAATTTTCTACGTGTGGTTTTATGACTTTATCTTCTCGAATTATATATCGGTATTATTTGGTGTCCCTTATTTCCCTTTGAATCCCAGACATCAGATGATGAGTTTAGTAATGGGGGCAGCTCCAATATTGTTTTACAGAGGACTGAAAAATATTGCAAGTATTTTTTCTGTATTTGTATTTGTATTTGCCTACATTCCTTTTAATGAATCATTGGCTGTGTGCGGGTATGGCCCGGAATACAATGATTATAGAATCGTCTTTTTCGTTTCGATGTGTTTGTTTTTTTTGACAGATGGATGGGAATTGCGTGCGAAAACTTTCTTGAAGAAGTCTCCTATCTCATATGAAAAATTCGAGATGGTTTCTTTTGTGATTTTGTTTGTTGTTGTCCTTTTGAATATAAGAAATCTTCATTTTACGAATTTTATGGAGAATAGGGAGGAATTGTATGATTTACGAGAAGACTTGGTTGTTGTTGGTGGTACTATAGTAGTTTATTTGATATTTTGGCTGAAGAATGTCTTGTTACCAATCCTATTCGTTGTCTCTTTAGAACGCAAGGCAAAGGCAAAAATCGTTATGTCTTTTGTGGGGTGTATATTGATGTATATGATAGACCAGCAGAAAATTACTTTTATAGCCCCTTTTGTAATATTGGCATTTTATTTAGTATATAAATTGAGTGATCGCCTCCTTCAAAATTTCTATCATTTAATCATAATGTTTTCGTTAATGCTTTTCTCTTTTTTGTGTTATTTATATATGAATGTTTCAGAGTCTATATATGAAATGGCTGCAATTCTAATTATGCGCACACAATGTATAGAAGGGATGGAGTTGAATACCTATTTTGATTTCTTTGGGCATGATGGGTGTCATCCATATACTTATTATAGTCATATCGGAATAGTGAATTTTTTTACTAATTCATATCCTTATGATACTTCGTTAGGAAGAGTGGTGACTTATCATGGTGCAAATGCCAATGGCATTTTTTGGCTAATGGACGGAATAGCTTCGGCTGGGTTGTATGGGTGTATTTTTATCAGTTTTCTTTTTGTGTTGATGAAATCAATGTATAATGGAATAAAATATAAGTGTGATATACTTTTGTTCTCTATTATTTCTTTGTTTGCGATGTCAATGATGATGAATGTATCATTCTTCACCTCTCTATTTACTTGTGGATGGCTGTTGATTTATATATTGTTTGTATATGTAGATTTTCATAAAGTGTTGGGGAAGAAGTAAAGATAATCAAGGACGCTTTGTTGAATGAAAGATGTAAAAGGAGGTTATGAAAAGACTTTGTAATTGTTTTAGTAATCCATCGTTATATAGAGAATCTATATATAAGAAAATGGATGATACATTCGACTGCGATTGGTATTTCGGGGATAATCCCCATGATGTTAAATTGTTTGACACGAACACGTTGAAACGTGTGGGCTTTTTGCATGTTTCGAATGCAGGACATCGTATCTTTTGTACATTTGGATTGTTGAGGCTTTTATTTGATAAGCGTTATGATGATTATTTCATGTATCTTTCTACATGGGATTTATGTGCATGGATTTTCTTGTTGTTGAAGCGATTTTTCTTTCATAGTAAAAGAGTAAGCCTTTGGTGTCATGGGTGGTATGGCAAAGAAAGTTATTGGGAAGCAAAATTGAAAAGATTTATGTATGATTCGGTAGACCGCATTTTTTGTTATGGAGATTATGCAAGAAATCTTTTGGTTAATATGGGGTATTCTGGTGATAAGGTGTGTGCTATTCATAATTCATTAGATTATGATAGACAATTAGCTATTAGATCGAAACTTCAAACATCTGATATATATAAGCAATATTTTAAGAATGATAATCCTGTATTGATATTTATAGGAAGGCAGACAAAGGTAAAGCGGTTGGATCTTTTGTTGGAGGCTCTATATTTGTTGAGAGAACAAGGGCATTCTTATAACTTGATTCTTGTTGGTGATGGTACTGAACAAAGAATGTTGAGGAAAATCACTGAAGAAAAGAAAATGGAATCCAATGTTTGGTTTTTTGGCGCTTGTTTTGATGAACAGACCAATGCCGAACTTATTTATAATGCCGATTTATGTGTGGCGCCAGGCAACGTGGGATTGACGGCAATGCACACTATGGTATTTGGTACGCCTGTTGTAACTCATGATAGCTTTGAATATCAAATGCCAGAATTTGAGGCAATTAAGGCGGGTGTGACAGGTGCGTTTTTTAAATATAACGATGTGAATTCTATGGCTGAGACCATAGTTGAGTGGTTTTCTCTTCATAAGGAAGATCGAAATCAAGTGAGGGAATCTTGTTATCAAGAGATTGCCGAAAATTGGACACCAGATTTCCAGTTGAAGGTAATAAAAGAGAACCTTATGAAATATTAGATGCTCATTGGTATTAGTATGAAGGTTATACATTTTTTAGGCTCATTTAATCCTATATATGGAGGGCCAACATATAGTGTTAAATCACAATGTTTAGGTCTAGCCAATAGAGGTGTGAACGTCTCATTGGCAACAGAATCGGAGAGTAAAAGATACTTGATGCCATTGATTGAAGCAGGGGTCAAAGTTGTTGACAGTCCTACAGAAACTCCCAATATTTTTCAATCGTTATATTTGCGTTTTTCTCGATTTTTGAAAGGAATTGATGAATATGACATCTATCACTGTCATGGCGTTTGGAGGTTAACTTGTCATTGGGTCAGCCGCTTGGCATTTAATCAAGGTGCAAAATATGTTGTGAATCCGAGGGGTGACTTAGAAATGTCGCGGATTAACTATAATAAATGGAAGAAGTTGAAAAAGACATTGGCTTGGTATTTGTATGCAAAAAAGGATGTGCAAAATGCTTCGTGTCTCATTGCAACGTCTAAGCAAGAGGCTCAATCCATAAGGCGTATGGGAGTTGCTACTCCAATTGCTATTATTCCTAATGGGATGGATTTGACTGAATTCCAAAGTGTAACTCGCACTAATGCCAATAAGGAGAAAAAAACGGTTTTGTTTTTATCAAGAGTAAATCCAATTAAAGGTTTGGAATTATTACTTGAAGCTTGGGCTCTACTTCCTTCCGAATTGTTGGATGGTTGGGAGTTGCATATTGTGGGTAATAGTGATCCTGTCGATTATAAAACTGTGATAGCAGGACTCATTAGTAGAAAAAAAATATCATCGTCCGTCAAAATGTTTGATGCAATGGTTGGATATGAGAAGATAAATAAATATCTTAGTTCAGATTTATTTATCTTGCCGTCTTTTAGTGAGAATTTTGGAAATGTTGTGGCTGAGGCTATGTTGTGTGAATGCCCAGTAATAACGACAACCAATACTCCTTGGGATTGTTTGGTTTCGGAATCTTGCGGTTGGTGGATAGATCTCAGTATAGAAAATTTAGTTAGAACTTTGTCGGAAGCTATGTCTCTAACAGATATGCAACGATCAGAAATGGGAAAAAGGGCAAAGTGCTTTGTTGAAAATACTTTCTCGATTGAATCAGTTTCTGCTCAAACGGAGAAGCTTTATACTTGGATTATGAATGAAGGTGAGAAACCTGAATTTGTGGTTTAAAGAGTATTATCTTCCGTTTTTTAGATGTTGGAATCATTAAAAAGCATCTTGAAAATAGCATATGTTTCCGATCTGACTAATTGTTTGGCATTAATAATCTTTTAAAATGAAAATTTCGTTTTCGCCGCCCGATATGAGCGAGTATGAGGCTCAGGCGGCTGTTGAGGCTATTCGTTCGGGCTGGATTACGACAGGTCCACGGACCAAAGAGTTCGAGCGTAAAATCGCTGACTATTGTCATACACCGAGAGCTGTATGTTTTAATTCGGCGACGGCCAGTATGGAGATGGCTCTCCGTTTGTTGGGTGTAGGACCTGGTGATGAGGTTATAACGACCGCATACACCTATACGGCTTCGGCCAGCGTGGTGTGCCATGTTGGCGCCAAGTTAGTCATGGTGGACACTGCTCCCAATTCGTATGAAATGGATTACGAGCAATTGGAAGCGGTCATAACAGAACATACGAAAGTGATTATCCCAGTTGACTTGGCGGGTATCATGTGTGATTATGACCGTATCTTCCAAATTGTGGAGCGAAAACGTTCACTTTATTTGCCTCAAAACGATTTGCAGCGCTCCTTTGGTCGTGTGGTCGTCCTGGCGGATGCCGCGCATGCTTTCGGAGCTCAGCGCAAAGGAAAGATGAGTGGCGAGGTGGCCGATTTTACCGCCTTTTCATTCCATGCCGTGAAGAATCTGACAACGGCAGAGGGAGGTGCTTTGACTTGGCGAAATATCGAAGGAGTCGATAATGAGATGTTATATAAGCAGTTGCAGTTGCAGTCCCTTCATGGCCAGAGCAAAGATGCATTGGCTAAAACCCAGTTGGGCGCATGGGAATACGACATCGTTTTGCCTGCCTATAAATGCAATATGACAGATATTATGGCGGCAATAGGAATGGCACAGTTTGATCGTTATCCGCAATTGTTGGCTCGTCGCCGAGTGATGATTGAATATTACAATCAGAGGCTGAAAGATGAGAATGTCCAAGTGCTCAACCATTTTGATTCGGAACATACGTCGAATGGACATCTGTATTTGGTTCGTCTGTTAGGGAAAACGGAGGAACAGCGAAATGCATTGATAACTAAAATGGCAGAACGCGGCATTGCGTGCAATGTGCATTTTAAGCCACTGCCGATGATGACGGCTTATAAGAACTTGGGGTTTGACATTGCCGATTTCCCGAACGCCTATCAGCAGTATGCTAATGAAATCACTTTACCTTTGCATACGCGTCTGACGGATGAAGATTTGACTTATGTGATGGAGAATTTCTTGCAAGTGATAGAGGAGATAGGATGACGAAATTGATTATATATGGTGTTGGTACATTAGCAAGGCAAATATATTATTACAATGAGCGCTATTGTTTATATGAAATCGTTGCGTTTGTTGATGATAATCCAAACATCCCCCGAGAGTTTTTGGGAAAGCCTGTTATGTCTTATAATGAGGCGTCTGTTCGCTTTTGCGATAAAAAGAGTATTTCGTATATCGTTGCAATCGGATATGTGAAGTGTAATGTCCCTCGCAAGAATGTATGTGAAAAACTGAAGCGGGATGGGTATCAATTGGCTAATTTTATTACTTCGGGTTCTAATTGTTGGCCTGATACGAAAATGGGTCATAATGTGATTGTTTTTGACAATGTATTCATAGGCATAGGATGTGAATTGAAAGACGGTGTCGTCATCAGTGAAGGTTCAACTTTAAGCCACGACATAACAGTGGGAGAGTATACTTTTTTTTCTGATGAAGTGACGGTTGGTGGTTTTGCTGAGATAAAAAATAACTGCTTTTTGGGGTTGAATTCAACTGTGAAGAGTGCTTCGGTGATTGGCGCTTACAATATTGTAGGGGCGGGGGCTAATCTCCTCCACACAACGGATGATTTTTGCGTGACAATTGGAAATCCTGGTGTTTCAACAAAGAAAGATACGCTCTCTGTTTCAATTTGATATGTACGAGAATTTTATAAAGCGAATATTAGATATCTGTATAGGACTTTTTGCTTTGCCGTTTGTTGCGGTTGTAGTCCTTTCTGCAGCACCCTTTATTTATTTTACAGATAGAGGTCCGATTTTTTATAATGCGCAACGTGCAGGGAAGGATTATAGGCCTTTCAAAATGTTTAAGTTGCGCTCTATGTATATGAATGCCCCAGATTGGAAAAATCCAGATGGCTCTACATACAATAGTGACGATGATCCCCGTGTTACGCCCATAGGGCGATTTTTGCGTAGAACATCTTTAGATGAATTTCCTCAATTTTTGAATGTTCTTAAAGGAGATATGAGTTTCATTGGGCCGCGCCCAAAACTCTATTTTGAAGGTAGTGATTTGTCTGAAATGTCTGAGGATTATAGAAATAGTTACAAGGTTAGACCTGGCATTACAGGATATGCTCAAGCTTTTTATCGTAATAGTATTACGCAAGATGAGAAATTCCATTGGGATGCATATTATGCAGAGCATATCTCATTAGGTTTAGATTTAAAAATACTATTCCATACTTTTTTTAGTGTCATTACTAGAAAAAACATTAATACGACATATTAAAATATCTCCTTGCCCTATGCGAATCCTTCAATTGACAGGTTATTTCTTTCCTGAGAAAGCAGCAAGTATCTATATGGAAGACAATCGTTTGCAGGCTTTTGCAGACAATGATATTGATACGTTGATTTATGCTTCCAGACCGACTCGAGGGTTGGATCAGGAGACATATAATGCTTATAAGGATCGATATTATGAGGTATTGTATGATGGTCATGTATTTGTCCATCGTTTCCCTATGTATAGAGAAGGAAGAAATCCGGTATTACGTGCTCTTAGATATTTGTTTTGTTGGCTATTTCAACTATTTTTGGGATTAAAGGCAAAAAATGTTGATTGTGTCTATCTGTTAAGCACCCCTCCCATCCAAGGTCTTTTAGGTGCTTTCATCAAGAAAATCCGTCATATCCCTTTCATCTACAACCTCCAAGACATTTTTCCTGACTCGTTGGTGGGCACGGGGCTTGCCAAAAAGGGGGGATTGCTTTGGAAAATCGGGCGTGTGATCGAGAATTTCACCTATAAGCATGCTGACAAGATTATCGTCATTTCTGAGGATTTTAAACGCAACATTATGGCGAAAGGTGTTCCAGAGGAAAAGATAGAGGTGGTTTACAATTGGGTGGATCAGAATGCCGTGGTAAATGTTCCTCGTTCGGAGAATAAACTTTTTGCAAAATATGACTTGGATCCATCAAAGTTTTACCTCTCTTATTGTGGTAATATTGGCCTGACGCAGAATATGGATATGTTGCTTGAGATTATGCAGGACTTGTCGGTCGATTTTCCTGATATTCATTTGGTTTTAGTTGGCGAAGGAGCGTATAAAGGGAATGTTGAGGCTTTCGTCGCAAAGCATAACCTCTCCAATGTCCATCTTTTGCCTTTCCAACCTTATGAGGATATTTCTCAAGTTTTCAGTCTGGGTGACGCCGGACTGGTGATTTCGAAACCAGGGGTAGGGGCTAATAGTGTCCCGAGTAAAACTTGGAGCATTATGTCTGCTTCCCGTCCCGTTTTGGCAAGTTTTGATGAGAATGAACTGAAGGATATTGTGGAATCGCACCGTTGCGGTTTGTTTTCAAAGGCAGGCGACAAGGAGGCGTTCCGTTCTTCCATAGTACAGTTGTACAAGGATACAGATTTGTGTAAAGAGATGGGGACTAATGGCCGTGCGTTTGTCATGCAGAACCTTACTAAAGAGGTGGGTACAAAGAAATATGTGGACGTTATCAACAAGGTGATGGGGAAGTGATAACTGGTTCATTTATAGCAATTTTGAATGTTCTTGCGGATAACGTATCTAATGTTGTAAATATTTTGTAACTTTGTCTCCAAATCGTTTAAGGATAATTGTTTTAAAACAATGAGACCGTAAACAAGCCTTTCAACTGTGTTCTGTGGCTTTTTGCTATGCATGTTTGGGCTGAAATAACCGTTTTTTTGAATAAATTTCGTATGTATGAATTTTGATTTGCTTATTAATCTTTCTCGATGGTATTTCTCCAAAAAGGCATTGCCTTATTGGGGTGTATTGTTGATTGATTCGTTTATCGTTTTTTGTTCTTATTTGGTCTCTTTCTATTTGTTGAATGGAGGAGATGCTTTTGCTCATAGGTTCTGGTCATTGGTGGCTGGTACTTCTCTATGTACTGCAATTTATATTATCTTTTTCCGCATTTTACATACCTATTCGGGCATAATCCGATATTCCACTTTCGTAGATATGTATCGTGTTGTTTGGGCTATGTTTTGTGGCTCGTTGGCAACATGGGTGGTGCAATGGTCTATGGATATGCTAAATGCGGAGTTTCCGTCACTCTTGATGCCTAAGACGAGGGCAATCTTTGTCGTGTTCTTTTTTGGTACGATGCTACTTTGTCTGGAACGTCTTTTTGTGAAGGCTATATATGACATGTTGCGCGAGAATGGTGCCAAGAATGCGTTTGTATATGGTGTCCGTGAAGGAGGTATTAGTTTGGCAAAAAGTATCAGAAGCCAAGAGCCTAGTCGGTTCCGTTTGAAAGGTTTCGTTTCTCCGGATGGGGAGATGAGTGGACTGCTTCTGATGGGTGTTCGGGTTTATCCGGACGACCGGGAGTTGCTGGTTAGGATGTTGCAGTTGGGCGTGGATGCGTTGATTGTCTCTCCGTTGCAAAGCGAGGCTTTCCGTTCCCGTACTGAATTGATCGATGGCCTTCTTCAGAATGATATAAAGATTTTTATGATGCCTCCTGCTGAGGAGTGGGATGGTAAGTCGGAACTCAGCCAAGAGCGTATGCATGAGGTGGATATCGAAGACCTCCTCCCTCGTAAGAAGATTGAGGTGGATATGGATGCCATCGGTCAGTTGTTGCGTGGCAAGACGATTTTGGTTTCGGGTGCTGCTGGTTCCATCGGTTCGGAAATGGTCCGTCAAGTGGCTAAGTATGATCCGGAAATGATGGTCTTGATAGATCAGGCCGAAACACCGATGCACGACATCCGCTTGATGATGGCCCGCCAATTCTCTTATGTCAAATCGACGACGATTGTGACGAGCATCGCCAACCAACCAAGGATGGAGAGCATCTTTAAGGAATATAAGCCTGATTATGTGTTCCATGCGGCCGCTTATAAGCACGTTCCGATGATGGAGGACAATCCGTCGGAAGCGGTACAGAACAATATCTATGGCACGCGCGTGATTGCAGACTTGGCTGTAAAGTACGGCACAAAAAAGTTTGTGATGGTCAGCACAGACAAGGCGGTCAACCCCACCAATGTAATGGGTTGTAGCAAGCGTATTTGTGAGATTTATTGCCAAAGTTTGAACAAGGCGATTGTGGAAGGTAAGATACAAGGTGTGACCCAATTTGTTACGACCCGTTTCGGTAATGTCTTGGGTAGCAACGGCTCTGTTATCCCATTGTTTAGAGAGCAGATCAAGAAGGGTGGACCTGTTACGGTAACTCATCCTGATATCATCCGTTTCTTCATGTTGATTTCAGAGGCTTGCAAACTTGTCTTGGAGGCTGGTACTTTCGGCAAGGGTGGTGAAATCTTTGTCTTCGATATGGGCGACCCTGTCCGCATCGTTGATTTGGCAAAGCGTATGATCTCTTTGAGCCGCGCAAAGAATATCGAAATCGTGTTCACGGGTTTGCGCGACGGTGAAAAATTGTTCGAGGAAGTGTTGGCCGACTCGGAGAGCGCAAAGCCTACTTTCCATCCGAAGATTAAGATTGCCGCTGTTCGTGAGTACGATTACGAGGAGGCGGTTCGCAACGAGGAGCGTCTATTGGAAGTCAGCCGCACGTATGACGATATGGCTATCGTGAAGGTGATGAAGGAGATTGTTCCTGAGTTTAAGAGCCGACATTCTAAATATGAGGCGCTTGACAAGGAAAATTGATAAGTCATTAAAAAAAATAGTTGAATTAGTAAGTCTCTCTCGGGAGGCTTACTAATTTTGTTTTTATAACAATCTTGTTTAAAGGGGAAATAAGTTTGAGGTATGATAAACGGGCATGGAGACGATATCTATGACTATGCTGAAATAAAGGTGAATTTCAGTTCCAACGTCTATGCGCGTTTCCCTCAGGAGGGGTTGTTGCACCATTTAACTCAATCGTTACCTTCGGTGACAAACTATCCGGAGCCTAAACCCCGACAGTTGGAGCAGGCTCTGGCGCATTATTGGGGCATATCTTCCGATGCGCTCTTGGCAACCAACGGGGCGACGCAGGCCATCTATCAGATAGCCCAAACATTCAAGGATTCTTACTCTGCCATCTGGATGCCGACGTTTTCCGAATACGAGGATGCTTGTCGCATGAATGGACATACGGTTTATGGGTTTCGTGCGTTAGCGGATGTGCCAGACTCGGTCCAAGTGGTCTGGATCTGTAATCCGAACAATCCGATAGGTTGCGTTGTGCCCAAGGAAGATTTGGAGAAGTGCATTCTTTCTCATCCCCATACGATCTTCATAATAGACGGCAGTTATGCGGGATTTACGCAGAAGGCGACTCTTTCTCCTATGGAGGTGGTGGCATTCCCTAATGTCGTGCTACTGCGTTCGATGACAAAGGATTATGCGATTCCGGGGCTTCGTTTGGGGTATATAGTGGCATCCACTCCTCTCATCGAAAAGATAGCTTCCTTTAGTCTGCCTTGGTCGGTCAATCAGTTGGCCATCGAAGCGGGTTTGTATCTGGTCGCACATGCAGAGGATTATCGGTTGGACTTGGGCGGTATGCGGAGAGAGGCGGAGCGAATGTCGTGTGCCCTTTCTGATTTGGGGATAGAGGTCTTTCCTTCCGATTCGCATATTTTGCTGTGTCGTATGCCTCAAGGCCAAGCCTGTGATTTGAAGCACTATCTTGCTTCCGTTCATCAGTTGTTGATTCGTGATGCGGCTAACTTCAAGGGGTTGGATGCATCCTATTTCCGTATTGCTGTTCAATCTCCGCAGGAGGATGATATGCTGTTAAATGCGCTCTCAGAATGGAACCGTCGGTAATAATGCTCTTGTCGTTGATGATTGGCTGGCTCTTGGATCACTTTTTGGGCGATCCGGAGGCTCTTCCTCACCCTGTGGTCTATATGGGGCGTTGGATCAGTTTTTGGGAGCATCGCCTAAATAAGGGTTCACATCGCAAAGCCAAAGGGGCCGTGTTGGCTGTTTTGAGCGTTGTAGGGACGTTTGCCCTCTTGGAGGCAGTGATCGTTATGCTGTGGCATTTCTCTCTTGCTTATTCGCCTCTTTGGTCTTATGTCGTTCTGATTTTTCAATCGGTTGTCCTCTTCTTTTGCTTGGCGGGAAAAACCCTTAGGCATGAGGTGGAGATGGTTTTCCAGGCATTGGATCGCAGTTTGGAGGCGGGCAGAAAACAGGTGGCTCGCATAGTGGGGCGTGACACGCAGGAACTTTCGGCACAAGAGGTTCGTACGGCAGCATTGGAGACGTTGGCGGAAAACCTAAGCGACGGATTTGTGGCGCCGCTCTTCTGGTTCTTGCTCTTGGGTGTGCCTGGCATGATGATGTACAAGATGATTAATACGCTTGACTCGATGATAGGGTATCATTCCCCTCGATATATTGATTTCGGTTGTTGGGCAGCACGTATAGATGACGTGGCCAATTTCATCCCGGCTCGTATCACTGCATTGTTCATCGCTCTCATCGGTACTTTTTATGCTCACAACGGATTGTTCCGTCGTTTGGCTTTCGTCTGGAAATATGGCCCGCAACACGCTTCCCCGAATAGCGGGTGGCCAGAGGCGGCATTGGCCAGTGTCTTGGATTGCCAGTTTGGCGGTGCCCACAAATATTTTGGCGAACTGTTCTACAAACCCTCTATCGGCGATAATCCCCGGTTGTTAAATAATAAAGATTTGCGCATAAGTCTAAAAATTTCCCTTTGGTCTGAATTTCTGAGTGTCGTAGCGGTGGCTGTGTGCATCTTGTAAGATTTTCCATGCGAATTTAGAAAATAGATGCATTTATAGAAGGCACCTTAAGGGAAAGCACTATTTTTGCTGAATAAAAAAGGCTCTTCCCTTTATTAATGAGGAAAGCCAGAAGAACTTAAAAAGAGTAGAAGCATGAACAAATATACAGACCTTTTCATCGACTTTGATGATACGTTGTATGATACGCGTGGCAACTCTGTTATCGCATTGCGTGAATTATTTGAGCAGAGCCTCTTGTCCCGTTATTTTGTCGATCCAGAGGTTTTCTATAAAGCCTATTGGGAAGCCAATGTCTATTTGTGGGGCTTGTATGCCAAGGGCGAAATAACGCGTGATTATTTGATCGTGGAGCGTTTCCGGATGCCTTTGTCCAAAGGGGTGGGCATTGATCCGACAAGAGAGTATTGCTTGGAGTTGAGCGACCGTTTCCTTGAGTTGTGCTCGTGTAAGTCGGGCTTGATTGAGGGGGCTCGCGATTTGCTGGTCTATTTGAAGGGGAAGGGGTATCGTATGCACCTTTGCAGTAACGGGTTCCATGAAGTGCAATATAAGAAGTTGAAGTCTTGTGGGTTGGGTGAATTCTTTGACACGATTATCCTCAGTGAGGATGCGGGAGCCAATAAGCCCTCTAAACAGTTCTTCGATTATGCTTTGCAGAAGACTAATGCCTCAATCGCCACAACTTTGATGATTGGCGATAACTATTCGACCGATATAGAGGGGGCGATGAACGCTGGCATTGACACGTTATTGTTTAAACGCTGGGATCCGACTTTCCAGCCGCCTCGTCCAGTGAATTATGCCGTTAATTCTTTGCGCGAGATTATGACGTTGCTTTGATTGTTTTGGGAAAATGAAAAGGATAATTCTCATTACGGGAGGGCAGCGTTCGGGCAAGAGCCAATATGCCGAGAAGATGGCGCTTTCATTGTCTCATACCCCCATCTATATGGCTACGGCTCATATCTGGGACGAGGAGTTTCGCCAAAGGGTGGAGGTGCATAAGCAGCGGCGCGGACCACAATGGCGTTCTATCGAAGAGGAGAAAGAGTTGAGTCGCCATTCAGTCGAGGGCGAAGTGGTTTTGGTCGATTGTTGTACGTTATGGGCCACCAACTATTTCTTCGAGATGCAGGAAGTGGAGCGCTCCTTGTCGGCTTTGAAGGCTGAATTTGACCGTTTTACCCAGCAGGAGGCTACGTTCATCTTCGTCACCAATGAGATTGGCATGGGCGGCGTCAGCCCGAATGAGACGCAACGTAAATTCACTGATTTGTTGGGTTGGTTTAACCAATATGTGGCAACAAAAGCCGATGAAGTGATATTAATGGTTTCTGGTATTCCTGTTAAGATAAAATGATTACTCCGACAGATAAGACATTAGCCCCGTTGTTGCAAGAGAAGATTGACAATCTCAACAAACCCAAAGGTTCGTTGGGTCGTTTGGAGACGCTGGCTTTGCAGGTGGGCCTTATTCAGAATTCGCTTTCTCCACAGTTGCTTCACCCTTGTCACATCCTTTTTGGTGCTGACCACGGTATTGAGCGGGAAGGGGTCTCTGCCTCGCCTCGGGAGGTCACTTGGCAACAGATGATCAACTATGGCAGGGGTGGCGGCGGTGTCAATATGTTTTGCCGTCAGCATGGTTTTTCTCTTCGTGTTGTGGATGTCGGGGTGGATTATGATTTCGACCTGGAGATGCAGCCGCATATCATTCCTCGTAAATTGGGAAGGGGCACGGATAATTTCCGCTATGGCCCCGCTATGACTATGGAGACCTATCAAAAAGCGCTCGCCGTTGGGGCCGAGCAGGTGGATCTCTGCTTTGCGGAAGGGTGTAATGTCCTCTCTTTGGGCGAGATGGGAATTGCGAATACCTCTCCTTCCAGTTTGCTGATGCATTTGTTTTTAGACATTCCGCTTCGCGATTGTGTGGGGGCTGGTTCGGGTTTGAATGCCAATGGAATACTTCATAAATACGAAGTTTTGAAGGAATCGCTTGAACGGTACAACCAACTCTATGCTGGAAAGGGGGATGCCTCGTCCGTCCTATCCTATTTCGCAGGTTTTGAAATGGTGGCGGCGGTGGGGGCTATGTTGCGTGCGGCCGAGCATGGAATGGTCGTCTTGGTGGATGGCTTCATTATGACCGCCTGTATGTTGGCAGCCTCAAGGTTGGATGCCAACGTGCTTGATTATGCCATTTTCGGACATCAAGGCGATGAGGGGGGACATAAGTTGATGTTGCAAAAGATGAACGTGGAGCCGATTCTTCATCTTGGCTTGCGCTTGGGCGAAGGGACGGGTGCCATTTGTGCCTATCCGATTCTGCAGTCGGCCGTGAATATGATTAACGAAATGGATAATTTCGCACATGCGAATATCACTAAATATTTTTAAATGAAAGCCATTCTCTATCGAATTATAGCGGCGTTTTGTTTTTTCACTCGATTGCCGTTTTGGCGTTTGGCCAATGTCCCGAAAGAATATTACGAGCGTGTCGTCTCCTTGTGGCCGCTGGTTGGCTACCTGACGGCAGGGGTGATGGTGATGGCCTTTGTGTTGACTCCATCCTTGCCGCTCGCGGTTCGTGTGTTGTTGGCTTTGTTGGCTCGTCTGTTAGTGACGGGTGCCATACATGAGGATGGATTTGCCGATTTCTGCGATGGCTTTGGGGGCGGAACAAACCGTCAGCGCATTTTGGAGATAATGAAAGATTCTCATATCGGAACCTATGGCGTATTGGGGCTTGTCCTTTATTATCTCTTGTTCTATAATCTTATTGTTGACATGGTCGTCCAACTTGAACATCAACTATTGCTTGTTTCCCTCCTGTTGCTTGCAGCAGATGTCTTTTGCAAATGGGTGGCCTCCACCATCCTCTATTTCCTTTCCTATGCCCGAAAGGAGGAAGAGGCAAAGAGTAGGGTGGTCTATGCGGTTGTCCCGTTGGTTGAGAAGGTGGTGAGTTTTGTGATTGCCATGCTCCCTTTGGGATTTTTCTGTTCTATTTCTGAAAAGGCAGTTCTCCCACTTTTAATTGCGGCCGTCGCTGCATTGTTGACGGCCTTCCTGCTTTTTTATTATATGCAAAAAAGAATTCAAGGCTACACGGGCGATTGTTGTGGAGCCACCTTCATCATTTGTGAGGTTGTCTTTTATTTGTTCTTTTCCCTTGGGGGATGAAATCATTGAACCATTAAAATGGGCAACCACAAGGGATTGCCCCAACATCGTGTCCGACGATTTGCGGGTGTTTAATCAAATGTAATGTCTGTGAAAAACAATGATTTGTTAATGTAACATCGGGTGATATCCGTAAAATAAACGGTTTGGCAATGTATTCACCAGGGCGGGCACAACGGTCCACAAAAATGGGCGGGAATTTCACCAGAGGTGCGAAATTCACCAGGGCGGGCACAAGGCACCGCAAAAATGGGCGGGCACAAGGCACCGCCCCTACGCCGTTACCGACGGTTGGTGCGAAAATCATCGTTTGAAACAAAAAAAATGGGGCGGACACAAGGCCCGCCCCGATACACAATGGTGGGCGGGCACAAGGCGCCGCCCATACACCATCAATCCAAATCCGTCAAATGGTCTATGACGGGGAAATCACCGCCGCTGGTGGCGATTACGCCTTCCAATTCCAATTCGATGATCTCTACTTCGGGAATTATATATTCTTTCTTCATCTTGCTTACTCTTTAACGGTTACTACTACTTTCTTTCCATTCACAACATAAACGCCTGGCTCTAAGCCTTCGGTGCAGTTGGCTGCCTCCACGTTTTGGCGTAGGATGCGGCCTGTCATGTCGTGGACATTGACCTTGCCTGTCATTGTCTGCTCGATGTCGGCGGCATGGGTCACCTCGTTGCCGTCAAAGACGATGCCGAGGGTGGCTGGGTTGTAGGACAACGACCTGAGGGCGCTCTTCTTCAACCTTACGGCTGCACGGAACGGCGACACCTCGATGTCGATGCCCGCCTTCACGAACTGGTTGTTCTTGAAGCCGTAGTAGTCGTGCCCGCCGCACTCGAAGAGGCTCTTCTCGTAAACGCCGAAGTGGGCAGACTTGCCAGTGGCGTCCTCCACCTCGATTGGGTTGGAAGCCTTGATGGTGACGTTCTCCAATTCAGCCGTGATGATTGGTTCGCCCAATGTCTTTATGCCCGAAAGCATGCAAGGCGTGTTCGCTTGGATGCCGTCGGTAGATTCGAAGAAGAGGTTCTTGCCGTCGAACGAAGTGAACTTGTAGGCAACGCCGTTCAAACGGTCGGCAGGCACATCGAAAGGCAAGATGAGGCTCATCGTGTCCTTGGTGGCCAAACGGCTGTAAACCACCTTGTCGGCCACAAAATCGACAGGCGAGTTGAAGGCGATGCCGTCTTCGATGGTGATTGGATCATGGCAGACCCATACGCCCTCTTCGAAAGACAGCGTAATATCTTTTCCTGTTTGGAAATCCTTGATAAACTTTTCTACGACTCGCATAAAGCTTGCGGTCAGAACATTATCTTTTTCCTGAACAATGTATTCACGACTTTCAGTCGTAATGCCACCTTCCCAATTCACAAAGTCATAGTCTTCATCCGGCTCCGCGGTAAGGGTAAGTACTGTACCAACAGGGTAGAATTCGTCG
>JAKSLA010000039.1 GCA_024401455.1 Paludibacteraceae bacterium | reverse complement strand
CCTCGTCGTTGGTGATGAAAGTTCCGTCTTCCATGAAGGCGATGACAGCAGCAATGACTTGGTTGTCTTTGGGCTTGAACTGAACTTGATATAGGTTGATGGAATTGCTGTTGATGCTTGCAATCCACTCTGTATTTTCGATTTCAAGACCGTATTTCTCTGCCACTTTTGCCTGTAGGCTGTCTTCCATCTTTCTGATGTCGTTCCAACTCTTCTTGTCGGTGAAACTGAGGACTTGACGAGCCTCCAAACTCTTTTCTGTGAATGCAACAGGCATCAAATCAAACCATTGCGTATTGAGTTGCTTTGAAAGTCTCACGGACTCATCTTGGTCTATCGGTACGAATAGAGGTCCTCGCATCGAGGTGAATTCTTCAGGTGCATACGTCCCTTCTATGGTGCCGCACAAAAACTCGCCGGATGCAATCTTTAGGACAAAATCTTTCCAAACAAATTTTGAGTATTCCGGAGCATTGTTGATTGTGTCGTTTGCCGCAGTAGGGTGTACGAACTGTTTTCTGAATTTGTCAGAAACAAGGAACATAGGGTCGCCTTCTTGTCTTATATAGTTGCCCTCTTCGTCCAATTTAGGCCAACATTGAGAATCTTGGCTCGATACGGCAGTCGTTTCTCCGACATTGTTTTCTGTCGGTTTGTTTCCGCTGTGGCACGCTGTAAGCAGTGCAACTACCGAACCTATGAATAGTAATTTCTTTTTCATCCGATATCTCTAATAAGTTTCTAAACCTGGCTTTTAAGTGTCTTATATATAATCTGTTTTTAAAGAGGAATAAATTGTCTTTCTCACCTCTAAAATCGGCAACAAATGTATGAAAACTTTTTCGGCTTTCAATGTTTTTTTTCATTAAAATATTGATGTTCTCTATAAATACATATGAAAACTATTTTGAGTGCGTCTGAGTGATATTGGATGTGTGATGTTGTAGCATGAAAGTTATACGCGGTTTTGTAATCTCTAAGTTGCAAAACTGCATATTTTTGTCTTTTGTGATTTCAAAGTTGTTTTTTTAGTGTTAAAAAGTGACGATTTTTAAAATAAAGTGCAATAATATGATAAATATATGCGTTAAGATTGTGTGGTTAACATATTATTAATTTAAACGTTATTGGATGGATAAAACCTTTACACAAAAATTAGGGGATGTCGAATTGTCCCAAACTAATTCGAAGACGACGAGAGAACTTGAACCTTCTCAAAGTTCGTTAAATCTCATTCTTCAATTTGCCAGAGCCTACAAAGTCTGCAAGCCGGAGGTAAGCAGCCTACCCGTGTTCGCAATGGTTATGAACTAATGGGATGGAGAAATGAAGGGCTTGATTGCCCTTGCTTAGGAGCGCTCTCGGTGGAACGCTCCTTTTTTGTGCTTATGGATGACATAAAAAAAGAGGCGTATCTCTCGACAGCCTCTTCAAATAAACCAAATAAACAAGTTTGGATGGGCTTACGGACGGTTCCGCAGGGATTTCCATTCCAAACTCTGGGAACATATTCGGCTCCCAGTTGCATTCGCTTTCCATTTATGTTCTTTTACTCATTGAGGGAAAAATGGATCTGAAACATTCTTCCGATTGAGTTTGTATTATTCATCTAATTGACAATGCAAAGTTCATAAATATCAGCCAATTGCTTTTGTCGAAAAAAATCAAAAAGATGAACTTATTTTCCAAATGGGGTGAAAAGTGCCCTTCTTTGACTTGAATCGAACGCATCATATATTTTTCATTTATGCCATAATGTGTAGCCATGAGATTTTTTTTATAATTTTGCTCTAATCGGACTTCTGAAAGTTGCTTTGCAGAAATCTTGAAGATTTGGAAGAGCGTTGACGGGTGGTTTGAGAGGTGGGCGCGCGCCTCTACGAAAGAATTTCATCACGATGGCGAAAATCTTAAGCATGCAAGAAATTTTTGAATCCTCATGTTAAAAACAGTTTCAGAATAAAAACCGGGGAATAGGTGACCCCTTTTAGTCTAAATGGTTATATGCAGTGTTTGAAAAAAATAGTGTCATTCATTTTTTTCTGTTTGGCTTGTGTGGCGACAGAGGCAAAGCATTATGTCTCTTTTGACCATTATTCGACGTTGGATGGATTGAGTTGTAATTTCGTCACCGCCATCGGTCAAGATAATGAAGGCTTTTTGTGGGTGGGGACGGGATTCGGATTGAATCGTTTTGACGGTTCAAAATTTAAGATCTATTCTACCTATTCCGATTCTTCACTTTTGAGAAGTGACATTACGGCATTGAATCTTTTCCCGAAAGGGGATCTCTTTGTTAGTTGCCCTTTTGGCGTGTTGCAGTCTTATGACGAGCCTGCCGATACGTTTGTTGACCGACGATTCCCGGAGTTGACAGGGCAAGGGCATGTGCGTATGATCATAGGGTTTCAGCAGTTGCGTGATTCCATGGTCTATATGATGACGACAGGGGGTGTTTTCCAGTATGACCTTGCCGGAAATTTACATTCGTCGCCTATCTGTGATTCCACCAAAAAATATTTCGTTGAAGCATTTTTCTTGGATGGGCAAGGCCGCTATTGGGTGGGTACGTTTGACGGGCTTCATATCTTTGACGCGAAGGGTAATCCGTTGCATACCATACATTTGTCGTCCGAGCGCGTGGCGATATCTTCGATTTTGGAGGTGGAGAAGAACCGTTTGCTGGTTGCTTCGAAGGAAGGGGATTTGTGGCACATCGAATTGAAGGACGACGGCTCGATAGCAGAGCCTGTCCGTATAAAGGTGGAGTTCAAAAGTATCACGAAGATGCTGAAAGATCGTAGCGGTATGGTCTGGATTGGAACCTTGGGACATGGACTTTGGCAGATGGACCGTTGGCTTCACTTTGAGAAGATTGTTCCGCCGTATGAACAGGACGGCTTGCAGCAAGTCCATGCCATTTTTGAGGATAAAGTGGGTAATGTATGGATAGGAACGCAGCATTCAGGATTGTGGCGCTATCGTGATAACAGGGGCGAGGGCATTCTTCACTCGTCGTTGTTGGGTTTCCCTAACGTAAACGTGTCGTCATTCATAGAGACGAAGGAGGGGGGCTTGTATGTCGGAACGGACGGGCATGGACTCTATCGCTTATCCGAAAATTTGGTGACGGAGCGCCATTGGTTGCGCAGCGACGGTTTGCCCAGCAATTCCATTCTCTCTTTTAGCCGAAATAAGGATGGAAATATCTTGTTCTCTTCTTGGGCAGGCAATTTGGCTTCGCTCAATCCTGATACGGATCGTTTTTCCATCATATCATACAATGGCATTCGGAAGCCGGGCAACAATTCAAAGAGCGTCCGTGTTATGCGAGACGGCGAAATTTGGGTGACGGTGCTTGGCGATGGCATTTATCGATCCAAAGGGTTTGGAATGTGGGAGCGCGTCGATTTCTGGTTCTCAAAAGATGTGCGCGATGCCTGGATAGATGGAATGGATGAGACGAAGGACGGGGTGAAGTGGGTGGTGGCAGGTCATCATATCTGGCGTTACGACCATGGCGATTTTGATTCGCTTTTCGTCGAAGAGTCTCCGGATGAGGCCGACCCCAACTATTTCTATGATGGCGTATGCGATAGCGAAGGTGGGTATTATGTGGTTTCCAATAAGGCAGTGTTTTATTGTTCGCCCGACGGCAAATCTATAGAAATGGTGGATTATTTGCCGAAAGGTAGATATAGTGCCGCCTTCTTTTCCTCGGATGGATCTTTGTGGCTGACGGGTTCCGTCGGAATTTTGTGTGCTGATGTGAAGGCTCGCACATATCGTTCCATTCCGTTGGAGGCAGGTCGTTATGGCAGTTACTATTTCCTTTCGCGTGCGATATACCAAGATGCGGACGGCTGTCTATTCTTCGGATGTTCGGACGGATTTGTCTTTTTTAATCCCACTAAGATGCGCAAGGAGTTTCCTGTGGAGCGTTTGGCGTGGGATAACCTTTCTACGGATGAAAGGCATCTGCATATTGAGGATGATCATGTTACACTTGAATATGGAGAGTCGCAAGTGCGTTTCTCTTTCGATCTGCTCAATTTCTCAGGTGTGAACGATTTAGTGTGCCAATACCGGATTGTTGGATTGGATGACCGTTGGTATAATTTGGATAAGCGAGAGCTGCAGTTTGATTACATACCGGCTGGAGACTATCGTTTGGAAGTGGCAGCCTACCATGCTGGATATGAGTCGGACAAGCGAATTATTTCTTTGGCTGTAAAGGTTTTGCCGCCTTGGTGGAAGACTTTATGGTTCCGTCTGTTGCAGGTGTTGGGCGTTTTGACCTTGTTCGGGGCTGTATTTTATGCACGAATGAAAGTGATGCAGAGGCGTCAACGCTATTTGGAGGAAGTGGTGGACAATCGTACCGCCGATTTGTTGCAGGCCCTGAAGGATAAGGATAGGCTCGTCTCCATCGTGGCGCACGATTTGAAGAATCCGATGTTCTCCATTGTTTGCGGTTTGCAGATGCTGGAAGATAAGGCGGGCCATTCGATGGCGGAGGAGTCTCGTACTATTTTGAAGACAGTTCATCAGTCGTCGGTCAATTTGCAGAAGGAGTTGGTGCAGTTGTTGGACTGGACCTCTTCTCGTCAGAACGAGGCGGTATGTCAGCCGTGCGATGTCGATTTGACGTCGTTGGTGGAGGATGTAAAAGCCCTGCTTTGTGGGCTTTGTGAGGACAAGAACCTCTCGGTGATTGTAAAATCCGACCTTGGACATTATGCCTTTGTGGACCCACGAATGATAGGCTCGGTCATCCGTAATTTGATGAACAATGCGATAAAATTCACGCCTAAGCAAGGCACCATAACGATTAATCTCTTTGAAGAAGGAGGGAAAGCGAAAGTGGAGGTTATAGATTCGGGTGTCGGTATGGACGAACAGCAGGTTTCTGCTTTGATGAACGGCGGTAGCCAATCCACCCGAGGAACGGACAATGAGTTAGGTACAGGTTTAGGGTTCCGTATTTGTGCCGAGTTTGTGGCCAAGAATGGAGGCACGATAAATATAGAGAGCAAGGTGGGAGAGGGTACATGTATTTCGTTGCTCTTGCCGCTTTCAGAACATATTTGGGAACCCCAAACGGAACTGCCGACGTCTGCTGATACGAAAGAGGAGGAGGTGGAACATGCGAAAGTGGATGCCTCTGAATATGCTGATTTGCTTTCGGGCAATGTGGTGTTGGTCGTTGATGACGATCCGATGTTGCGGATGAGCATTCGCGAATTGCTTTCCCCATATATGACCGTATTGGAGGCGGAAGATGGAGCAAAAGGCTTGGAGTTGGCTACGTTGCATATTCCAGACATGATACTTTCTGATGTGGAGATGCCTGGAATGGACGGTTTGGAGATGCTCTCCAAGATTCACGAACAGAAATCGACCGTCCACATTCCAACCCTCATATTGTCGGCTAAAAATAGTGATGAAGAGCGTATTGATGGACTTGCCATCGGTGCGATTGATTATATATCCAAGCCATTCAGCGAGGGTGAACTATTATTGAAGATAAAGAACATCCTTCTTTGGCGTCGAAAGCAGCAGCAGCGATTTCTAACGGGCGATAGTGCGCGCGAAGGCGTAGAAGCGACGATTGATCCGTTGCTAAAATCCGTGTTGACAATCATTGAGGAGCATTATACCGATTCGGAATTTTCGGTGGAAGATATGTCTAAAATGTTATCAATCAGTAAATCAACATTGATTAGGAAATTAAAGTCCATCACAGATAAGACGCCGATAGAGATTTTGGGAGAATTCCGTCTCAATAAGGCGGATGCGTTGTTGCGTAAGCAAGGTTTAGCCGTTAAGGAAGTTGCCTTCCAAGTCGGATTCAATGATCAATATTACTTCAGTCGCAAGTATAAGGAGTATTTCGGGTATCCTCCGTCAAAGGCGTAGGGGCGCCCCTTGTGGGTGCCCCGCCCCCACAAAATTTATGCCTGTTCGTTGCCCGTTAATTCTTCGTATTTTTCAGAGGTTGCGAAGTCTAAATCCTCAATCTCTGTGAATAATTTTCTCAGTTCAGCCAATTCATTCTTTGTCGGCTCCGTCACGTTGTTGGCCGTCAAGTGGATGCGGTCTTCGTACTCTTTTATGAGGGAACTTAACTTGTCAAACTCGGCGGCAAGTTTGTCGCGCATCTCCTGAAGTTCTTCGTTGACATCCATTTTCTTCACGGCATCACGGTATTCCAACATGAGGTTGGCCTCTTGTGAGGTATATAGCAACTCATCACAATCTTGAATTTCCATCAATAAATCTTCTGCTGTCATAGTAGTAGTTTTTTATTTGAAACATAAAAAGCCAAATTCCCGAAAGGGTTTGCTTTGAGATAAAGTTAGCTAATAAATACAAGAAAACCTATTTTCTTATAAAGTTTTTTAGCGTATGCGGGTTTGAAGGAAGTGCATATGATGCCGTACGGGGCTATTTATTCTTTCTTTCCAAATTGGCTGTCGATGGAAAGTATGGGCGCGATTATAAAAGGCGGAATGGTGCAGACGCAGACCCAAATGAAGAAGTTGGTATAGCCGAGCATCTCTTGCATAAAGCCGGCAATCATACCAGGAAGCATCATGCCGAGTGCCATTAATCCGGTGCAAATGGCGTAGTGAGTGGTGGAATATTCCCCTTGTGAGATATAGACTAAATAGAGCGTGAAGGCCGTGAAACCAAATCCGTAGCCGAATTGCTCGATGGCAACCATGCTATAGATTATCGGCATGTTCACTGTCTGTGTGGTACTTAGGAATATATACACGATGTTGGGAATGTTCATGAAGAGCAACATCGGGAACATCATTTTCTTCAATCCAAATCGAGAAACGGCTATCCCTCCCCAAATGCCACCGAGCATAAGGGCAATCACGCCGACCAATCCGTACACGTCGCCCACCACATCAATTTGAAGGCCCAATCCTCCGTTTTCAATGGTGTCTTTCATGAAGAGCATCGAAATCTTTCCTAATTGGGCTTCTCCCAATCTGTAGGTGAAGATGAAGAGTAGGGCGATGACAAATTCTTTCAAGGTGAATTTGTCGGAAAATGATTTAAAGTTGTCATGCAATGATTCCCAGACGTTGGTTAGTTTCCCATCCGATGCCTTGTCTTTCTCGCTTTTGGGTAGCAAGAAGAAGTGATGCACGACGAAGAGGGCGAAGATGACGGCGAGTAGGCAAAAGTTGATTTGCCAGGCTTCGCGATAAGCCAGGATGCTTTCGGCCGAATTGGCTATCGTATCCTCTTCGCATAGGGTGTCATGGAAATATTGAACGCTCTTCAGTAGCGCCCATTGGCAAAGCACGGTGCTTATTCTATAAAATGTATTTCGTATGCCGACAAAAAAAGATTGTTGGCTGGAGTCGAGTGAGAGGATGTAAAGACCGTCAGCGGCAATGTCATGTGTGGCCGATGCGAAAGCGCAGAGCCAGAAGAAAGCCAACGTACTTTGGATCCATTCGTCAAGGTTGATGGAGAAACTCACGCCAGCGAGAGCAATGGCTATGATGAACTGCATAAGCACCACCCACATCCGTTTCTTCCCGAATAGGTCGAGTATGGGACTCCAAAATGGTTTGATGACCCATGGAAGGTAGAGCCAACCCGTATATAGGGCCACCTCTGCATTGCTTAACCCCATTTGGGATAGAAATAAGACGGCAAGGGTATTTACCGCAAAGTAGGGAGCCCCCTCTGCCATATATAGTGTGGGAATCCAAGCCCAAGGAGATACATTGTTTTTCATATTAGAAGGAGTGATGCGTTAGTTATTGCCCCTTTCCTTGGGTTGATGAGGCGGCATTCTCTTGCTCTTTTGCCTCTTGATTGTTCGGAGTGGGGGCGTTATTGTCTTTCTCTTTCTTTTTCTTCCTTTTGTCGTTGTTCCACCAGTAGCGGAGCGGGTGGGCGTAATAATCGAAGAGTTCGCTGAATGTATCGAAATTCTCACGATAAGTGACACCTATACCTTGCGTGTTAGGCGCTTGCTTGAAGTAACTGTCGTTGGTCCTGTTGAATGCTTTGACGCTGTACTTTCCACTTGGGGTGAGTTTATATTCGATGTCGAAATCGACGATGCTGTTGCTGGTGTTGGTGTTTGGAGCATTGGCTACGTCATCTCTATAACCGAAGTTTCCGTTCAAGAGAAGGCGGTCGTTCCACAATTGGGTGGAGAGGGCCACATCAAACTCGTTGGAAGTCGAAACACCGTCAGATGGTTTGTAGTTTACACCAATGTTCACGTCTTCGTTGAGGCTTGACATCCAGTTGCTTATCTGGGAAGATAGGGTGGAGAAGCCCACGGAAGATAGTTCCGTAGAACTGTTCACATCGCTCTTGTCCATCGTGTAGAAGTGTCCGAGCGCCAAAAGTGAAGCCACGTTTCGGTTCATCAACTCATCTGTGTTGATGACGCTCTTCAAGCGGCTGGTCAGGTCTGCGTCAGAAGTTGGCAAGTTCAAGTCAAATTTGATGTTTGGCTTGCTTAATGTTCCGGTCAAGTTCAGCAAGCAGTGGACCGGTGTCAACGTCGAACGGAGGTTCGGATCGTCCAAAATTTCGTTCAGAGAAGTGTTCAAAGCATATTTTGCGTTGATGTCGATAATGGCGTCCAACGGACTGCCTGTCCACCTCATAAGGCTTCCTTCTACGATGTCAAACTTCCTTGAAATGAGACTTTGGATGGTGAAGAAATATTCTCCCTTCACGATTTCGTAGCTGCCGTACATGTTCATGCCCGACTCTTTGGTGCTATAGGTCATACGAATCTTTCCATTACCGGTGCCCTTGATCATATCGCCTTGTCGTGCATCCATAATTAGTTGGACGACAGCATCTTTGGTAGCCTCGATATTGAGATCCAAATTCAATTGTGTCTTAGACTTTTTACTCTCCTCTATGGCTCTCATTTTTTCGCGTCTTTGACGTTTCAATTCAAGGGCGGAGAGTTGTTCCTCTTTCTTGACGAATGTGATGAAGTCGCCGTTGCTTACGGATGTATAGTTTCCGAGAGGAAGGGTGATTTTGGTGTTTGGTCGGGTCTTCAGGTCGATGAAGAAGTTGACTTCGTTAGGCGAGCCATAGATTCTGACGGGTCCATCGGCATAGGCCTTTCCGTAATACATGCTATTGTCTTGTTCGTTGGTGTTGAGTGCCAAGAAGTTTTTGCAGTTGACATTCACATCAAACTTGAAGTCTTTGAATCCGTGATGATGAAGGATTCCATTGACGGTGGCCGAGTTGCCTTCCGTGTCGTAAACGGGCGTGTTTTTAAGTTGAATTGTGGTCGGTGTCAGAATGACGGTATCTGTTAGCGTGTAGCGAGTGTTCAGATACTCAACGTCGAATCCGAAGTCTTTAGCAAATGCTTTACCTTCCAGTCCGATTTCACCAAATTTACCATACGCTTTGACATTTCCAGATACTGTACCCGTATTGTTGCCCATGATGACACCAACATATAGGCGCAAGAATTTGAGGCTCACGTCTTTGAGATCACCTTCTATGTAGAGCGAATCATTGCCGATATAGACGCCCCCGAACACGTCGGAGCGTGCAAGTTCCTTGTTGGGCAATATGTTGTCAAGCGTTCCTTTGAAGCCTATGTATTTCCCTTGAGGATTCCAACTGGAGTTCACTTGGAGGCTGTTGCCGATGCAGTAGTGGTTGATGCTCGCATCCAAGACGGTCAAGTCTCCTGCATAATACGGTTGATTGAAAAGGCTGAAGACGTTGAGGTCGCCACTTGCCGTACCACCGAATTGGATGTATTTTTGGTTGACGATGTCACTGATGTAGCCTAAACGTAGTTTGTTCAAAACCACATGCATGCTGTCCTTGTCGGTCGTTGAACTTTTACCGTTGATGCTAAGGCCTTGCTCATCGTGGTGGAATCGGAAGTTGTTGACAGTCAATTTCTTTGGCTCTAATTCAATCTTACTTCTTTCGATGCTCCAAGTCGTATCGCTAAGGATGATGTCCGACGGGTAGAAATTGAAGTCAGCCGTCAATCCTTCCTTGGTCAAAGCCTTGAAGAGGGTGGAGAATTTTATTTTTCCGCCATAAGTCTCTTCTGCCGAGTTGTTGAAGTTGATTTCCGTATCGACCGAGTCGCACTTGACTTTTGAATTGAGGGATAAGAAGTAAGGGGTGCGTCGGCTGTTGTTTGGCAGGTGCGTACCTCTTACCATAATCTTTATGTTGTCGTTTGGATTTTCCACCAATACGACGCAATCTTCCAGATTTGTTTTTCCGAGCGAGATTTGTTCTGCTTCTACCTTCACCCTTGCCTTTTGCAGGCTGTCGTTGTAGAATCCGCTGACGATGGCTTGTTCAGAAACCGTAACAGGGAGTTTTATGATCTCGCTGATTGGATTGATGTTCTCTACCTCAAATCTGAATTTGAAGTCGTTGCCATTGGTCCTTGTGGTGTTCGGATCAATTTTGATAAGCGTTGGCAGATAATTCTTTGCCAAGAACTTCAAGTTCTTATAGATGGTGGAGAATTGGTATTTTCCTGAAATCTCGCCATTTATATAATCAGAATAGAGCTTTATGCTTTTTTTGTCTTGAGATTGGTGGGCCGTTATGCTGGCGTTGGTGATGTAAAGTTCCTTGTCGTCTTTTTTGTAAAGAATATTATCGATGGAGAAGGAGCCCTCTGCCTCGTCCAATTTTTTGCCTCGGATATTGGTCTCGATGTTGAAAGAGAGGGAAGAGTTCGGGTATTTGCTTAAATTGAGTTTGTCCAATTTCACCTCCTTGACTTCAGCAAGGAAGCGGTAGAACGGTTGCTCTTGGTTGAGATTGATGTTTCCGTCAAAGTTGAACTTGGCATCAGGGCCGTCCATTGAAATCAGTCCATTGAACTCTTTATTGTTGAAGACACCATTGATCAGAATGTCTTTATAGGTGTAGTTGCGGAAAGTGATGGAGTCGATGGCACCCTTGGCGTCGAGTGAAATGTTGCCCAACGCATTTCTGTTGAATACGACGTCCATTTGTATGCCGGCGTTGCCCAATTGAGACTTTTCTCCGAATAGTTTGCCCAATTCCAGTTGAGAAGCTTCAATGCTACCGGTGATGGAGTAGGAAGAGAACTTTTCGTCGGCGGCACTGATGACCACGTTGTTGGCAATTTCTCCGATGTTGGAATGGATATGTCCCTCCGTGCGTAAGTCGGCGATATTACCTTCAATCACTCCTTCGTAGCATACGTAGTGGAGGTTTTTTATGAATTGAGGAAGAAGGATTTCGCGTTCGAGGAGGGCGGTCAAAATATCCTTCAGTTCTTGTGGGTCTGCACAGATTTCGTTGAAGTTGGCGTATATATCCGTGTCCTTGATGTAAGGAAGGCCGTGCAGGCGCATATTACCGTTAATGCGGGTGTTTTGTCCATATTGAATGATGAGGTCGTCCACGTTCACGTCCGAGCCTCGTCCTTGGATGACGCCTTCCAGTGTGAGCGACTCTTCGAGCGGCTCCAAGCGGGGAACCAACGCCGCCAAATCCTTCACTTTGATATTGGAAGGGGCGATGTCGATTGTCATTCGCATTTTGTTCAGCAAATCGTTGAATGCCGAGTAGTTGTCGTGGTAGAAGGTGGCGTCGTTGAATGCCACAAGGCTGTTGGGCAACTTTACGACAAAGTTGTTGAATGTCATCTTCTCCTTGTTGGAAAGGAAGGAGGTTGAGAGGGAACTGAGTGTCAAGCCAGACTTCTCTTCAAAACTGATATTGTGGAGTTTGACGTTTATGGAATCCTCGGTAAAACATTTAACGTGCAGATAACCATTTAGTTTGTTGATGCCGATGTGGCTTGGGTCGAAGCCCTTTGTCCTTGGGGCGTGCTGCAAATTCTCGTAGTAAACCGAACAGTCGTCAAAGGCAATAGACTCTACGTCCATTGACCATTTGAGGGATTGGGAATCGTCCTTTTTTCGGAAGGCATCTACGAAAAACTGAAAATTGTAGGTCGAGTCTATTTTGTGGATGTGAGCCTTCATGCCCACCATTTGGATGGTGCGGAAGGATACCTTCGCTTGGAACAAGTCCATTAAGTTGAGGGTCACCTTGGTTCTGTCAATAGACAAAAGGGTGTCCTGGTCCTGGTCTTCGATGTACACGTTGTTGATAATGAAGCTGTTGGGGAAGTCCCATCCGATTGACTCCAGTTTCACTTCCGACTCTACTTTTTCGGAAAGGCTTTCAGTCACGACATTAACAACCTTGTGTTGTAACTTCTCGTTTTGCAGAACCAAATAGCCACATAAAAGAATTATGAAAAATACAGCGGCTACTCGGAGTAATATATATATGAATTTTTTTATACCTTTGACAAATTATTTTTTACAAAAATAGAAAATAAAAAGCAGATAGAAAACGGGCTGCTAATAAGTTTTGTTTATTTAACAGCTTGACGCTTTTTTCAGAAAAAAGTAAAAAAACATATAGCGATGTCAGTTAATATTTTAGCCATTGAATCGTCATGTGACGACACTTCTTGCGCAGTGATCAGCGACGGATATTTGTTGTCAAATGTTATAGCAAGTCAGAAGGTGCATGAGGCTTATGGAGGCGTTGTCCCAGAGTTGGCTTCTCGTGCTCATCAGCAAAACATTATCCCTGTGGTTCATGAGGCATTGCGCCAGTCAGGCTTGGACAAGCATGATTTGAGTGCAATAGCATTTACGCGTGGACCAGGGTTGATGGGGTCGTTGTTGGTCGGCACTTCTTTCGCAAAAGGATTCTCTTTGGCATTGAACAAGCCGCTTGTTGATGTAAACCATTTGCAGGGGCACGTTATGGCCCACTTCATCCAAGTAAAAGGCGAGGAGAGTAATCTTCCTGCGTTCCCATTCCTTTGCCTTTTGGTGTCGGGCGGAAACTCGCAAATCATCTTGGTGAAGAGCTATAAGGAGATGGAGGTCATCGGTCAGACGATTGATGATGCTGCCGGCGAGGCGTTTGATAAATGTGCCAAGGTAATGGGCTTGCCTTATCCTGGCGGTCCTGTCATCGATCGGTTGGCTAAGGAAGGTGACCCTAAGAAGTTCGTTTTGAACAAACCTCAAATAGCAGGTTACGATTATAGTTTCAGCGGATTGAAGACGTCGTTCCTCTATTTGTTGCGCGATGAGTTGAAAGCGAATCCGAACTTTGTGGAGGAGAACAAGTGTGACTTGTGTGCCTCGTTGCAGTACACCGTGGTGGAGATATTGATGGCGAAGTTGCGTAAGGCAGTGAAAGATTTGGGCATCAAGGAAGTGGCTGTTGCCGGTGGCGTTTCTGCCAATTCGGCTTTGCGCGCTGCTTTTGAAGACCATGGCCGTCGTTATGGCTGGAAGATTCATATTCCTAAGTTCTCTTATACGACGGACAACGCGGCGATGGTTGCTATCGCGGCTTATTTTAAATATTTGGATGGTGAGTTTTGCGATATCTCGTTGCCTCCATTCTCAAGAGTTACAATTTGATAATTTAGAAAAAAGATTAAGATATGGACAAGCAGAAACAGACGGCAATCTTGTTGGCGCACTGCCCTGATAAACAGGGTATCTTGGCGGCAATAACCAATTTTATCAATGTCAACAAAGGTAATATTGTTTATTTGGACCAACATGTTGATTACGAGCAAAATACATTCTTTACAAGAATAGAGTGGGACTTGGCTAACTTCAGCATCCCAAAAGAGAAGATTAATGAGTATTTCCAAACGTTGTTCGGCTATACTTACGAGATGGATTTCAATATCTATTTCTCTGATGTTAAGCCTCGTATGGCTATCTTCGTTTCAAAGATGTCGCACTGCCTTTTTGATATTTTGTCAAGATATACGGCTGGCGAATTGAATGTGGAGATTCCGATGATTGTCAGCAACCATCCGGATTTGCAATGGGTGGGCGAGCGCTTCGGCATTCCGTTCCATGTTTTCCCAATCACAAAAGAGAACAAGGCAGAGCAAGAGGTGGCTGAAATGGATTTGTTGAAGAAAGAAAATGTCGATTTCATCGTTTTGGCTCGTTATATGCAGATTATCTCCGAAGATATGATTAAGGAGTATCCGAACAAGATCATCAATATCCACCATTCATTCTTGCCTGCATTTGTGGGTGCAAAGCCTTACCATGCTGCGTATGAAAGAGGTGTGAAGATTATTGGGGCAACGAGCCACTATGTCACTACGGAGTTGGACGCAGGTCCGATTATCGAGCAGGACGTGGTTCGTGTGACGCATAAGGATACGGTTAAGTCGTTTATCCATAAGGGCCGTGATTTGGAGCAAATCGTTCTTTCGCGCGCCGTGGAGAAGCATATTGACAGAAAGGTTCTTGCCTATAAGAACAAAACCGTTGTTTTTGCTTAATGGTGGAAATCGGCGAGCAGACTTGGAATTTCATCGCCAAGCATAAGGAGGACGATGTACGCAATTTGGCGCTTCGCCCGGGAAATGTGGAGGGGGTGGATTTGCCGTTGGCATTGAGGCAGATTGAAGGAAGGCAGATTGCTCTCCGGAAACTGCCTTCATGGGCGGCTACCGAGGAATTGCTTTATCCTCCTCATATTTCAATGGAGCAATGTTCCTCCGAGCAGACGGCTCTCTATAAGGCTTCGTTGGTCGGAGGCGAATCTTTCGCTGATTTGACGGGCGGTTTCGGTGTGGATTTTTCTTTCATGTGCCGAGGCTTTAAACGGGCTGTTTATGTGGAGCGGCAAGAGTTGCTTTGTGAGGTGGCGGCGCACAATTTTTCTTTGATGGGCTTGAATCACGTGGAGGTGAAATGTGGACAGGCTTCTGAATTTTTGGCTGAAATGCCATTGGTTGATTGCATCTATTTAGATCCAGCGCGTCGTGACCAGTATGGTCGTAAAGTCGTTTCTGTTGCCGATTGTGAGCCGGACTTGACTCAACTGCTACCATTGTTGTTGGTGAAATCCAAGAAGGTTTTAGTGAAGTATTCGCCCATGTTGGATCTTTCGTTGGCGCTCTCTGCGTTGGGAAATGTGGTGGAGGTGCATGTTGTGGCGACCAACAATGAATGTAAGGAGTTGCTCTTTCTTTTTGATGCAGAGCCGCAAAAGGGAGATTTGAAAATCGTTTGTGCCAATTTAAAGCGAGAGGGTGATTCTCTCTTTTCTTTCACAAAATCGGAGGAGAGTGCTTCGGCTTGTCATTTGGCTGATGCCATAGGAAAATACCTTTACGAACCCAATGTGGCCTTGATGAAGGGCGGTGCTTATAAACTCCTTACGCAACGCTATCCTGTCCTTAAGTTGGATTTGAATACGCACCTATATACGTCAGAAGAATTGGTTCCTGATTTTCCTGGCCGTATTTTCGATGTGGAGGCTTGTTTCTCTATGTCGAAATCAGAATTGAAGCATCATTTGTCGGAGGTGAAGGCAGCGAATATTGCTATCCGAAATTTTCCGCAGACGGTGGCCCAGTTGCGGGATCGGCTCAAACTAAAAGAGGGGGGCGACCTATTCCTTTTTGCTACTACCGTGGCTGGTAAAAAGGTGATTGTGAAATCTCGGAAATTATCGACGGCATCTTTTGATTGAATGTTCTTGGCCTCTTTGTCTTAAAGAGGTGTTCTATAGAAACCAAGTGGGGGTATCATAATTTATGGTGCACCCACTTCCCTTTATAACTTTATCCGTCCTTTCCCGCCTACTTTTCGCCCACCTTTGCTCTTTTTTCGCATCACTTTTAATTGACCATTGAGTTGGAAGGGAAAAAAGACGACAAGGTTACCGACGCCCAGCGCAAGGCTTATGCCGAGTATAAGGTAAAGGAAAGCGATTTCTTCAAGGCAATGATTGCGAAGGCAAAGGAACTTTACAAAGATGTTGACGCCATTTATCCAAAAACCTTATTCATCGACCGACAGGGTAATTACGGATGGATGGGCGGTTCAAAAACAATAATCTTTTCCGATGGCGACATGCAGTTTGCGGCATCGAATAATGTTTTATATAACTATGCCGATGTCATTGCCAACCGCACCAAGAAAGAATGGTACGAATGGGATACTTTTGGGGAACACCTATTTTTTTGTCGCCTAAAATATATCGAATTCTCACGGATACAAAAAAGAGGGTATATCATGTTACATTTTGATACACCCTCTTTATTATATTGTTTTACCGATTTTATTTGAAAACCGTTAGTGTAGGGTAAACTCCCTTGTTGATTGTCCATTGAGTGGCATCCAACGTCTTAGAGAAGTTTTGCATCTCTTCTGTGCTTAGAGGGTCAACGCCTTGGTTGGAAGCCTTGATAGAAGGAGTGATGTCAATGGCACCGATTCCATATTGTACAGGGCAAGTTTGCTTGTCGTAGTAGCATTTAGCAACCAAACTTCTGCTTTTGAAATTGTAGCCGATGACTCCGCCTTTTACACCACTATCTTTTACGTTGCCTACGTTGACATCGTTTGTGATGGTTCCTCTATAGGTCATTCCGCAGATACCACCAGCAATGATGTTCTCGCCACCAGTAATCTCACCTTCGTTATAGTTGTTGGTGATGAATGTCTCTTCGCTTGACATTCCACAGATGCCGCCTACAAATCCTTGGTTGGAATTGACGGAAATTTCGCCCGTGTTAGTTGTAACCTCTATTGAGCAAGAGTGGCCAAGGATTCCGCACACGCCTCCGAAAGAAGCGAATCGGCCGTTGCTGTTACCCGTTGCAGTAATGTTTCCGCTGTTTGAGCATTTTTTGATTTTGCCGGATAGGTTTATTAATCCGCAGATACCGCCTACATACTCAGCATTTTCGCAAGTGATGTTTGTGTAACTGTTGCAGTTGCTGATTTGGCATTTCATTTGTGCCAATCCACAGATACCGCCGATGGCATGTTTACCTTCTTTGCTGGTGATGATGCCCACGTATGAGCAACTGTCGATTGTGCAACTTACTTCTGCAAATCCGCAGATACCACCGATAAGGCCAAGGCCGGAAATCTTTCCGTCTGCAATACAGTTGGTAATGGATGAATTCCAGCAAGCGTATCCACAAATACCACCGACAATGTAGTTGCCATTAATGGAAACATTCTGTGTGCTTAGGTTTTTGATTGTGGAGTTCATAATGTGTCCGAAAAGTCCCACGGAATTACATGGTGTATCTTCGAACAAACTATAGATGTCTTCGCGACGTGCCTTTTGTGTCTCGGAATATACTTCCATCTTGACGATGGTGTTGTCGCAATTGTTATTGATGTTCAAGTTCTTAATGGTATGACCCGCACCGTCGAAATGACCTCTGAATGGATTTTTTTTGTCTCCAATCGGCAACCAATTAGTGGCCTTCCCTTTAGGAGTTTGAAAATCGAGGTCTTTGTCCAAACGGAAATACTTGTCATCGAAAGCAAAAGGGTGCGGATTCGTATTGGAAACGGACTTGCTGACAAGGTTTGAAAGTCCGAACAAATCCGATTCGCTCTTGATGATGAATGGGTTATCTTGGGTGTCGCCCACGCCAGACTCTGCTTCTGAGTACCATTCGTATGTCGCTTTTTGCCCGTCCCATGCAGCATGGGCAACGGACTGCCCAATGAAAATATTCAACAATAGGGCAAATGTGTATATAGTTTTCCTCATATTCCTCTTTTTTATGTTTTTGTATTCGTTTTGTATGATAATTTTTTTTGCGTTGCAAATGTAGTCTTTTTTTTCTGAAAAAAGGTTGAAATTGAGAAAAAAACAAATGTTTTTTAATACAATGTAAATTCTTCTTTTAAATGTTCGGTTTAATTCTTTTTGTCTTTCTTTCTTTTTGTATCTTTGTACTCAATGAAAAAGATAAGTGTCATATTGATGAGTTTGCTCCTTCCGTTGTTGGGTTATGCACAGGAAGAGCAGGCGGAGAGTCAGAGTTTCAAGAAGAAGAAACCTTTGACGGAAAGGCGTATCAAAACTTGGATTATGTCCGATGTGACGGGCGCGGTTGATAGCATTCCTTTAGATACGTTGATGGATAATTATATCGTGACGGATCCTGCCTTGAAGCGCACCATTGCCTTGCAGAGTCTGGGTGCTATGGGCTCACCTTCTCAATCAATGATTTTCTTGGACAGATCAAAACGATCTGACTTCTCCTTCTTCCGCCCGTACGAACTTTATTATACGGCTCCTGAAGATATCGTCTTCTACAATACGCAAGTACCTTACACCTATTTGAATTACTATTCAGGCGGTATTAGCAACAGGGACGAACGTCGTATCAACGGCGTTTTTACGGTCAATGTCAATCCTAAATTTAATTTCGGTCTTTATGGTGATTGGGTGAATGCCTATGGCGCTTACCCCAGCCAATCGGTGCGCAGTTATAACGCAGGTTTCTTCGGCAGTTATATGGGCAAGCACAATGAAGTGATGGCCGGCATTTCGTTCAATAATTTTGAAAATTATGAGAACGGTGGATTGATGGATGAACATGTCATCACCAACCCGAATACCACGGGTGACCTTGAACCTCAGACGATGCCCGTCTTTTTTGAGGATAATGTCTGGAGCAAACTGAACAATTGGAACACCTTCCTTAATTATAAATATCATATCGGTATGAATAGGGAGGTGGTGTTGGCAGACTCGTCGTTAGTGATGGAGTTCGTGCCGGTCACGTCTCTCTTCTATACGTTCCGAAGCGAGGTGGACTATAAAAAGTATTATGAGAAGAGTGCGGTTAAGGCTGATACGTTCTTCCGCTATCATAATTTTGATACGACCAAGATGGTCAATGTGGCTCAGACGAAGGACTCTACTCGCTTCTGGCAAATGAAGCATACGGTGGGTATCTCTTTGAACGAGGAGTTTAATTCGTTGTTGCGTTTCGGCCTTTCTGGCTATTTCACGGCTGATATCAAGCATTATGCGTTGCCTTATGTTAGGGAGGCTTATGCGTTGCCTGACTCGTTGAACCGTATGTGTGACTTGGGGTATGACGGGGTGGATCGTTATAAATATGGTATTGGAGCCCGCTTGTCGAAACATTTGGGCCGACAATTTACTTATGACATCTATGGTGAGTATTTCTTGTTTGATGAGAAGGAGAGCCAAAAGTCGTTCAACTTGGGTGCCCAATTGAATAGTAATTTCAATATTGGTAAGCAGCCAGTTGTCTTAGGTGCCGAGGCTTGGGTGGAGAGTTCTGCCCCTGACTATTTGGAGGAACATTATATGTCCAACCGTATGGCTTGGAATCAGGATTTCGAGCACAAGCAGCACCGCCAGTTGGTCGGTTCGTTGTGCTTTCCGGAGATGTTTTTCTATGATGGCTTAGGCTTGAAGTTTAAGGCCGGCCTCTCTAATGTCGATAACTATATTTATTATGGTGCAGATGCTAAACCGACTCAGCATGACGAAAATATAGAGATATTGAATTTGTCGCTTAGTGAGAATTTCAGATTGTGGTACTTCCATTTGGACAACGAGGTGACTTACCAAAAGTGCAGCGATGATCGTATCATTCCTCTTCCTGCCTTGTCGTCATATTCGAAGTTCTATTTCCAATATAATAAGATGTTTGGCGTGTTGTCGTTCCAATTGGGTGTTGACATGCGTTATAACTCGTTGTATTATGCTCCTGCTTATATGCCGGTGACCGGGCAATTCTACAATCAAAGGGAGAAGGAGTATGGAGGGTATCCATATATGGATGTATTCTTGAACTGTCACTTGAAACGTGCTCGTTTCTTCGTCCAATACAATCACTTGAATCGCGATTGGTCTGACCACCACTATGTGGCAATGCCGGGTTATGCACTTAATCCTCCATTCCTCAAGTTGGGCGTTTCTTGTAATTTGAGTTTCTAAGAGACATTTGTCTGGCTTATGCAGAAGATAAGGAGAATACACGTCTTGCTCGTATTGGTAATGGTTTTGGTCATTGCCTCGATTTTCACGTTCTTGTCCAATAGGGGAGAAGTCGTGGTGACGGTTCGTGATTGGCCAGAAATCCAGGAGTCGGGTAAGTTGGTCGTTGTGATGGAGTATTCTCCGGAGAGTTATATGAGGCATGGCGATACGATTGTCGGTGAGCAATATGGTTTGGTGCAGGCACTTTCCGAGAGGCTGAAAATCCCGGTGGATATTCGGTTGGAAAATGATTTGCAGAAAAGCATTGTGGGGTTGCGCCATTGTGATTATGATATCGTGGCGCGTCCGTTGCCTGTCACGACAACGATGCGGGATATGGTGGCGTTCACCTCTCCGTTGAAGACAGATAGGCAGGTTTTGGTGCAACGTGTGAAGGACGACACCTCTGCCGTCTATGTGTCGTCGCTGCTTGAATTGCCGCACAAGCCGATTTATGTTACGGCCAATTCTCCCTACATTCAGCGTTTACAGAATTTGGCACAGGAGATAGCGACGGATGGAATTGATGTGCAGCAGATGCACGACTACAACGACGAGCAGTTGGCTATGCTTGCCTCAAGCAAGGACATCGACTATGCAGTATGTGATTATGAAACGGCACAAAGAAGTGCATCCGTATATAAGAATCTGGACATTAGCTTGAACATCAGCTTTTCGCAGTTGCAGGCTTGGGCCGTCAGAGAGGATTCGCCCATCTTGTTGGATTCTATTAATACATGGATGAAAACTTTGTCAAAGAAGAAGAAACGATGAATTACTTGGCACATCTCTATTTGTCTGATAAATCTAAGGATGTAATGGTGGGTAATTTCATCGCCGATAGCATTAAGGGCCGTCAGATTGAAGCCTACTCGGGCGAGGTGCTTTATGGCATTCGGCTTCATCGAGTGATAGATCATTTCATTGATACGCACCCTGTTGCAGCAAAGAGCCGTGCTCGTTTTTATCCCGTTTATCATCACTATGCAGGGGTGGTGAACGATATGGTTTACGATCATCTTTTGGCGCATGAATGGGCCTGCTATTCGGACGAACCTCTTTGGAAGTATAGCGTCTATTGCTATGCGGTGTTGCTTTCGCGGTGGTTCTCTTTGCCAGTTTCGGTGAGGGGCTTCCTTCCGAACGTCATATTGAACAGGCGTTTGACGGAGTACGCGAAGATTTCGGGGTTGAAAGATTCGCTGAAGGTGATGTCGAGAAGTTCCTCGTTGCCTGACCATGCAGACGAGATGGAGCGCATCTTGTTGGAGAATTACGAAGATTTCCGTTCGGAATTTCACCTTTTCTTTAAGGAGATGAAAGCGGAAGTGGAACGCTTCAAGGCCTCTTATTTTAAATAGGTGTCCTTGGCAGGTGAAGCAGACGGTGGCAAGTCGTTGCGATGTTCTGTTTTTGTATGTAAATGAAGTGTTGGATATTATTGTTTTTATTGTATAATTTAATTATTTAGTAGTATGAAAAAGTATTTGGCAGAGATGGTCGGCACAATGGTGCTTGTCCTCATGGGCTGTGGAACAGCAGTAAGTTTGAATTGTGGTTGTGATACTGCTTCGGTAGTTGGCACCGCTGTTGCTTTTGGTTTGGCTGTAGTTGCTATGGCTTACACAATTGGTGGTATTTCAGGTTGCCACATTAACCCAGCGATCACATTGGGATGTATGATTACTAAGCGTATGAGCGCAAAGGATGGAGCAATGTATATGTTGTTCCAAGTTATTGGTGCTTTCATCGGTAGCGCACTTTTGTCTGTTTTGGTAGGACAAGTTGGCGCTGCAGGAACACAAACAGGAGCAAATGCTTGTGCTGCAGGTCCTGTTGCTGCATGTATTGCTGAGGTGATCTTGACTTTCGTATTTGTGTTGGTGGTTTTGGGTACAACTGATTCAAAGAAGGGCGCTGGCAATTTTGCTGGTTTGGCAATTGGTTTGTCTCTTATTCTTGTTCACTTGGTAGGCATCCACTACACAGGAACTTCTGTTAACCCTGCACGTTCAATCGCTCCTGCTATCTTCGAGGGTGGAGAGGCATTGGCTCAACTTTGGGCATTCATCGTAGGTCCATTCGTAGGTGCTGCTTTGGCTGCTGTCGTATGGAAGTTTTTGGCTTGCGATTGCTGTGAAAAGTAATTGATTCATATACGAAAAAGGAAGGGGACATGCCGTTTTTTACGGTATGCCCCTTTTTTATATTGTATAGTTGTACTTTTTTGTTTGAATATGTCATCTTTTTTGCGGAAAAAGTACCTTTAAAATTTCATATATACATTTTTATGAATTATTTTTGTGCGTTGAAAAAACTGAAAATAAATAAAGAAAAATAATATGTCAGAACAACAGCAAAAAGAAACTCAATTAGAAGAGGTAGGAAATCCTTTGGAAGGGTTGGACAATGTGCAGAATGAGTTGAATCGTTCGGCAGAGTTTGTAGAAAACAATATCAAAACATTGTCGCTCGCAGTATTAGCATTGGTTGCAGTAGTACTTGGTATTTTCTTGTATAAGTATAAGGTGCTTGCTCCTAAAGAAGTCGAGGCAGCAAACAACCTTTACAAGGTTCAAAATCTATTTGCTCGCGATTCATTCCAATTGGCATTGGACGGCGATGAGAATATGATGGGACTTCTCAATATCATCGATAATTATGGTTCGACTGATGCTGGTGAGGTGGCTAACGCATACGCAGGTCTTTGCTATAAGAACTTGGGTAAATATGAAGAGGCTGTTAAGTTCTTGAAGAAGTTTGACAAGGATGACAAGATGCTTACTCCTACTGTCAAAGGTGCAATCGGTGATTGCTATTTGGAAATGGGAGACGAGGCTAAGGCTATCGATTTCTATAAGAAGGCTGCATCTGCAGACAACGAGTTCGTTACTCCTATCTATTTGCACAGATTGGGTGAGACTTGTTTGAAGGCTGGCAAGGCTTCAGATGCATTGAAGGCGTTCGAAGAGTTGAAGAGCAAGTATGCTTCTTCATCAATTGCTTATGATGTTGACAAATTCATTGAGTTGGCTAAGGCCGCAAAATGATTGAAAAGATAAAAGAAATAGGGGAGAGCTGCCGTAGGGTGGCTCTCTTTGTTTAATAATAAATAAGAAAGAAAATCGTATGGCTACAGTAGATTTGTCTAAATATGATGCAGACCAAGTGCCAAGTGCTGCAGATATGAAGTTTGGTATCGTTGTGTCTGATTGGAATTCGGAGGTGACGCATGCTTTGTTGAAAGGTGCGTATGATACACTGGTATTGCATGGCGCTAAAGAGAATAACATTTTCGTGGCTCATGTGCCAGGCAGTTTTGAGTTGGTTTACGGGTCGTCGAAGATGGCTGATTTGAAGGATGTTGACGCAGTTATTGCCTTGGGTTGTGTTGTTCGTGGTGGAACCCCTCATTTCGATTATGTTTGCCAAGGAACCACCTACGGCTTGGCTAAATTGAATACGGAATATGATATCCCTTTCATTTTCGGATTGTTGACGACTGATGATATGCAGCAGGCGTTGGATCGTGCGGGCGGCATTCATGGCAATAAAGGAACAGAATGTGCTGTGACTGCAATAAAAATGGTCGATTTTTCTTTGAATTTAGAAAAATAGTACATATCTTTGCACCGCATTTGAGAAATGATGCGGTTAAGGGCGAATACCAGAGTGGCCAAATGGGGCAGACTGTAAATCTGCTGACTTATGTCTTCGGTGGTTCGAATCCATCTTCGCCCACGACGAAAGTCAAAAATGCGGAAGTAGCTCAGTTGATAGAGCATTAGCCTTCCAAGCTGAGGGTCGCGGGTTTGAACCCCGTCTTCCGCTCTATGAGGAGAATCAGAAATGGTTCTCCTCTTTTTTTGTTGTTGGGTCGGGAAGTTTAAGCCTGCAAAATAGGGCAACCCGTTAAGATTGCCCTTTCCTCTTTTATTATTTTAGACTTATTTGTAATATTCGTATTGGTGGGTGGTTGTGAACTTCTCCCCGTTTTGGCTATAGCCTGTTAGATTGCCTTTCTCGTCGTAGGAGTATTTCCACGAACCTTCTGCAGAGATGGTCTCTTCGATGTCTCCCTTCTCGTTGTAGATATTGGTGATGTTTGAATTGCTTTCGGTCTTCTTTAGTTTTCCTGCGTCGTCGTAGAAATATTTTGTGGTGATGAAGTCTTCGTCCATGTCCTGAATGGCGGTTTCAATCAAACGGTCGTTGTCATCGTATTTGTAAGCGTTTTTTGTTGAGGAACCATCGTTGTTCACATACTCTATGATGTTGCCGTGCTTGTCGTAAATGTATCGGGTCGAATTGCCGTTGCTATCGCTATAGCGAGCACAATGATATCCTTCGGTGTAATAGTATTTGCAAACATCTGTACCGTAGTTGGTCGAGTTCTTTTCCGTTACTTCCAATGTGTCGCCTATCATTTTGTAGGAGTATTGGCTGGTCATCGTAGATTGTTCCTTGCAAGAAGGATCGTATGAAATTCGGGTAATCAAATTTCCGGCTGCGTCGTAGGTGTATAATTTGACATTGACCAAAGCGTCAAGGCTTTCGACGTGCTTGATGAAGTAGCCCTCTTCGTTGAATTCGCTGTTGTCGTTTTCACTGATATACATTTTTTTGACCTTCCCTTTTAGTCCCATGGTTTCCCAGTCGGTGGGTTTCTTGTAGGGGCTATGGAACAAATTGTTGTCGTCTTGGCTGTTGCTCTCGCTGACGCTGACTCCACCGTTCTGGCTGTTGCTTTCTGCTCCGTTATTTTGTCCGCAAGCAGAGAGTAGGAGGGTGATTGCTAACGGAATGGAGTAATGCTTTCTTTTCATTTTTCTTGTTTTTATGTTTGTCTAAAATGCTTTTGTTGCAAAGTTAGTGATTAGTTTTGGTTGTTTCTTTCGTTGTTTTGGGCCTATATTCGTGGGGTGTGAAAAAAATGGCGAAGATGTTGGCGTGCGGTTCCGTTGGAAATCAGTTGGTTGTAAATTTCTTTCGAAAAATGTTGGCGTTTGGCGGAAAAAAGAACATTAGGAATTTGCAAATTCGAAAAAATGCAGTACCTTTGCATCGCAATTGAGAAACAATCAATCGCGGGCGAATACCAGAGTGGCCAAATGGGGCAGACTGTAAATCTGCTGACTTATGTCTTCGGTGGTTCGAATCCATCTTCGCCCACGACGAAAGTCAAAAATGCGGAAGTAGCTCAGTTGATAGAGCATTAGCCTTCCAAGCTGAGGGTCGCGGGTTTGAACCCCGTCTTCCGCTCCAAGAGGAGAATCTGAATAAGGTTCTCCTTTTTTTTGTCTGTTGAAATCAGAAAGGACGCATTCGTCTTGTCTTAAATATATTTAAATGGTTGAGACAAAAAAGAATGTAGAATAGCAAAACATTGATTTTTTTGTTGTATTTTTGTGATATTTCGATTTTGAGAGATATTTAGGTTTGAATTTTGAAAATTTTGTAGAAATGAAAAAGTGTATATTGGCTCTTTTGCTTATGGCAAGCACTTGTGTTATGGCACAAGAAAATGCAGCAATCAAGGATACGGTGATTCAAGTGAATGGCGTTTCTTTCACGATGGTTGCTGTTCAAGGTGGAACATTTAAAATGGGTGCGCAGAATTCAGATGCAGAGGGCGATAATTATGATACTGACGCAATGACCAATGAGGCTCCTTTGCATAGGGTTACGCTGTCTGATTACTATATCGGTCAAACGGAGGTTACGCAAGCGTTGTTCCGTGTGGTAATGGAAAGTGTGCCTGATAACAAATGGAATTCTTCTTACGGTTTAGGCGATAATTATCCTGCATATTATATTTCTTGGGATGACACCCAAAAGTTTATCGCTCGTTTGGACTCTTTGACAGGCAAGAAGTTCCGTCTTCCTACAGAGGCGGAGTGGGAGTTTGCCGCAAGAGGTGGCGTCAAGACTACCAATTGCAAGTATTCGGGTGCTAACAGCATTGATTCAGTAGCCATCTACTACGATAATTTTGGAAAGAAAAACTTCTCAAATGCGCCAGTTATGACCAAGGCTCCTAACGAGTTGGGCCTTTATGATATGAGCGGTAATGTTTATGAGTGGTGTTCGGATTGGTTTGGCCCATATTCGTCTGCTGCCGTAACTAACCCGAAGGGTGCTTTGACGAACTCGTTCCGTATTGTAAGAGGTGGAGGATGGCGTTATAAGGCGCAGAACTGTAGAGTTTCAACTCGTGACTATCTTAATCCAGAAAAGAAATCTCAGGCGTTTGTTGGTTTCCGTATCGTGATGGAAAAGTAATCAGACGTGTTATCGAATAAGTAAAAAGGCAAGGCGCAAGGTCTTGCCTTTTTTGCTTTTTATAAGGGAAAGAGCCTGCTTATTGGAAATTGAAAGGTTGCCTATGAAATTCTTTTTTCCTACCTTTGCGGAAATTTTATGTTCGACATTTTTTCAGTATTGGAGCCTGCTGTGGAAATGTTTTTTTTTAGGTTCCGTTTTTAATTAATTTTTTATGAACAACAGAAATGTAATGGTTCAGAGAGAAAGTTTGCGTTGGCGTAGATTTTCTCATGCCTCTTACGCTGTTTTCTGTTCTCTTCACAGAGAGGTGACCATTGGAGTCTTGGGGGTTGCCATGCTGGCAAGCGTGGACGCTAAGGCAAACAATAGCGTTGACTCTTTGGCTGTCGCAACAGACAGAGAAGTGGAGCAGATGGAGCAACTGGATGCTTTGGAGGTGACGGCAAGTCGCGTTCCAATGACGTCGCAGGAGGCTGTGCGTTTGGTTTCTGTACTTGACCGTGCTGATATTGCGGCCGCGGCGGTACACAGTATTAACGATTTGCTTGATTATGCTTGTGGCGTGGATGTCAGGCAAAGGGGCGACATGGGCGTCCAAACGGATATCTCCATTCGTGGAGGAACATTCGATCAAATCACGCTACTCCTTAACGGTGTCAATATCACCTCTCCTCACACCGGCCATCTATCGGCCGATTTCCCTGTATCCATGCAAGATGTAGAGCGTGTGGAAATTCTGGAAGGCCCTGCCGCCAGACTTTTCGGAACCTCCGCCTTTTCAGGTGCCATCAATATTGTTACGCGTTGTGACGATTCCACGTCGGGACGTGTAGGTGCGTTTGGTGGTCAATATGGATATGGTGGTGGCGAAGCATCTATCAACTTGGCCCACAAAGGATTGCGTCAGCATGTGTCGGGGTCGTACTCGCGCAGCGACGGTGCGACAGAAAACAGCGATTTCGACCAGTGGAAAGCCTTCTATCAGGGTGCCTATGAGGATGAATGGGTGAAGACGGATTGGCAGTGCGGTTTTAGTCAGCAGTCGTTTGGTGCTAACACCTTCTATTCAGCGGCTTATCCTAACCAGTGGGAGGCAACTCGCCGTTTGATCACCTCTTTGCGTGGTGAGACGAAAGGTCGTGTGCATATCTCGCCAACCCTTAGTTGGGTGCGTAATTGGGATCATTTCCAATTGATTCGTGATACGCATACAGGCGAGAATTTCCACCGCTCGGATGTCTATTCGCTCAACTTGAATGCTTGGACAAAGTGGAAGTTGGGTAAGACTTCGTTGGGTGCTGAAATCCGTAACGAGGGCATTCTTTCCTCCTCTTTGGGTCGTCCGATGACGAACGATTCCATAAAGGTTTGGGGCGAATCGGATGCATGGTACCGCCGTCGTGACAATCGTACCAATATAGCTTACTATTTGGAGCACGACATCCTTCTTCGGGATTGGACAATCTCGTTGGGTGCGCTCTTGAACAATAATACGGCGCATGAAGATGCCTTTGCCTTCTATCCGGGCATTGATGTCTGCTATCGTCCTTCTTCCGAATGGAAGTTGTTCGCTTCGTGGAACAAGGCGCTTCGAATGCCGACCTTCACCGACCTCTATTATAAGAGTCCGACCAACGAAGGAAATGTTGGCTTGAAGGCAGAGGAGACCTCTTCGTTCAATCTCGGTGCCAAGTGGCGCAGAAGGGGTATTCGAGCAGAGGTGTCTGCGTTCTATCTTCACGGAACGGATATGATTGACTGGGTGATGTACACCGCTGACGACGTTTACCATAGCGCCAACTTCAAGTTGGACAATATGGGTGCCGAGGCGGCCGTGACCCTCTTTTTTCGAGAGTATTTCGCTCCAGAATTCCCTTTGAACACCTTTAAAGTGAGTTATGCATACATTGACCAAGATAGGAAGGATAAGGAGCCTATCTTCAAGTCGAATTATGCGTTGGAGTATCTCCGCCATAAGGCAGTTGCCCGATTGGATTCTAAGATCGTCAAGAAATTGAACGGTTCGATAGCCTATCGTTGGCAAGCGCGCGAAGGGGGCTATATCCTCTTTGACAAGGAGCACAAGAGCACTGGCGAATTGGTTGACTACGATCCGTATGGCGTCGTTGATTTGCGTCTTTCGTGGGATGCCGCCCGCTACTCAATCTATGCGGAGGCAAACAACCTTTTCGATCAGGAATATTATGACTTGGGCAACATTCCGCAACCTGGTTTGTGGATGAAGTTTGGTGTCAATGTAAAACTCTTCTGATTAGGCGTAAGTTATAATCAGAATAATAAATTCTTTTTAGAGCCATCCGAAATCCATCTGGATGGCTCTTTTTTTGCCGTTTTAGTAAACAATTGTAAGAACAGCGGTTTTGATGAATGCTTCTGGCTGCTCTTTTTTCTTTTATGGATGAATTGCTCTATATTTGTATTGAAATTTAGGGGACTTCTATAAATCGTTTGGTTGTGATTTTGAAGAGTGAAAATCATCCGGAAGGTGGAAAAATTCAAAAGCACGCAAAAAGTTTATTGGGAATCCCTACATGTGAAATTAGAAAATCGGGGAATTTATAGAAAGCCCCTTAATAGTTATGTTCAAGGTTAACGAATATTTTAATGGAGACGTAGTCTCTATGGCACTTAATGGTGCGGAGGGTAAAGCAACTGTCGGCATTATGGCAGCCGGTGAGTATGAGTTTGGAACTTCTACAGTGGAGATTATGACTGTAATCTCTGGTGCACTCACCATTCAACAACCAGGTGAGACCGAATGGAAGACTTACAAGAAGTTTGAGTCTTTCGTAGTGGCTAAGGATGTGAAGTACAAGGTGAAGTGTACAGAGGACACACCTTATTTGTGCTTGTACAAATAAGTGATTTCAATCGATAAAAGGAAAGGATGGATCTTGTGATTCATCCTTTTTCTATGTTGTATGTTTTTGCTTGATTATAAAGTTTGGGCAAGTAAAATATTATTGGATTTTCCTTAAAGATTAAGCTTTTCCTTCAGTTTGAATGCTCCGAAGTATTCTAAGATGTACATAGGAAAAGAACTTAAAACCGCAACTTCGGGACATTTTTTGTCAATGTATTTTGCTTTCTGCTGCTCAAATATGTCTTTTTGAGGTATTCTGCTTTCTGGATAACAATAATGATCAGATAGTATGTAATTGGCTTTACATATATGAGCTTTGATTAGTTCGTTCCAAATTTGACTATTATATCCATTGATGTTGTTCAACTTTGGATCATTATTTTGAGATACAAGTGTCTTATAATGAGTCTCTTTAAGACAATCATCGATATCTACACAGTCATTTTTGTAGGGACAGTTTGTGTTCTCAATTTTTGTGCCACGTTTGCACTTTACTGATAATGACTTAAAACTTTCTGTATCATGGAAATGTCTGATTGCTTCAACCATTGGATAACTTAATAAAAGTAATCCGTGCTCTGTTTCGTTGTCAAAATAATCAAGCATTTCGTCAATTTTTTTGTCGTCAGCCATCGTTGAATGTGCATCGTAGTCAAAGAACAAGTAAATATAGGCAAAACTGTCTCTGTTGTATTCTTTTAATGTTTCTGCATTTTCTTTTGTCCTTGATTTAAGAATAGAGACAATATCTGTTTCGAAATCGTCATTCTTCATTTGTTTGTAAAGTTGATAGATTTCTGCATCGTATATACATTTAATAGCGAATCGTTCTCCTAAGAATTCTTTCTCAAGAGAAGCGTGATATTTTGGCTCTGCAGACCCTCCTTCAAAAATAAAGAGGTGTTTTTCTTTAATCAACTTGGAAGGCATTTGCT